>CAZXEZ010000043.1:0-9229 GCA_964640255.1 uncultured Methanosarcinales archaeon | reverse complement strand
GCAATAATGGCTGTAAAAAAGAATTTTGAAAATTATGACGTAATTTGCTTTGATATGTGGCAGACAATTGCGGAAACCAAGGTTCCTACGTTCCTGGAAATGGCAAGGATTCTAAATACTGATATCAAGTCAGTTGTATATCTGCTCCAAAACGATGGCTTCTTTCTACAAAGAGGAGGTTTTGAAAACATTCAAAGAATTATTGAGAAACATTTTGCCGGTAAATGTGATCAAGCGGCAATTAAAAAAGTACTTGATTTATTCAAAGAGGCTCCTAAAAAAGCATACATAACTGAAAAAGGCAGAGCTCTTTTGGAAGAATGTTACGAATCTGGAAAACCTTTGGTGCTTATTTCAAATGTAGACCAATATAGTTTTGAGGTGTTTCCTGAAAGGGAATATCTTGATTCAAGATTTGATAGATTTTATTTGTCTTATGAATTAGGCATGTCTAAGCCAGATCTAAGAATTTTTGAAAAAATAAGACGAGATTATGATACCAAATATTCAAAAATGTTATTTATAGGAGATGACAATAAAAATGATAAAGTCCCTGCAGAAAGGTTGGGAATAGATTTTATATTAGTTGAGTAAAATGAAAATGGGATTATGGGAAGCTTTTGTAAATGGCCCTATTTACCACCTTCACTATAACTATGTTTAAGAATAAATCAAATATCCAATTCACTAACTTCTTTGGCATGCAAAATTTTAAAAATTTTGAGGCAAAGCGTTCTTTGTTCGTTCTCGAGAAGCAATCTATATGATATTTGCTCACGCAAATATGTGTTTAACTCTTCTCTCGTCCTCACAATGTCGCGCAGAACTAAATATCCAATTCACTTGCTTATTAAATGTCTAACTCACTTACTTCTTTTGCATGTTCTTTGATGAATTCCCTTCTAGGCTCTACATCATCGCCCATTAAGACAGAGAATACCTCGTCTGCGTGGACAGCATCTTCAATAGCAATCTGTTTTAGCATCCTTGTCTTTGGGTCCATTGTTGTCTCCCACAATTGTTTTGGATTCATCTCACCAAGACCTTTGTATCGCTGTATGCCTATTCCTTCTGTTCCTAATTCTTTCAATAATTTCTCTTTTTCATCGTCATTATAGACATAGTATTCTTTCTTTCCTTTCTTGATCTTATACAAAGGAGGCATTGCCAAGTAAATCTTTCCAGCCTGAATCAATGGCCGCATATGCCTGTAAAAGAATGTCAACAATAAACAAGCGATGTGATTTCCGTCAACATCTGCGTCTGTCATGATTATGATCTTATCATACCTTCTTTTATCTGCATTAAATTCATCGCCTAAGCCAGTGCCGATTGCAGTGATCATTGTTCCAATTTCTTCATTCTTCAGAACCTTGATCAATCTGGCTTTTTCGACGTTAATGATCTTACCTCTTAATGGAAGGATTGCCTGGAATTCTCTATTACGTCCTTGTTTAGCGCTATTATGAACAAAAACCCCTGCAGCCAGGGCAAAATTATGAGTTCCTTTGACTTCCAGGTCATAAACATCCATTTTTTGATTTAATTTAATTATTTGCTTGATTTTATGGTTATAGCATAGAATTGCTTCATGCATTTTATCATCATCTGATTCAAAGAATTTCTTAGAAAATGTCTCTATTTTCAATAGGTTTTTGTTATTCACTTTTTTTCGTTCTTCTTCGTAGTTTTCTAAGCTGCCTTTTTTGTCAATTAGCGTTTTAATGAACTCTATAGTATGCTTATAATATGTTTTGTCGTAGGCTTCTTTTCTTTGCTTTCTAAATTCATCAGTCCATTGCTCTTTGGTTTTTTCAGACCTCCATTTTAATAACTCTTTGTCATCCCACTGTTTTTGAGCTGGTTTAGACAATATTTTCTTTTTCTCAGGATGCTTTTCAAAGAATTCCTTAGTTCTTTTTGATTGTTTTATCCTATTTTCTTTGCTTTCCCAGTATTTCTTTTGCACTTCATTTAATCTCTTTAGATTTTCTTCTCTATATTCTGAGTTGCTTTCATAGAATTCTTTGAATTTTTTAATCATATATTCTTTATACTCTTCATTTTGCCATTGTTTCTTTGCTCTTTTACTTAATTTATCATGCATTGACAGCATAGTCTTTCTTATTTTTTCTTTATATTCCGGAGTTTGCCTGATTATTCTGCACTTTTCTTTTACATCCTCTCGTAAGAGCGTTCTTTTTACTGCATCTCTATGCAATTGCATATGATCTTCTTTAGGAAGCCTTATCAGATTCTCTGGATTATTATTGAGCTTGTTAAAATCCTTGTGATGTCTATCAGAAAACTGGTCTGTGTAAACATTGTTTTTGAGATTATATCTATCTGCTAAAAGATGAGTGAAAGTCCAGTGTTTTGTTTGCGGATCAAACACCATCTCGTATCCTTTAATGGTTATTCTGCCTTTTATTTCAGATAGTTTTCTATAAAGCGGTGCTAAACTCAGTTTTTGATTAAGCTTATTTGCTTCTGCATACGTGCCATCTGCTAATCTGAATTTGTGATCTGGAGTACAGATTATTTCTTCGTTATTATCCAGAATAATTTTTATCACTTCAACATTTCTTTTTGTAATCCGAGGATTTTCAATCATAGCAATCTCTGTGTTTCCGTTTTTGTTTAAAGTATGGCAATAATTCTTCCTGCCTTTTTTGTGTTCTTTTACTAATTCCTTGAAACTCAAATTCCTTCCATCAACCAAAGCAATTTTAGTGTCTCCAGAAAAACAACCGCCTGCAGAATCTCCTTCAACTAAGAATAATTCTGATTTTACAGGATCTTTTGAGGCACAGTCTGCTAATTTTCCGGGGAGTGTGCTTACATCCAATAATCCTTTTCTTCTCACTAATTCTCTAGCTTTTCTGGCAGCCTCTCTGGCCCTTGCTGCTTCAAGGCATTTTCCAATGATGTGTTTTGCTGTAGAGGGATTTTCCTCAAAATAAGCGCTTAAGTTCTCTGTCACTGCAGAATCAACAGCGCCTTTTACATCTGAATTGCCAAGTTTTGTCTTTGTCTGTCCCTCGAATTGAGGATTAGGAACTTTTACTGAAATTATTGCTGTGAGTCCTTCTCTGATATCATCTGCACTTAATTTTTTGACAGCTTTTCCAAACATATTCTGCTTTTCACCATATTTGTTGATGCATCTTGTCAAGGCTGTCTTAAATCCTGAAAGATGAGTTCCGCCTTCATGTGTGTTTATGTTGTTTGCAAAACTAAAGACAGTCTCACCAAAATCAGTTGTGTACTGTAATGCCACCTCTATCTTAAAGCTGTTTTTTTCAGCCTCAAAATAGATAGGCTTGTGAAGAGGAGTTTTCTTTTTGTCTAAGAAATCAACAAATTCCTTTATTCCGCCGTCATATTTGAAAGATTCTTCCCTGCCTGTCCTTTCGTCTGTCAAGCTTATGTATATTCCCTTGTTAAGGAAAGCAAGCTCTCTCACTCTTTTCTTAAGAATATCAAAATCAAACTCATTCTGCTCCATTATTGTGAAGTCTGGAATGAATTTTATTGTTGTTCCAGTGCCTTCAGCAGGACCGACTTCCTGTATATCTGCAATCGGAAGACCTTTAGAGAACTCCTGCCTGTAGAGTTTTCCATCTCTCTTGACCTCTGCAATGAATTTTTCAGATAAAGCATTGGTTACAGAAATTCCTACTCCATGAAGTCCTCCTGAGACCTTGTAAGCATTATGATCAAACTTACCGCCTGCATGCAGGACTGTCAGAACAACTGTAAGCGCAGACTTCTTGAAATTAGGGTGTATCTCAACAGGAATACCCCTTCCATTGTCTATGACTGTCAAGAAACCGTCTTTTTGGATTATTACGTTGATTTTAGAGCAGTGGCCTGCCAGAGCTTCGTCAATAGAGTTGTCTATGGCTTCATAAGCCAGGTGATGCATTCCCCTGAGGTCTGTAGAGCCAATAAACATGCCAGGACGCCTCCTGACAGCTTCCAGGCCCTCTAGAACCTGGATTTCCTTGGCACCATAGCTCGCGTGTTCATGAGATTTTGCTTTAGTTTCAGGATTATTTTCTTCGCTCATTTTACTAGAACAGGGTCTTCACCTCTATAGATTAAGAAACGCTGGTTATTTATAAACCTTTTGTTTGAATTCTGGCAGTACAGGGCTTGTAATGGCTGAATTCAGGGGTTTGGTTGAGAGGATAAATTTGGTTGTTTACCGGCTTTTCTGTTTCCTTAAAAAGTACCGGGAATCCCGGTAAAAACAAAACTTTTATAAATATTGAGTGATTCCCGGTATAAAATGAAGATATACCTGCCTAACAGCGCATTTTTAGGAAACATAGACGCGTTTCTACGGAATTTTGATAGTTCGAGCCCTGACCAATTAGAGATAACTGCAAATAAAAAGTGGATTTCAATACATCCAGTGGTTTTATCCCTGGTTGCTGCTTTAGGCTTGACAGTTAAACCAGCCAACATACACTGCGAAAAATTAGAAGCTGCATCAAAACATTATCTGGAAAGAATGGGGCTATTCAGGCTTTTAAACATTAAATCAGAGATTGAAATCACAGAACACGAACCAGCAGGACGTTTTATTCCTTTGACCAGAATAACTGATTCCAAAGAGCTTACAAAATTCATAACAGACATGATTCCCCTGCTTCATTTAAAACCAGAACAAGCTTCTCCAATCAAGTACATAATCAGTGAATTAGTGAGAAATGTCCTTGAACACGCTCATACGAGACATGGTGCGATAGTATCAGCACAGTATTACAAAAAAAGCAATACTATAAGAATAGGAATAGCAGATACTGGTGTCGGCATCAAAAAAACAATAAATAAATCACATTCTGCTTCAACGCATTTAGAAGCAATTAAGTTAGCATTGACTCCAGGAATCACTGGTGCCACGCGCAGGTTTGGTGGTACAGAGCAAAATGCAGGTGCAGGGCTGTTTTTCATCAAATCAATAGCAAAAGTGAACAGAGATTTTTTTATGATATACAGCGGGAATGCAATGTATAAACTATTAAAAAGCAAGCCAGGAAAAATCAAGCTATACGCAGATCCATTTAAAGACAGGCATTCTGCAGGAGAGAACTTTTCTTTCTGGAAAGGGACGGTAGTAGGAATCGACATAAATCTGGATGAAACACAAGAATTTTCAACTCTTTTAGACCTTATTCGAGATATTTACATTAAAACTGTTAAGGAGAGAAGAAAAGAACAATACAGGAGGCCAAGATTCATATGATTGAAATCAAATTATTGCCTGTCGTGGGTAGTTTTGCAGAGAATAAAGACTTGGCAAGAGACCTAAGAATCAAGAAAATAATCCCTGCGCTTGAAAAAGGGCAAGAGGTGACACTAGACTTTAAGGGCATTGATTCAGCAACACAATCTTTTATTCATGCACTCATCAGCGATCTAATCAGAAATTATGGAACTGAAGTACTGGATAAAATCTATTTTAAAAATTGTAGTGAGACTGTAAGAAAAATAATAAGCCTTGTTGTTGATTACATGCAAGAGATTGATTAAGCAAGTTCTTAGTATTGAGAATAAATTAATTATTTGGAATATGGAAGTAGATTTGATTACTTTTGTTGATTTTGTAACCCTGAAGTGATTACAAAATCGAAAGATTTAAATAGGTTAGAAATATATTAATATACTGCAAAAAGAAAAATTCGATAAAAGCATATTGAGAAAATACCGAAAATTATTGTTCCCTATAATTTCAAAAGGCATAATAACAGGATATAATATTTACAATGAACGGCCAAAGAAAACAACACCGTTCTTAGTTAATTATCTTCATTCTGACTTAGATTTTGAAAAAGGAAAACCAAAAGCACATCTTGAAGAACTTTTAGAGGTTTTATCAAAATTTGGTCCAGTTTATTCTCGAAATAATTTAGTTAATTCAGTAGTAGATAGAATTGCAATCTATAAAATAGGTGATTGGGAAGAAAACCCAAAAGGATTAAGATTCTATGATAAAGACGGAAAAAGATTATCTAGAAAAAATTTAAAAACATATAGAGGGTTAGTTGTGGCAGAAGGAAAACAATGCGATTTAGGAATCGAAATAATTTCAAGAAAAGACTTAAACAAAGTTCTTGGTCTATTCCACAAATATACATTTGCCCATAAAATAGATAAAAAAGGTCGTCCAATTAAAGAACAGGATCAGATATGCTTTAATCCTCATGCAATTATTGGGGCGTGGGAAATTCCTTTAATTATTATTTCCGCAGAGTCTATGAAAAGACAAGATTATCTAAACATTGCAGATTTGAACATTTCTGATAAAAACCATGAAATATCAACAATAACTGACAAATCTTTAATCGACTTAGAAAAAGAATTAAACTCACATAAAGTGCCTTATTTAGTATCAAGAAAATTTTGTAATCGGGCTTTTGTAGAATTATACATCAATTCTTAAGATAAAGACTGCTCTGAGCATGCTTCAATTACTTTTTTTATTTCAGCAATTCCATAAAAGCTGCCAAATTTAGGAAAGACCCACCCTTCTTTAGAATTTCTGCGGCTTAATAATCTTGCTTGATCTTTTGTATAAGTACCATATCCAATAATCCGATTATATGGCGGGCTTAGCCAGGGAACAAAAACTCTTTCAATACCTTTAGATTGAGCAGCAGTTAATTCCTCTGCTAATTCCTCTAAAACTTTAGGATTATCACACGTTCGTAAATTGACATAATCGCCTTTTCCTTTTCTTAATATAGCTGGCTCTACTCTAGATTGATAAAGTTCTATATTTGATTCTGATTCATAATTTGTCATGGTATTTATACTGTCTTTGAAGTATTTAAAGATTTCGACTTATTGTTCTATTAGAATCGTCGAATAATATATCTCATAGCACAAGTATAATAATCGTTTTCTTTAAATACCTGGATTATCTATGCGTCTAAATTTACCGGGAATCCCGGTAAAAATATTGACTATATGCAAGAGATTGATTAAGCAAGTTCTTAGTATTGAGAATAAATTAATTATTTTGAATATGCCAAATTATTCTTTTTTTTAATTCAATATATGTTTTTACCAAGCAATCTTAACCATGTCTGCAAAGCCTGTTCCTTGTGCATATGATTTGCCATTTCCATTGCCATTTGGCTTTATTTTTTTGGCAAACCTCCATGCATTCTCAAAATCATCTGCGGTAAATGCGATTCTTTTTATATACCGTGTATTTATGAATTTGCCTGGCATAGTAGCAGGCTCTATTGATTTTGGCTTAACACCAAATTGTGCTGCTAATGGTCTAAGTTTGTTCTCTAAAAGAGACCTTACTGCAGGATCTTTTTCAGGTCTTCCATTCTTGCTTATCTTAAAGTCATTGTAATATAGCTCGATTCTGTATATCATACTATGATTGAAAATATAGCCATTTATAAAGCTTGTGATATTTACCACTCATTAATGGTAAAAATAGAAAGGTTTAAATACTAGAAGCGTCTAATTAGGTGTAATTCGGGGTGAAGAGAAAAATGAGATTTCCAGACAGAGAAGAACAAAACGACATTATTTTGGCTACACTTGGCAGATTTATGTTTGGTGAGTGGGGCCAGATGGTTGAGAACTTAAGATGCTTGTATCAGACAGGAACAGTTATCTCTGATCCTGGTGTCAGAATAAGGGAAGGAAGCTTGAACAGTCCTTACAGAGAAGAGAGGCTTCAGGCAATCGTAGATGCTGAGAGAGAGGCAGATGTTGCAGAAGCTGTGCAAGAGGCAGAAGATTTAGGATTAAGTTCAATAATGCCGTATATTGATGGTATAGCGCAAACAATTAGACCAGCATATGCTTCAGGCACTCCTGATTTTAACTCAGAGCTAGGAAGAAAGATAAGCACTGTACTGACAAAAGGCGGTTCTTTGGATAGAAACGATCCTCTTGTGAGAGCTTTCCTATTGGGTGGATTGATAGACTCTGATAAGCTCAAAGAATTGCGTGAAGATAGAGTAGAAACTGGCGCTTATCTAAGAGACCAAGCAGGACCTGCTTCTTAAATTTTTACAATCAATAAAATGAAAGGCGATTATAACATCCAGGACAGAGAACTTTTTCAGGCATTGAAAATATTAAGCGAAGCTCTAGACGAACAAAATGTTTCTTACTTTATCTTTGGAGGGGTTGCTGCTCAAGCCCAAATAGCAAGCATGGAAACAGAATCTGGAAGAAAAGACATTAAAACTGTTGATTCAGATAAATTAAGAAAAACAGGAGATATTGATATGTACATTGCAGATGAAAATGCAATACTGTTTTTTAATGAATTAGCTGCACTGAATCCACAGCATAGAATTGTTAACAAGCCAAGTTATGTAGAAATAGGTCCTATTATGGTTAATTATGTAACAGAACCTTTTGAATTAAAGGGTTTTGAAGAACTTGTGTCAGAGCAGCTTATAAGAAGAGAAGAGTTATGTTTAAGAAGAGGAAATACCAATATAAGACTTGAAGTCAGTCCAATAGAGTATTTGATTGCCGCCAAATTGAGCGGAAACAGCATTCAGGTTAAGGACGAGAAGGATATACACTTTCTGGTCGAAGCAAGTAAAAAAGCCAAAAATCCAATAAATCAAGAAGTCATTCGAGATTTATTAAAATCTATGAATAAAGAAGACAGGTATTTTGTTTTAGAGCAGCTTATTCGTGAAGGCATCTAGGTGCAAAATCATATAAAAATTGCAAGAAATCAGGCCAGTGTTCTTCTTTTAAACCAAGAGCTTTATACATGCATCTTACATCTTCTGTTAGCGCCCTGTCAATTCTGCCGCTTTTTGCAAATGCTATAAACGGCAACTGTGTAAGATTCCTTATTCGGTTATCTGCAACTAAATAAGAAATAGAAGCAACTTTTAGTGTATACTTGCCCACAGGCACTTCTTCTGCTGTGTCTATAATCGCTTCATAATGTTTTGCAAGAGGACCCATATCATCTCTATCAATAAGAGTAGTGCCAGGAATTTTTGCATTAGCAACAACCTCAACAAGGCTTCCTTTGCGCTCATTTAAGTGAAAATAAAAGCCAGCATGGCCAATAACAGCATAAGGAACTCTAGTTTCAGAAAGGCTCTTAACTACTGCTTCTGGTATGTCCCCCATTTCGTTTGTTATATGCTTTTCAGTTATATAAATCTTTTTATAAATTTCTTGAACCATGATTATATTTATATTATCCTTCATTTAA
>CAZXEZ010000042.1:0-9527 GCA_964640255.1 uncultured Methanosarcinales archaeon | reverse complement strand
TTTTATGATTGTGTGATCTTTAATAATTTCTTTTATTAAAGGGGATTTTGCATCAAAAGGCCCTATTTTGGCCCTTATCTTGGAATTTATTTCTTCGACTATTTTTTTAGTATTTTTATTTATTGTTTCAATATAAATGTCTATATCGCTGCCTTTTTTAGCCATGCCCTTGGCATAGCTTCCAAAAAGAATAATCAGCTTTTCATCTGTTTTCTTTAGGATTTCTTCAAAAATAATGCCCAGTTCAGGGTATTTTCTTAATAATTTTATGAGTTTATTTAATTCTGCTTTAAAAATATAACTTTTTGTAATAATGTTCTTTTTCAGAAAGAATGTCTTATTTTTGCCTTCTTTTGTATAATCAACAACATTCTCTTTTTTAAGGTTATTCAGCTTTCTTGATACAGTAGAGTGAGATTCATTCAATTTCTTGGCAATCCCTCTGACGTGGTCTTCTTTCTTCACTAACAGCGTAATTATGTCCAATACAATATTGTTTCTTTTTTGAACCATATGTATCAATAATGAACCAATAGTATTTAAATCTTTCTGTTTTTTACAGTTAGTTAACCTTGGTAAACAACTGTTCCTTTATGTATCCCGAAAAGACCGCAGTTTCAAGTATTTTATGAATAAAATTATTTCTTTTTTTATGAAGATGAGTATGGTACATACACGTTTCAGCGAGGAAAGAATACCACCCTAAATAACCCCAAGAGAGCAAAATTACATTTTCGGGGCGCGCAGCAATCGACCCGCAGAGGGCTGAAGACATTCGCAAAAATTGCTTATCTATCAAAAGATGAATCGGCTGATGTTGAAGCCATATTTTTCATTAAAAAAATAAAAAAAATTACCGGCTTTTTCCAGCAGGTTATTTTTTCTTGGACGGAAAGCCCTTTGGCCAATCAAATACTTCATCATCTCTGTTACGCTCAAGTTCGATAAGCCAAGCAAGGTCAGACATTTTCAGTTCAGTTTCTATTTCGCCGTCCTGACGAGCAGCTTTCAATAAAATAGCAGACCACTTGCCAGGATGCTTAAGCCTGCCATTAAGCTTCATATTCGTCTTGACATTATTATATGCCTGCCTTGTACTGCTACTGTCATAATCATATGGTTCATCGCTTCCGCAACCACTTACAGCCATTGCCAGAGTTAAAACTCCTGCATAAAGCGCGTGCATTGGTCTTATGTTATATCCAAGTTTTATATTCTGTTTCATTTTTTGTCCCTCCAAAAATTTTCTCTGCAAATCTCTTTGTTAAGCCTGATTTTCTGAATGAAGTTAATCGGAAATTTTTGCATTAAAGACGATAAAAACGCTTTTATTTCATTTTCACTCTCAGATACTGTTTCAAAGATAAAATCAAATTCAACGCTTGTATAAAGATTGTTTATTTGGGTATTGTCTGAAAGATACTGTTCAAGCTCCTGCTTTTTGTTATTGGCCTTGATTAAAAATAAGTGATGTTCATTGAATCCTAATTTTTCAAAATGCAATAAGCAGGTAAACTGTATTGCCTTTTCCTTGTTTAATCTGGTTATTTTATCAAATACTGTTGATTTGGGCATGTTAGTTCTTGCGCCGATTGTTACAAGACTTGCCCTTCCGTTATTCCTCAATGCTTGCAATATTTTGCTTTCTTTTTTGGTTGCCATTGTTTCATCACTTCTTAGTGAACATTTGTTAGAATAAATACTTAATGTATATATTTATTAAATAATGTATATTATATACATAAAATTTAAATACCAGCTAATCAACAACCAGTTAAATGAAGCGCAAAATCATTGAGCACGGCACATCCAATGCAGTGATACTTCCAAAGAAATGGTTTGATAAATACGGCCTGAAAAGAGGGGAGGAAGTGGATATAGAAGAAGCAGGCCCCCTGTTGATAGTAAGCGCAGAAAAAATCAAGTCAAAGCAGGAATGTGTACAGATAGAACAAAAACCATTCATCCCTTACGTGCATAGAGTTATAGGTAAGCTGTTTCAGGCAGGCTATGACCATATTGATGTGAACATATCAGATAAAAGAGACATGGAAGAAGCAGAAGCAGAGGCATTAAAGAACGTGGTGGGACTTGAAATAATTGAAAAAACAGACAAAAAAATATCCTTTGATATAGTCGTATCAGATACGCCTGAACAGTATGCAAAATATGAACGAAAAACTTTTCAGACTGCAGTAGAATACTCTAAATTCATTTTAGAACTAATTGAAAAAAAAGAATATGAAAAACTGAATGACAGAACCCTGGAAAGCCTCAATAACAAATTTTCAATATTCTGCGAAAGATACCTAAGTAAAACATTATCTAAAAACTGCACTTTCAAATATGTTATTTTATGGAACCTGGAAAAAATAACAGACGAATACAAATACCTGGCAAATTTTGTAAAAGAGCATAACATAAAACTATCAAAAGAGACAAAAGATTATTTCAGGGAATCAATACAATACCTTGAAGACTTTTACGACCTTTATTACTCTTTTGAACTTACCCTGTATTCAAGCATGTATCAGCGGAAAATACCGTTATTAAGCAAAGGACACAAACTGTACCTTCAAAAACAAACTCTTGAGGCAATGGCGATAATCAGATTAATGAATGCAATACTGGGGGTGTTTGACTGCTTAGGAAACATACTTGCCCTGCACATTCAAGAATCTGCAACAATCACTTTTAAAGCAGAATAATCATCAAAAATAAGGGCTGCTGCTGAAAAAAATACTAATTTAAGATTCTTGGCAAGCGCGAGAAACTCTGCTGCATTTTTCTTTAATTATGTTTTGCAGTATACCAATCTTTATAAAAGTGAATAATATTATTCATTAAGTGAATAATGACGAAGAATACACTGCCAAATCAGAAGCTATGAAAGAAGTCTTTTTGTAAATTTTTTCTTGTTCTTTTTGTTCTTCTTAGCTGCTTTATCAGAGTATTCTAATCTCTAGGTGTCTATAAATGTCACCAAATGTGGACACCGCAAAAAACCGAAAGATTTATATAATTGGTAAGACTAATCTTACTTAGTGATTAAGAATGGATATTGCTATAACTAAAATGAGTTCCAAAGGACAGGTTGTTATACCTGCTGAAATGAGAAAAGGGCTTCATGAAGGAGATAAGATTGTTGTTATCAAAAATAATAAACAACTAATTCTGAAAAAAGCCACCCAGCTAGATGAAAATCTGAAAGAAGACATGGAATTTGCCAGAAGAACTGAAGAAGCCATGAAAAGAATCGAAGCAGGAAAAGGCATTAAAATGGACTTTGATGATTTCATAAATGAAATAAAAAAATGGTAGATGTTATTTTAGATCCCTTTTTCAAAAAGAAATTTCAGAAGATTAAGAGTAATGCCATCAAAGAAAGGGTTATCAAACAGCTATCCAAGATAAAAGAAAATCCAGAAATGGGCAAACCAATGCGTTTTGTTAGAAAAGGAACACGGGAACTTTATATCCCTCCCTTTAGGCTTTCTTATAGAGTGGATGGAAATGTTATCTACATTCTAGATTTGTACCACAAAGACGAGCAGTGATTTATTGTCTCCGATGTTCCTGTTGGTTCTTATCTGAATCCAGGATGCGAATAAAACTGTCAAGAACTATTTTATCGACGAGAAAATAAATTAAAAATCAATCAGTATTTAAACATCTTTGACAAGTTTGTTCAGTTGAAGATATATATGAAAAAAAGATTTATATAATCAAAGCCCAAAGGAAAACTGAAAGAACAGAGATATAGCTTTTTAAAAATGTGTTGCTGAGCGTAATAAAATCATAATCAAATTTTCTGCAGATTATTTGTTTATAGCAGAAGACATAAATCATTGTGCATTTAGTATGTTTTTTGCTATTAGCCAAAGATGCCTATTTGCTCAATTAATCACGTCTTTGGCTGTAGCTCAGAATACAGTTTCTTGAATGCCAAGAAGTTTTTCATTAAGTTTTGCTTGTTTCCGTGGAATAGCTGGTAAAATTGATTAAATCTTTTTTCTATTGTTGAAAGAGAATACTTCTGCTTGCTTAAGATATCTGTTATGTCTTTGATATCTTTAGGATCAAATCTGCTTAATTTTGTTATCAGCACGTCCAGTGGCGGCAGTATTTTTATCTGGATTTTTGTAAAAAGCCGGTTCAATTCTTTATCTTCTAAAACAGTTCTTTTATAATCATGGGGCAATTCAAACATGACGATTGTTCCTGGATCCTGTATCTGCGTATCAACACCTGCAGTGGTTATGTGTAAAATAATATCTACTTTTAACAAAGGATCTGGATTTTCCAGTATAAAGTCTGCATCAAATGTGACTTTCTTTAATCCCAGAAGATTTAAGGCTGTGCCGCCTATGGCAATTAATTCTGCGTTTTCATCTAACTTTTCATCAACAATCTGAAGAAGTTTTATCAGCTCATCACGATTAAGTTTCTTTGGCATATTTGCATCGCCTTTCTAATTCTTCGCTAAAACTATCCTCGGTAAAACCGCTTAAAATTTTCCATTTTTTGCCGATTCTGGTTTGTCTTGTTCTTGCATATGAAATAAACCAGTCAGTTATATCCATTCCCACAACACGTTCTCCTTCTTTTTTCAATGTTTCTAACTGAGTAGATAATTCTTTGAGATATTGTTTGTTTGTATTAATGCGCGTAAAAGCGGCATCTGTCTCTTCTAAAATCCAGCCCACTTGATTAACTAAATCCTGCGCAATTGCAAGACCATACAGTTTAGTAACGTCAACAGAATTTTTAAATAAAATAATAGGTATTCCTAAAATAAAACGAGGATTGGGCATTTCCTTAAGCGTTCTTACTATCAGTTCTTCTATGGGCAATTCTGCAGTTTCAACACCATCATGCATCATAGGAAAGCCATATCTAGCAAAATTTTGCGCTAATAATTCATACATTTTTTCATCTGTTCTGCAGGGCCCCATAGTATATTAACAAGTAAAGAAATTATATAAAACTTTCGCAAAAAAATAATGTTTTTTGTGAATTTCAAAATCGAAGATTTTGAATTTTCGCCGAAAACCACTGTTTTCGCCTGAATTTGAAACTTTTTTTGAAGTTCCAATTTTCGCAAAAAAATAATGTTTTCGCCTGAATTTGGAAATTGTTTGAACCTGTTCCAATATTTTCGAACTGTCAGTTCGAGACTTTTCATAAAATTTCTAATTTTCAACATTTTTAAAGAATTTTCTACTTTTTCAAAACCACTTTTGCATTTGTTATCTTCCTTAAATTATCAACCAACTTATTTTCAAGCTCTTCAATGTCAACTTTTGCAAGCTCTTTAGAAAATACATCAATCTTTCTCTCAATGTCAATCCTGTTGTTCTCCAGCTTTACAATCCTTTCTTTTTTCTCTTTCAAAAGAACAACAACATCAAGATTCGCAATCATCTTTTTAATCTTATCCTGTTCATGCTTTATCTGGCCGTATTCTGTCAAGAAACTTCCAAGATATTCCCTTGTCAATAATTTCATTACTTCAAGAGTTTTCTCTTTTTTCTTGTCTTTCAATTCAATCCTGTTGTTCATTATGGACATTTCCAGGTCATGCAGTGCCTTGAGTATGCTCAAATGCAGATCCTGCAAAAGGGCATCCAGCGGAGAATCAATATATTTCTGAACAATCATCCTGTGCCGATATGTAATTCTCTCAAACTTACGCAGGGCAGTATTGATAACAGAAAACGGGCCAAGAATCCTCTCCCGCGTCTGCTCAATCTTAAACCTTGCTTCCTTAAGCTTGTTCTTCAGTTCATTAAGCTCACCATCCTTTTGCAGCAGCTCAATTTCTTCCCTGAGTTTCCTGATTTCTTCAGTGTGTTCCTCTAATTCTTTTTTTCTGGCTTCAAGGTCTTTCTCAAGAGCACTTCTTAACTTAAGCTTTATCTGAAAATCAGAAATCCTCTTTTTAGTTTCATCAAGAATATTAAGGCCTGCAGTATCAAATGCCTGCTTAAAAGAATTTATCTCTTTAGAGATATCACCCACATTCGCCATGACCTTTCTTGACTCGTTTGCGAAAAACTCCTGCAGTATCTGAAAAGACTTTGCAGTGCCTTGAGTCAACTCTTTTAGTTCGCCTTGCAGTGCAGAATGAAACACTGAAAAGTCGCTTATGGTGTACGGAATATGAATCCTGTCAAGAAAAGAATTGATTTTTTTAGAATACGCATCCCTGTTTCCCTGCATGAAATGCTTTGCCCTTTCTGGAATGTTTGGATTCAATAATTCTGCGTCATTAAGCATATAAAGATTCTGCTTTGCCTGCTTAATCTCTGAATCAACTCTCTGGCCAACCTCTTTTAATTCATTGTTCAAGGATTCTATGCTAGATTTGGTCTTTTCATCAAACCAGGAATGCAAATTATCTAATTCAACCTCTTCATCAGGAACCTCTGGCTCCCTGCTAAATAACTTTTTCAAAAACCCAAACATGATATCAACTAGAAGAGGAGAATTTATATAGTTTTAGGTAAAATAATAGCACTAATGAAGAAGATACATTCAAAGAAACAAAAAGAAATGAAGCAGATAGCAAAAGAGAGAATAATCTACTTATTTGAGCAGGCAAGAAAAGCATTCAACAAAAATCCCTCATTATCCAATCGATATGTGACTTTAGCAAGAAAGCTCTCAATGAAATACAAAGTACAGATACCAAGAGAGCTGAAAAGAAGATTCTGCAAGCACTGTTATAAATACCTGGTTCCAGGAAAGAACTGCAGGATAAGAACACACAAGGGAAAAGTAGTCTATTTCTGCCAGAACTGCAAGAAGTTCATGAGGTTTGTGATAGCTCGTCAAAAACCTGCCTGAATTCGCCATAATTAAACGCCTTTTTCAAGAAAACATAATTCGCAGCAGAAGGATATGTCTTGCATATGTCCTGCAATCCATCGCCGCTCATCAAAATCACCTTAACTTGGGAATTTTCAGCCCTGTAAGCATCCAAGAAATCAGGGCCGCTCATCTTTGGCATCTGTGTATCACTTACAATCACATCAGGCTTAAATTCTCTTGCAACTGCAAGGCCTTCTAGACCATCAGATGCAGTTAAAACTGTATTACCATTGCCTGAAACAAATGCACACACTAAATTACGTATGCCTTCTTCATCATCAACTATAAGCACTTTCATATTTTCACCAAGCCAGATAAAATAGAAAAACTTATAAAGGTTTGTTAACTTAATTAACAAAAGAAAGGGGTTTTAATTTGGGAACAAAAAAAGAGGGAAATAACGAGGCAATCATCTATACATACGCCCTGATACACCTCCCAAAGAAAGACAAAATCAGGTTTTTTTATGCATTAAAAGGAAGGAACGGCAAAAAAGGAATATTACAGAGACTAAAGATAGAGCAATTAGGAAGGACAGTACTACTGGCACCGATAAGCAAAGAAAAGGAGATGGATGAGTTTTTTGCTTACTGGCAGTGCAAGCCTAAAAGAAAGAGGGTGAAGCTTTTATGAAGCAAAAGCGTCTAGTAGGAAAAGACATGCTCGCGATAATAATACTTCTTGCAGTTGTTTTTGGATTTGCATCTTTTGTAAAAGACTTAGAACCGACAGTAACAGGCCACGTTGTAGAAGAAGTAAATCAAGCACCTTTTTGGACAGGAAGCACCACATTCACAATAGTAAAAAATGATTTCTTGGTATTGAATCTGAATGATTATTTCATAGACCCGAATGGAGATGCCCTGACTTACCTTGCATCAGAAGCAAGCAGCATCAGCTTAGAGGTATCTGGACAGCAGCTGAAACTAGAACCTGAAACAGACTTTGTTGGGGAGAGACTAATCTCTGTATTTGCATCAGACGGCCAGGAGACAATAAAACAAATAATTGTAATTGAGGTGTTAGAGACACCAGAAGAACCTGCTCCAGAACCAGCACCAGAATTAAATGATGCGATAAAAGACCAGAACAGAAGATCTGTGGGCAAGAAAATAGAGGAAGACTATACTTTTGACACAATCATTGACAGTGTTGAGAGAGGGCCTCATGAACTTGTAGTCCAGTTTCATCACAATGCAAATGACGAGATTCCAGTATGGATAGAGGGCTGGGCAGACTACACATTATCCAGACAGACAGCACTTCCTGGAGAGACAATCACGCTGACAATTCCATTAATAGGGGGCATAGTCCCAAAATTCAAACTGCATGTAGGAGAGACATCAGATATTTTTGAGTTCGGCAAAACAATACCTTCTGTATTGATAACAGATGAAACATTTAATTCTGGAGATTATACAATATCTGACAGGGATGATGATTATGTTGATGTAGAATTAATACAAGGAGATTCAAGAGTGATACTGAACGCAGTTGATGCAGAGGAAATAAATGCAAAAATAGGCAAGATAGAGGAATTAAGAACAGAGGTAGTTGCAATAGACCCTATAAATGTAGGAAGCGCAACAATAACACTTGCAAAAACAGGAGAGGTAAGCGTGATAAGAGCTTGTGCTGATTTTGATACAACAGCATTCGCCTGTCCTGGAAAATGGGAAATAACAGACATACCATTCACAGACATGGGTGATTATATCATATTCACAGTAGACCACTTCAGCGCGTATGCAGGAGGAACTGCAACAAACCTGACAATATGGGATGATTCTGACTTCTCAACACAATTCACCGGCATTCCAATGTCTTTCTATGCAAACTTCACAAATGCAACAGGTTCGGCAAACAATACGAATGGAAGCTGTAAAATAAGATTAAACACAACAGGAGCATTTGGACCGTTCTTTAACATGACATTTAATGCAACTGGCAATGACATCTATAATTACACAGCAACATTCAGCACACAAGGAACGCCTTTTTATTATGAAATAAACTGCACAGGCACAGGAGAGAATCTTGCTGCAACAGACGCATTTTATGTCTATCAATTCATGCCAAATCAAGGGCTATTAAGCTGTACATTAAGGACAGGAATAGCCTGTCTTCCAGGAGAGACAAAAGTGCTTGGCATATCAGCAACAACAAATGCACACGCAGAGCTTCCAACACAAAGCAATTATAACACAAGCATCTGCTGTCAAGACCTTTCAGGTAGAAATACAATCTATGCTAATGGAACAACTTTCTTGAATTTAAGCAATATCACAAATGCACATGTTGCACTGCCAAATTCAAGTGTTCCTTATAATTATTCTGCAAACATAAGCGGAAGCAGCGAAAACCTTACCTGTACTTACACACCAACATCAGGAATGTGTGCATACCCATATGGCTGCATAGCAACAATATCCAGCAATACCAATGCACACGTATCTGACTGCAGCAATAATCCCTACGTTCAGTCAATCTGCTGTGGATTTCCTCAAGTCCCGCTACATTCTACAATAAACGTAACAAAGAACGTGAGCCCAAGCCCGGCAATAATAGGCGCAGTAATGCGTTATACAATACTGCTGCAGAACCTCGGACCTGGAACAGCGCATAACATAACAGTAAATGAAAGCTATCCTAAT
>CAZXEZ010000041.1:0-9608 GCA_964640255.1 uncultured Methanosarcinales archaeon | reverse complement strand
ATACAAAAGCATAACTTTATAAATAAAGCAGGTTTATTCAATAGCATGGGGGGAGAACTAATTAAATGCCAAAGATGCGGAATAGAGATACAGAGTTATTCTCCTATGCGAAAATGGTGTGTTGAGTGCAGGCACATGATTAGTTTAGAGCAGGCAAAATCAAGAAAGCTTGCCAAGAAAAATGCACAGAGCCAATAGCGCGCTGCGTCTCACTTCTTCGACTGCGTTTACCCCAGATTTATTAAATACTAATAATTAATTTGCAGACTACGCAGGCGCTATTGGAGAAGCTTTAAATATATGTGAAACTGACTTTTTCTCATGAGCACAAATATATGCATAAACACACATGGCTGCAGTGCAAACTTTGCAGAGGCAGAGATGATGAAAGGGCTTCTCTCTGAAGCAGATTTCAAGATAGTTGATACTGTTGAAGATGCATTTATTGTCATACTGAACATCTGCACTGTGAAAGGGGATGAAAACGCACTTAAGGAGATAAGAAAGATAAAAGAAGAGCACCCCTACAAAAAAATTATAATTTCAGGATGCATACCAAAACACCTTATTGCACCATTAAGAGAGCTTGTTCCAGAGGCTTCTTTGGTGAATACACACAATATCCGCAAGATAGTCTCTGTTGTTGAAGAGACACTGCACGACAATCCAGTCTCTGTGCTGGCAAGCAATAAAAAACCAAAGATAAATCTTCCTAGAGTGAGGAAGAATCCAGTCATTGGAATAGTGCCGATTGCAACAGGGTGCATCGGGAGGTGTGCTTATTGTTCTGTAAAACTAATAAAAGGCGACTTAATATCATACCCTGTTGAATCAATAATAGAAGAGATAAGAGAGTGTGTAAAAGACAGATGCAAGGAAATATGGATAACTGCACAAGACACAGGATGCTATGGTGTGGATATTGGGACAAATATTGCAGAGTTACTGAAGAAACTAGTTGAGCTGCCAGGAGATTTCAAGATAAGATTAGGGATGGCCAATCCTAAGAGCGTCCTGCAGAACCTGGAGGAACTGATAAAAGTGTTTCAACACGAAAAAATGTTTAAATTTTTACACATTCCTGTGCAGAGCGGAAACAACAAGGTCTTGAAATCAATGAACAGGCCGTATGAAATAGAGGATTTCAAGCACATCATAAAAAGATTCAGGGAGGATATTCCTGAGATAACCACAGCAACAGACATCATAGTCGGATTTCCAGGAGAGAGTGAGGAGCAATTCAGGGATAGCCTGCTTTTAGCTGACCAGGTAAAGCCAAATATTCTCAATATTTCCCGTTTTGTTGCAAGACCTGGAACAAGAGCAGAAAAAAGAGAGAGCCAGATACCTGGAAGAGAGATAAAAGAGAGGTCAAGAACAATAAGCTCGCAATTTGAGTGGACTGCATTCAGCCAGAACAGGAAATGGAGGCACTGGGAAGGAGAAATAATAATAGACGAGCATGGCAAAGAGGGGACATTCATCGGCAGAAATCATGCTTACAAGCCAGTAATTGTTTCAGGTGATTTTGTTTTAGGGCAGACTATAAAAGTCAAGGTAATCGATACAACAAAGTTTTATTTAAGGGCAATAAGGATATAAGGGGATATTTTTGGTAAAAATAAAGGTGGGAAAGAAAGAATATGAGATACTGAAAAATCCAGTACCGCACATACTTGTAGACTCAAAAAAAGAGATGCATGGCTGGAGCAAATCCTACGAGCCAAATCATGCAAGAGAATGCACTGCAGAAAGACTTCTTGTAAATCCATATAATGGGTGCTCAAACTCCTGCTGCTTCTGCTATGCAAATGCGATGGGATATGGATATTTCAGCTTATACTTACAGAAAAAAATCATCACAGTATTCAAGGACTTTGACAAGCAAGTCGCCAAGCAGCTTGACAAGATATCAATAGGTTCTTGCGGCTACCTCTCTGCAGCAACAGACCCATTCCAGAAAATCAATGAAAAATACAGGCTAAGCGAGAAAATAATCGCAGAATTCAACAAAAGAAACCTGCCGATAGAAATCATAACAAAATCAAGGATATCCGATGAAGCAATTGAACTGCTCAAGCAGAACAAATATAATTTTGCGCAAGTCACGATATTGACACCCAATGAAAATATCCGGCAGAAAATAATACCTCATGCAGCAGATACAAAGATGCTCAATGAAAACATAGACCGGTTAGTTGCAGCAGGAGTGCCAACTGTAGTGAGAATAGACCCAATAATTCCTGGAAGGACAGACAAACTTAAAGACCTCGAATTCATGATAAAGAAATACGCAAACAAAGGAGTAAAGCACATAATAACAAGCGTGCTTGACATACCAACAAGCATCAAGCAAAGGATAAACAACCAATTATCTGAAGGAAAACCATATTTTCAGGAGCAGGATTTTCCAGAAAAGATATTCAATGACCTTAACAAGAGCGCAGACTACAGAAGAAGCTTGTTCAACTTCATGAGAATGATCTGTGAAAATGCAGGAATAACATTCGCGCTCTGCATGGAATTTGAATTGACTGAAGAAAAAAAAGATGGAAAACCAGTATTAAAAGGCATGAACGCAGAATTCATGACATCAAGAAACTGCGAAGGGATTGACACGCCGATACACATAAAGAAAGACGGCAGATTCGAGCCTGTGCAAGGATGTGATGGAGCCTGCCTGAAATGTGATGAAACATCAGTACCCTGCAGCATACCAGAACTTCAGAAAGCAGGAAAATGGAAACTAAAAGATTACAGAAGGTGGAGCAGATGGCTGGACAATCTAAAGTTCTAGAGCAAATGCTTGAAAGGATAAAGCCAAACGGCGCGCATCAGATAGATACGCATATTGCTGAGATGCTCACAGGCATTGTAGGCAGAAACCAAGAACATGTCCAGGCAAGACTTCCAGAACTTGAGAATATTCTAAGACAATACAGTGCTGAAAGAGACGTGAACTATGACAAGTATGTAATACCTTACATGACACATTACATGCCAAAAAACTATGCAAAAGTCCAGAATGTCCTGCTTGAACTATTGCGAAAAGACCTGCTGCCAGACAGGATGAGAATACTTGACATAGGCTCTGGCCCAGGAACAAGCGCATTTGCAATAGCAAACTTCTTCACAAATCTTGCAGAAGTTGAAAAAGAGCTGGGTGTTGGGAGGAAAAGAAGAGTGACTGTGTATTCCAATGAAAAATATCCAAAGAACATAGAACTATTCAATAAATTCAGGGACGAATATTGCAGGAAAAATGCATACGCAAGACAGAACATCAACTTACTAGATCCCCTTGAAGTCACAATAACAGAATCAAAAAGAACAAAAAAAGATTTCAAGAGAACAGACCTTGTATTATTATCAAACGTCCTTACTGAGATGAAAGATGACTTTGAAAAAACAATCGTGACAATATCAACCTTAGTCAATCCAGAAGGGAGCCTGGCAATAATAGAGACCGCAGACAAAGTAGCGACAAACAAGATCAACCAGGCAAAACATGTCTTGAGAGGAGAAGATTTTGAGGTATATTCCCCCGCAGGAATATGGACCCCTTGCTGTGAATTCCAAGACCCGCTTGATTATGCATCACGCGGGTGGGGCAGGATGGGAGAGTGCACTTTCTGCTGCATAGAAAAACCAAACATGCAGACAATAAGATATCCCGGAGTCATTGGCGGCTCAAAAAATGATTTGAAATACTCTCTAGTCATAATGAGAAAAGATGGACAGACTCTTTTTAATCGCATGCCTGTAGGATATTCAAAACTCAAAAATATAGAGCCTGGAAGAAGAAATGTGCGTGTGTTCAAGCAAAGAAGAAAGATACAGCACGGAGAGCTTGTTGAAAAGACAATAAATGAAAGAGACTGCCCAGTATACTTTGCATGCGACGGGACAGCAGGGAGAGATTATGCACAACTAGTGTCATACACACGAGATAATACCAGGATAATCGCCCGTACCTGCGACGGAGACATACTCAATATTGAAAATGCCTTGATCCAGCAGAACTTTGCAGGCTATGCAAAAAAAGACATAATAGTTGATGGCAATTCAGAAGTGAGTGTGGAGAAGAATACTTTGTGAAAAAGTTTAAATAAGCTAAACAAAATAATAATTCTATGAGCGAGATAAAACAGCTGATCTTAAAAATAAAAGAAAAAAAAGAGTTCAATCAGATAGACGACAGATTTGTTAGGGCAGAAGTGATAAAATATTTCAAGCAGAATCCGAAAGCCCTGAGGGTTGTTTCTGAAGGAAGGACTCGTTCTGAAGATTATAAACAGGCTGTTAAGCATGTTCGGGCAGTATTACGAAGAATCTACGGGGTGTTCTTGACAAAAGCAGCAGAAGATAGGGAGAATTATCTTTCAGAAGGAGATTATAAAAAAATATTAGAGACACATCTGTCAACAAAAGAAAGATTATCTATTTATCCAACAATCTATGAAAAAATATTTGCAATAACAGGCAAGCCAAAAGTGATCCTTGATTTAGGGTGTGGCTTGAATCCAGTAAGCTATCCTTTTATGAAAGTCAAGGCAGAATATTATGCATCTGAACTTAATGAAGCTGACTGTGAATTTCTAGAGAAGTGCTTTAAAAAAATGGGAATAAAAGGAAAAGCGATGCCTCTTGACTTGGTTGAGACTACAAACAATCCAGAGATGCTGGATGTCTTTCCAGAAGCAGACATCTGTTTCATGTTTAAAATCTTAGACGAGATTGAGAGGAAAAAAGGGAGAAAAACAAGTGAAGCACTGATAAAAGCAGTCAATGCAAAATGGCTGGTGATCAGTTTTTCAATGAAAACCTTGAGAGGCGGGCCGATGAGAAAACCCTACAGAAGATGGCTGGAGCAGATGCTTACAAGATTAGGGTTTGAGTTTGAGATAATCAAGGAAAGCAATGAACTATTCTATGTGGTGAAAAAAGCATAAATTTATAAAAAAATAAATAAAATAAAAAAGCGAGGTGAATTATAATGGCATGTGATCCAATAAAACTTACATTCAAAGATTTTGAGAAATTCGAGATAAGAGTTGCCCAAATAAAAGGTGCAGAGATGCACGCTAAAAAACAGGAATACATATTACTTCTTGACCTAGGACCTGTTGAGAGAGACATACAAGTAGTTGCTGACCTGAAAGAGAGCTATAAAATAGAGGAATTGATAGGGAAGCAATGCATTGTTGTCCTTAATGTCTGCCCTGAGACAGTTGACAGTGTAGAGAGCACTGCAATGATTTTACTGACAATGCATGAGGACAAGCCAAGACTTCTTGCACCAGATGAAAAAGTCCTTCCTGGCGTAAAAGTGTACGGCGCAATGGACAGTGTGAGAACGCATATAGAAGAATTAGGGGAAGAATAGATGGAAGATTGATTGGATGAACAAAGTATACGTGGTCTTATTGATTGAGGGATTTGTTATATAACATTAGAATCTAATTTTTTTTAACTTCTTCAGATTTTTCTGGTTTTGAGTAACCTTTATAAAGACTTTATCACTTTCCTGACATAGATGGGTAAAAAGAAAGCAGTCAAAAAGACAAAGAAAACTTCTAAAAAGGACGCAGTCCAGCCAGAGATAAGCATAGGCTTGATCGGCCATGTTGACCATGGAAAGACCACCCTGGTAAAAGCGCTAACAAACAAGTGGACAGACACTCATTCTGAAGAAATAAAGAGAGGAATCACAATCAGATTAGGGTATGCAGATATGAGCATATACAAATGCCCAAAATGCCCTGAGCCAGAGTGCTACACAGTACTAAATAAATGCCTGAAGTGCGGCAGTGATACAGAATTACTAAGAAAAGCATCCTTGGTTGATGCTCCTGGACACGAGAGCCTGATGGCAACAATGATATGCGGAGCAAACATAATGGACGGCGCAATATTACTGATCTCTGCAAATGAAGAATGCCCGCAGCCGCAGACACAAGAGCACCTGATGGCTCTTGAGATAATGCATATTGACAAAGTGATAGTTGCGCAAAACAAAATAGACCTGGTAGATGAAGCAGCTGCAGAAAAAAACTACAAAAAAATCAAGGATTTCCTGAAAGACACAAAATACAAAGACGCACCAATAATACCAATAAGCGCATTGCATTCCATCAATATTGATTTACTCTTACAAACTATCCAGGAAAAATTCCCGACACCAGAGAGAGACCTGAAAAAAGACCCAATAATGTTTATCGCAAGAAGCTTTGACATAAACAAGCCAGGGACAGCACCGAGCAAGATAACCGGCGGTGTCTTGGGAGGGGCAATAAAACAAGGCAAACTAAAAGTGGGAGATGAGATAGAGATACTTCCAGGATATGCATCAAACGAGAAAAAATGGAAGCCTCTAAAATCAAAAATAGCAAGCCTGATGGCAGGCGGTGCACCAATGGAAGAGGTGCATCCAGGGGGAAGCATGGCAGTAATGACATATTTAGATCCCTCTATCGTCAAATCAGACCAGCTAGTTGGGAGTGTTGTCGGCAAGCCAGGAAAGCTTCCGCCAGTGTGGTACAGCCTAAAACTAGAGACACACCTGCTTAAGAGAGTAGTTGGAGCAAAAGACAAACTGGTTGTTGAGCCAATCAAGAAAGGAGAGATGTTCATGCTTAATGTAAACTCTGCTGCAACAGTAGGAATTGTCAAAGAACTAGGCAAAAACAAAGTAGAGTGCACACTCAAAAGACCAATCTGCGCAGAAAAAGGTGCAAAAGTTACAATATCAAGAAGAGTGGGCCAGAGATGGAGACTTATTGGTTATGGCGTCATAAAAGAATAGTTTAAATATACCTGTGTTTTATAAATAAAAAAAAGAGGTAAATCTGAACAAAAAGTTCAGAAGACCTCCTCATTAAATTCGGAGGCGAAAATGAGCTATATTACGCAGACACTAATACCTACAGTGTGGGACCGACTTGTTGAACTTCTATCTGCTCCTGCAGTAAATCCTCAGATGATCTGGATCATAGCCCCCTTGATCATCACGTTATTATTAATGACCTTTTATTTTGGAAAATGGACAAGAGAGGAGATAGGGTGGAACACTGCAATCGGGAACAGCATAGTATTATTATTTGTATCAATTGACCTGCTTCGTTATGTCTACAACCTCTCAATACCTGGCTCAATCATAAATTATGAACTACACCCAATAAGCACAATAATATGCATAATTGTGGCAATAGAGGCAATCACACTTATGCTAACCAGCTTTTTCAAGGCACTCCCAAAATCAGTGACATTCTTTCTATGTTCGCCGCTGCCAGTAAACCTACAGGCATATCTTGCAATAGTAGTTGTTTATACAAGCATAACTCTTGACTGGTTTACATTACTGGCAGTAATCGTGCTTTTCATAATCTTGTATTTCATTGTCAAATTACTGCAGATAGTAGAGAGAGGCTTAATCAAAGGAATAAGGCTGAAAACAATATCAGAGCTTGAGGAAGAGAAAAAAATGGCCAGAGCAACGATAAAAGTGGCAGAAGAAGAAAAAAAAGAGATAAAACAGACAGAGAAAAAAGAGAAGATCGTGGAAGAAGCACTAAAAAAGAAAATACCTAAGAAAGCACGCAAGAAATACAAGCCAAAAAAATAAAATTATTCCAGCTTAGCCCACTTACGAGCTATTTCTTCAGCCAGGGCTTTATTCTTAATAGAAGTTTTTTCAAGAATATTGCTTCGAATCTTCATTCTTAGCGTAATTTTGTCTTTTGCAGACATTCTGAACACCCCCCTTAATAAAAAATAGATGGAAATCAGATGATTTCCAACTTATTTGGCTTTGCCAAGGATCCTAAAGACTTTTGTTCCGCAGTGCGGGCAAACACCTTTCGCTGCTCTCATTCCATTTTTCATGATAACTTCTTTAACATCCTTCATTTTGACCTGTTTCTTGCATTTCATGCATCGGCCTTCATACTTCTTTTCTGCCTTTTTTTCTGCCATAGGTAATCACCCCATGTATAATACTATTTCAAAACATAAAAACTATATAAATGTTTTTATTTTAGAAAATAAGGCTTTAAAGGTCCACAAATATACAATGCTTCTCTTTTCCACCTATTTCAGCCAGAATACGTTTATTTATGATTTTTTCCGGGTCTGGCATTAGTTTTATGCGTTTCTTTAGGTCATTAAAGCTCTCAAACGGCTTTTCTTGCCGCTTCTCAAGTATCTCCCACATGTGCTTTTTGCCTAGGCCTGGCAGTAATTCCAGCTGATGCATCCTTGTAGTTAATGACTGTGCTGTATTGAAAAATTTCACAAAGTTCTGCTCTTTTTTCTTTACCAATTCTTTTACAATAAACTCTAATTCTGTCCTAGCAGTTGATGTAAGCTTGTCTACTGGCAGTTTTCCAACAATATGATGGATCTTATCTCTCTTGCCCTCTCCTATATACACCTCTTCATAAGGCTGCAGAAATACATCTTTCTTAGGTACAAGCTCTAGAAGGATAAATCTCGCTTTACCAATTGCCTGAACAATAGGACTCTTCCTGTGACTAGGTCTTTTATCGAATGGATAGCCATGCGGCAAGAAATCTAGAACAACTGCGGTCTCTTCCTTCAAAGCCTTTTGATCTATTGGCCTTGCAACTCTTTGTTCTCTCGCTTCCATTGTTACTATACTCCTTGACTATTCGTATTCTCATCTGATGAAATATCCAAATAGACCGGAGTATATAAACTTTATGACTTACTGAATGTGGGTGACAGAAAAAGCCTATGCGAACTCTGCAATTGTCTTTGCAATCTTGTTCATGTTCTCTTTTGTGACTGTGATTGCATATCCCTGAAGAATTACTTTCACATCTTTCTCAGTTACAGGCATTGTGTCTGCAAGCTTTGCAATCTGGTGCTCTCTTAATCTTGGGACTTTCAGCGCCCCTAATTTTTTTACAAGTTCTGCTGTTTTCTTGGAATCAGAGACAATCTGATTAAGGTAATCCTCTGCTTTTTGAGCCCTGAAGTTAAGCTCTTTGTGTGTTTTTTTTATTTTCTTTAGCTCATCTTTCACTTCAGCAGCAGTAATAGGAACTTCATTCAAGACTTTTATCTTCATTTTAACCTCGCAAGATGGATTGGATGCACAATAAGATTCTTTGGCTTGCTGCCATCCTTTATCTCAACATCATAGCAGTCGCCCTGCTTTGCTTTTATTACGCCTGTCCTTCCATGAAATCTCAAGTGATAGATTCCTTTCTGAAAAGCCGGCTCTGCCTTAAGCGTAACTTTATCACCGTCTTTATATTCTGCGAAGTATTTTGTCAAGCTGATCTTTCCTCTTTCACGAAAATGCTTTGACATCAGCTTTCTAGTCTTTCTCCTGTAACTGCCCTGCCTATTTGCCATGGCTGTTAGAAATAATGTGCCATTTAAAAAGGTTATGTTTTTGCAGGAATAAATTGCATTAAAACAAAATCAAAAATTGGAAACCAGGATTTTTTTCAAATTCACACAAAAAAAACCGTTTGTTTTTTTTCGAAAATTTGAAATATTTTGTATTTCAAAATTCGCTTAAAAACAAACATTTTTTTTAAACGAAACATTTATATACATGCACTCTTCTACTATTCTAA
>CAZXEZ010000040.1:0-9668 GCA_964640255.1 uncultured Methanosarcinales archaeon | reverse complement strand
TAGATGAAGAATACCTAAAAGTTGACATACAATACGGCGGAGTTGACCAGAGAAAAATATTGATGTTTGCACGAGAATACCTCCCAAAAATAGGGTATAAACAAAGAATAGAAGTAATGACGCCAATGATACCAGGACTAATGGGAAAGAAGATGAGCGCATCAGACCCAAAAAGCAAGATAGACCTGGCAGATGATGAAAAAAAAGTAGTGGACAAGCTAAAAAGCGCATACTGTGAGCCAGGAGTCATAGAGGAAAACGGTGTTCTCGCGTTTTTGAAATATGTAATAATGATAATCAAGGGAGACAAAGGAGAATCATTTATTGTAGAGAGGCCTGAAAAATTCGGGGGCCCTGCAGAATTCAAGACATATGAAGAGATTGAAAAAGCATATGCTGCAAAAGAACTGCACCCACTGGACTTGAAGAATGCTGTTGCAAAAGAGATAAACAAGCTACTAGAGCCATTTAGAAAAGAGAAAAAAGAGATAGAGAAACTAGCAAAAGAGGCATACTAAACCTTTCTAAATCTTCCATTCTTCTGGAACAACTTTCCGTCCAGATAAATCGCGCCGTTTCTTCTTAAGTCTTTAACAAGATCCCAGTGCAGGGCAGAACGAATTCTTGCATTGCACTCTTTATAGCCATGGCCAAGAGCAAAATGCACGGTTCCACCTATCTTTTCATCAAATAAAGTGTTTTTTGTGAATTTCTTGATGTTATAGTTGCAGCCAATGCCCCACTCCCCAACATATCTTGAACCAGAATCCAAGTTCAGCATTGCCTTCAAGAAATCAAGGCCAGAAGCTGCATCTTCTTCTATGACTTTTCCTTTCTTGAATTTCAGTGTAACACCGCGGACCTCGTTGCTCCTGTATATCGCAGGATAATTAAAAGTGATGTGGCCATTGACAGAGTACTTGTCAGGAGCTGTAAAGACCTCGCCGCCAGGCATATTATTAGTTCCATCACCTAAAGCACACCTTGTTGACTTGACTGTGAACTTCAAATCAGTACCTGTACCAATGACATGAACCTTTTCAGCATTATTAACAGCAGCTGCAACCTTTTGCAAGCGATTCTTTAACTTACTCCAACTAAGGTTAATCGCATCAAAAGCAAAGTTTTCATAATCATGCAGAGACATGCCTGCATTCTGTGCATAAGCAGTTGTAGGATAATCAAAAGCAACCCACTTTGTCTTTTGCAGGCGCCATTTTGAGATAGGGTTAAGGATTTTTGATCTCAAGGCTATCTTTCCAGGATCAACGCCGGCAAACTCGCTGGTATTCAACGGAGCACGGATTGCGATATATGCATCTGTATTCTTCATCTCATACATGGCAGTCTTAGGAAAACGAGTCAATTGACTGTCTTTTGCATACTTGTAGAAAACATAAGCAGCGCCAGGAAGAGGGGTCCTGATAACAGGATGCGCACCTTTCTGAAGGCAGAGCCTGTAAACCTCAAGAACAAGAGGTCTTGCAACAGGAGGGGCTGTAATAACGACCCGCTCGCCTTCCTGCACGTTGGTGCTATACTCAACAAGGACTTTTGCAATCTTTGTGATACGCTGATTAGTCATTGATACTGTTTTTAGAATAATTATATATAAATGTTTTGACCATAAAGTTTATAAAGCTTCTACATCTAGAAAAAGGCAATGACAAGCAAAGACGAGGAAGTCAAAAAAATAGTGTATGGATACTCAACAGACCAGGGCTATCTAGAGGAAGAGAACAGGGCTTTACAGGAAAGAATCATAAATCTAGAGCAGCAGCTAAACAAATTCATGGGAACACCTTTGATTTCTTGCGAAGTAAAAGAACTGCATGATGACAAAGTAATTGTGAGACTGCCAAACAGCAATGAATTTCTTGTAGACAAGGCAGAAGACTGTGAGCAGCTTGCTCCAGGAGATACTGTCCTGGCAGAACAAAAGAACTTAACTGTTGTCAAGAAAATCCAGAAAAACAAGAGATTTGATGTTGAAAAATTCGTGATAATAGAGAAACCAGACACTCAATGGACAGACATAGGCGGATTAAAAGAACAAGAGAGAGAGCTAAAAGAAGTAATAGAACTTCCTCTGCTAAAACCCAAACTATTCACAAAAGTAGGAATAAGCCCTCCAAAAGGGTTATTGCTGCACGGACCTCCTGGAACAGGAAAGACTTTATTGGCCAAGGCTGTTGCGGCCTCAACTAATTCAACATTCATAGAGGTAGTTGGCTCTGAGCTTGTGCAGAAATTCATCGGCGAGGGGGCAAAACTGGTAAAAGAGATATTTGAGCTGGCAAGAGAGAAAGCACCAGCAATCATATTCATAGACGAACTGGATGCAATAGCAGCAACAAGAATGGATGTAGGAACCTCAGGAGAAAGAGAGGTGCAGAGAACATTCATGCAATTACTCTCTGAAATAGACGGCTTTAAACCATTAGATAATGTCAAGATCATAGGGTGCACAAACAGAATAGACATATTAGACCCTGCAATAACAAGACCAGGAAGACTAGACAGACTAACAGGAGTTCCACTGCCGACAGAAGAGGCAATAAAAGAGATATTCAAGATACATACGGCACAAATGAATACAGGCACAATCAATATCGACAACATAGCAAAAGCAATGCTTGAATTTAGCGGAGCACAGATTAAATCTGCTGTGACAGAGGCAGGATACTTTGCCATCCGCGAAAACAGGACAAAAGTAAAAGAAAGTGATTTCTTCAATGCAATTGAGAAAGTGGCTGAAAAAGAAGATTTAGAGTTCAAAGAAATGTTTGGATAGAGATTTGTGCGCGCTCGGTCTTCCAAAATATCTCATCGACCTATTCCTAGGCCTCGATTGGGATTCACCTCGTCATTGCGCTTTGCACTCTAGAACATAACATAGAATAAGAGTATTTAAAGTAATCGGAAATCGATGCATACGCGGTATACGCCAGGGGCATAATGCCCTGCCTTAACAGTGCGCAAGATGCGGCATTTCTTTTTGTGCTTCTTGCATTCGTCTTGGATGTTTTTTCTAATATCCTTGAACTCTTCTTCCCTCCCAAAAGTGTAGAAATGAATAATTGTTCCTTTCATGGCTGCCTTGAAAGCTGTCCCAAGAAAAGTCAAGGAAGTCTTAGGCATTGGCATCAAAATCCTGTCAAACTTTTTCTTTAATTTGGGGACAACTGCAGTTACATCCCCTTTGTAGAGTTTTATTTTATCCTGCAATCTGTTAAGCTTGATGTTTTCTTCTGCGAACTTATGGGCAACTGGATTAAGCTCTATGCCATAAACGATTTCTGGCTTGGCATTTCTAGCCAAAACAAGAGGATAGGGAGAGACGCCTGAAAACATGACAAGAATCTTTTCCTTAGGCTTTACCTGCTTTGCAATCCTTAATCTCTCTGTCCCTAATCTAGAAGAAAAATAACACTTTTCCAGATCCAGCTTCATCTGGACACCAGATTCCTTGTATTCTGCTATCTTTGTCTTTTCACCAGCGATAACTGTTAATTTTTGCCTCCTGTATTTGCCGTAATGAATGCCGCTTTTCTTGACAACTGTCTTGACAGGCTTGAAAAGCTTGATCATTGTCTGAGCAATTAATTTCTCTTTTTTCTTTAACTCCGCAGGAATCTCGATAACAGCAATACTACCCACCACGTCAAAACTAGAGGGCATGACCGCTAGTTCTTTTTTTGCCAATTTATCCTTTAAAGCTTGTTTAATAGTCGTCATTTTAAATAGCAATAACAAAAACACCTACGAGCATTATGCAGCAGGCAAAGGCCTTGTGAAAAATCCTCTTTTCTTTAAAAAACCTGCCGCTAAAAACCACTGCAAACAATGCGGAGAGTTTTTTAACAGGAGTGGCTAGACTGATAAAAGTCATAGAAATTGCAATAAAATAAGAGAGGTTAGAGAGATTAGCAAAAAAAGCATTGCCGAGTATCCATTTTCCAGATGTCTTGTATGCAAGGAATACATCCCTGAATCCACCATAGAAAAACAAGGTGATCATGAGGAAGCAAAAGGTCTGAAAACAGTAATGGTAAAAAATGAGTGTGAAAGGAGAAACCACATCTAAAATAAACTTCTCACCAATGCCAATAACAGCAGAGAGGAAAAAACCAAAAAACAAGAAACCAATATTCTTTGTGTGAAACAATTTTGTAATCGGAGATAACCAGTGGCCAGAGTGATGCTCTGATTCCAGATAATACGTGCCAAACAAAAGCAGGCCTATGCCCATCAATTGTTTAGAGGTCACGTGCTCACCTAACAAGAAAAAGGCAAGCATCACAATAAATAAAGGAGTCAAATTGCTTAAAGGAGCAACGACAGACAGGTCAGTGTGCCTGTAGGATCTGGAGATGTAAATCAGGGCAACAGATGTTGTCAAGGATATCAAGAAAATAAATGCAGCAACAACCAAAGGTATCTTGAAAATAATAAAAGGGGCAAATATCAAAATAAGCAGCAATTCAAGAAGCTTGAAAGCAGTCAGGTATTCTGAGGTGTGCTCATTTTTCAATGCTCTCTTTTTGAACAACAAACCAACTGCACCAAAAAGTGCAGATGCCGAAATCAAAATTATCCACAACTCCATTATCAAAAATCACCTAACTTTTTTTGCTGCTTTTTTTCCCGCTCTTTCAAGACAGGCTGAAGAGCCTTCTCAACCCGCTCTATGTTAAAATCATGCTTATCCACCAATAATTTAACTATTTTTTGCTTGCCAGGAGTCTTGAACCTGATATCATACTTATCTGTCACTTTCATCTTCTTGATCAAGTAAAAAATATCTGTCCAGGGCAGGTCATGATGCTCAGACCACTTGACGCGCTCAAACAAATCATCAAAATCATCATATTCTTTCACTAACTTAAGAGCAGTCTTAGGACCAATGCCTTTTATACCTGCAGGATTATAGTCAGTACCAACTAGCATGGCCAAGGCAATCAACTTATCCTGATCAATACCCAAATTATTAAGATTCTTTGCAAGATCGATGAACTCTGGCTTAATCGTTGTGTAGGCCATGACACCAATCTTTTTCCTTCTTCCTGCAATTGACAGATTCCTGACAAGACGGTCAGCACCATGCACCAAAGAATCAAAATCCTGTGAAACAACTGCCCATGCCTTGTTCTGCCTGACAATATGCGCTGCCTGCGCCTCTCCTTCAGAAGGGGCCTGAACAACAGGAAGACCCAGGGCTTTTACCAAATCCTTTGCCTGGTCCACCATCTCTTTTGTCAAGTAAGCAAACCTGCCGCCATATTTTTTCATGGCATCAACATCCTTCTTAGCAAGAGCTTCCCTGTATTTCATCTTAGCCTCGATCTTGCGCTTCTTGCGCTTCTCAAGCTCAATAGTCTTAAGCTCTGGCTTTTCTCCATCAAAAACAAAGACCGGCTTAATGCCTTTTGCCATGAACTTAGTTGTTCGATTGAATAATCCTATCAAATGAGAAGTGACATTACCCTTGCTGTCTGTGAGAGGCTTTCCATCAGGCGTTCTAATAGTAGTAATAAATTGATAGAGCATATTAAAACTATCAACTGCAACAATCCTTCCTTTCAAATCATCTAAGCCAATAGTCTCTCTTATCAAGAGATCCTTGAGATTAACGCCCATTATATTTTCCTAACAGCAACGCCTTTAAAATCTTTACTAATTTTTTCAGCACCTTTAGTGAGATTTCCAGTGGTCAAGAACAAGACAGGAAGCTTAATCAACTGCCCATGAACAAAAGCATTGCTCAAATCAGCCTCGCCAACTCTTTTTTTATCTTTTGCATGGCAATAATAAACAAGCGGACCTACAGAAGACTCAATCTCAACAATAAACTCAAACTCTGACTTTCTTTTTTGGGCCCTCTGCTCTATGATACTTATTCCATTCTTGCTGAAGTATTTATTAAGAGTTTCTAAGAATGTACCGGATCCTTTGATAGATTTAGCAGCAGGAACAATCATCTCTTTAATCTTATCAACAATCCTCTTCTGAGTCTCTACTTTTTTCTTCTTAACTTTTTTAGGCTTTGGTTTTTTATCTTCAGGCTCTGGCTCAGGTTCAGGAACAGGAACAGGAGGCTCTGGAGGGGCAGGCGGCACTGGAATAGGTTCTGGAGGTTGTGGCTGCGGCTCAGGTGTAGGAGGCTCTGGAATAGGTTCTGGAGGAGGGGACTGAGCAGTGAGCATTGCACTAATAATAGGCTCTGCCTCTGAATCTGGCAAAAGATACCACTTCCAAAAAATCTCCTTTGTCTCGCCAAAAGATACCTCTAAAGGCCTTGCAAAATCCTTAATGTTCTTTACACAAATCCTTGAAAGAGGATCTAGCGAGTTTTCTCTCATAACTTTTTTCTCTTTTAAGACTTCATACACTCTCCTGTCTTTTTCATTCAAATAAGAAGAATAATTCTGGAGCTGCTCTGATTGAGCAGGATCATAATACAAAGGGGTAGAACCAACATTGACTTTAGATATCTTTAGCAGGCCTTTTTCCACCATGGCAGCGAGCATGGCAGAGGCAATCAAGGAATCCTTGCCAACAGCCTTGGCCACCATAGTGGGTGTTAAAGGCGAGTTTCTAGCCAATGCAAGAATTTTATCCTGATATTCCATAGGGAAAAGAAAAAGCAATTATGTATAAATAGATTATTGTGATAGAGAATTATGGTCTGAGCCAGCGAACTTCCCAGTAACTCACATCACCCTCGTCGTCAACAACACCAATCATCAATCTCTTCTTTGTACTATGCGCAACCCTGTTCTTGGCAGCAAAATCATGCCAAGTCAAGGAATTAACCTCGTGAACAGGAAAAACAACCCACTTAGCATGATCCTCTCCTGGTTTAACACCGCGTTCATAAACCCTGAAATCAGCACCAAACTTAAGAGCAGTTTTAATGATATATCCTCTATTTCTAATATCCTTAAAAACCGCATACTTGACCCAGAAATTATGCTCTACCTTAGCTGCCTTCTTAAGAAATTTTTCAGAGGGAATAGGCTTGTTCCTTCCATCCAAGACCTCTAGACGCTTTTTATCAATCAGATACAACGCCTCTAGCAAGGAGAGCTGAACCCTTCCATTATCCAGTATCTTGCCAAACCTGCTGGTGTTATAGAGGTCTCTAGCTTGATCAGAATTCTCAGTGAGTACTCTTTCCTTAGCAAACTCTGCCTGAATAATGTTCTTGGTCATAATTGCTTTTAAAAAGAGCAGGTTTAAAAAGGTTTTTATATTTATTGAGAATAATACCAAATTGCTGAGGTTTTTATAGTTAGTCAGCAATTTTGTGAGACAGAAAAAATCGCAGATTGTACAAATTGCGTAAGTTTAGGCGATTTTTTCTGTAAGTGATAAAAATGCAGCTAACAATACTAGGGACATCTGCAACAATCCCAACAAAAGAGAGAAACCATGTAGGAGCCCTGCTTACTTACAAGGCTGAAGGGCTGTTATTTGACTGCGGAGAGGGGATACAGAGGCAGATGAAGCTGGCAGGAATAAGCTTTTCCAAGATAACAAGAATATTCTTATCACACTGGCACGGAGACCACATGCTGGGCCTTCCTGGACTATTGCAGAGCATGGCAATGCAGGATTATACAAAAGAGCTTAAGATTTACGGGCCTCCTGGATCAAGACAGAAGTTCAGCAAATTACTAGATGCCTTTGAGAGCACATACCCTATAGAGGCAACAATGCACGAGGTAAAAGAGGGCAAATTCTTGGACACAAAAGACTTCTATGTAGAGGCATATCCTCTTTCTCACAGAATAAAGTGCTATGGATACAGATTTGTTGAGAAAGACAGAAGAAAAATCAAAACTAGTGCATTGAAAAAACTAGGAATACCAGAAGCACCAATAGTCGGGAAATTAAAATAGTGCAAAACAATCACATTCAAGGCAAGAAAAATAAGACCAGAAGAGGTATCAACAACAGTAAAGGGGAGAATATTTGCATTCATATCAGACACAAGGCCAAACAAGAACTGCCACAAAATAGCAAAAGATGCAGATATCCTGCTTTGCGAGTCAACATACAGCTCTGAGCATAAAGAAAAAGCAGAAGAATATTTCCACATGACTGCAGTAGAGGCAGCACAGATAGCGTCACAGAGCAATGTAAAGAAATTAATATTAACACACTTCAGTGCAAGATACAAAGACGAAAGTGCGCTAGAAAAAGATGCAAGAACCGTTTTTGACAATACATTAGCTGCAAAAGACTTTATGAAAATTACTTTTTAAGAGCTAACTTTATATCTCCTGACTTTATTGTCTTTCTGCCAGCATGATTTGCAAAACGAATAGCATCGCGTGCTATCTTTTCAACATATTCTTCAAGAACATCTCTTAAAGCAATCTTTGCCTTGTCACTAACTCTTGGAGCGCCTGACTGCTTGAGGATTTTCTCCATAGCTGCCAGTGGAATTGAACGTTTTGCAGTTGCCATAACATAAAATAACAAAGTTTGTTTTTTAAATGTTTCGGATTTAAGAGCTGTGTTGAATTTAAGAATAAGTTTATATACGCTGGATTTGTTGGGTTTGTTATGAAAAGAAGGTTAGAGAGAAATATTTGGTTAACATACATAAACGGGGTACTTGGGTGGAGCAGGTTCTTTATTCCTGTCCTGGCTTTATTCTACATCGCTTCGCAGGTAACCTTGACACAATTCACGATAATCCTGGGTGTTTTTTCATTGTCTACTCTTTTGCTAGAGATACCAACAGGAGTTATTGCAGATTTAATTGGGAGAAAAAGAACACTCTTGATAGCAAGAGTGTGCTGGATAGTAGAATTATATCTTATTTCATTCTATAATGGCTTCTGGATTTTTTTGGCAGCAAAGATAATCAGTGGAATAGGGGTAAGCTTTTGGTCTGGCTCAGGAGAGGCACTCTTATATGATTCGCTAAAAAGACTCAAAAGAGAGAAAGACTTCAAAAGAATCAATGGAAACCTTCAAATAATCATTAATTTATCAATGGCAATAATCTTCATAATAGGCAGTTTCTTGTTTGCCATGAACCCAAAACTGCCTGCAATCGCTTCACTGCCGTTTGCGTGCCTTGCACTTTTTTTCACTTTATTCCTTACAGAGCCGTACAAAAGCAGAAAAAAGATCACTTTCAAAAACTCGCTCAATCACATGAAAGAGGGGTTTGCGTATTTCTGGCAGCACAGCTATGTAAAATATCTTACCTTCTATTCCTGGCCCATTGCTGCAACAATAGCAATGATGCTGTCAATATCCTCTGCATATCAAGAAGCAATAATGATTCCAATAGCTTTGATAGGTGTGGTGGCAACAGCAGGGTCGCTTGTCATAGCTTTTGGGGCAAAAATATCCTACAATCTTGAGGAAAAACACGGCGAAAAAAGAACGCTTTTTGCAATCCAGTGCATAATGGTGCTAGGAATCTTCTTGATGTCATTGATGGTAAATTATATAGGGGTTTTATTTTATTTGATGATCTGTTTTGGGAGCGGTTTGTTCAACGTATTAATCAGCCACTATGTAAACAAACATATAGAGACATCACACAGAGCAACAATGATATCCATAAAAAATTTCTTTGATAACTTGGCTATATTCATATTCTTCCCTATACTTGGTTTTATAATAAGCGCTAAATCTATGAG
>CAZXEZ010000039.1:0-9892 GCA_964640255.1 uncultured Methanosarcinales archaeon | reverse complement strand
GAAACAATTTGCAAAAGAGGTAGAAAAACTAAGGGGTTGAAAATATGGTAATAACACAAATTAAAAAACGAAACAAAGAAATCGTATCCTTCGACAGGGTTAAGATATCTTCTGCAATCTACAATGCAGCAGTGGCAGTTGGAGGGAAAGACCGCACAAGAGCAGACGATCTTGCAAGAAAAGTAGAGCATGTCCTTGACAGGAAGTTTGAAGACAAGATTCCGACTGTAGAGGATATACAAGATATAGTAGAGACTGTTTTAATCGATCAAGGCCATGGAAAAACAGCCAAGGCATACATTCTCTACAGGCAGCGCCATAAAGAGGTGAGAGAAGCCAAGATAGCCCTGCTTGGAAAGAATACCAACATAAAAATTTCACTTAATTCCCTTGCAGTCCTTAAAGGAAGATACCTATTAAAAGATCCTGCTGGAAACATCATCGAGACCCCTGAAGAATTATTCCATAGAGTTTGCGAAAACATCGCCCTGGCAGACTCTAAGTACGGCGGAGACCCTAAAACAACAGAAAAAATGTTCTACGACGAGATGACTTCATTCAGGTTTATGGCCGCAAGCCCTACTTTGATGAATGCAGGTGCCCCGCTCCAGCAATTATCAGCCTGCTTTGTCCTTCCTGTAAACGACAGTATTAATGATATTTTTGATGCAGTCAAGGCAACAGCAATTATTCACCAGAGCGGCGGTGGAACAGGATTTAATTTCTCAAGACTGCGGCCCAGGAATGACATAGTCATCTCAACAAAAGGTGTTGCCTCTGGCCCGCTTTCCTTCATCCGTGTTTTTGATATAACCACTGCCGTGATTAATCAAGGTGGGAAAAGAAGAGGGGCTAACATGGGCATATTAAGGATAGACCACCCAGACATAATGGATTTCATAGTGGCCAAGGAAAAGGCAAATGTCCTGAATAACTTCAATCTCTCAGTTGCCTTGACAGATAAGTTCATGGAGGCAGTGAAAAAAGATGAAGATTATGAGTTATTGAGTCCTAGGACAAGAACTGTTGTAAAAAAGCTTAAGGCAAAAAAAGTGTTTGACTTGATCGTATTGATGGCCTGGAAAAACGGAGAGCCTGGTGTTGTGTTCATAGACAAGATTAACAAGGACAACCCAACGCCAGAGATTGGGGATATAGAGAGCACAAATCCTTGCGGAGAACAGCCTCTGCTCCCATACGAAAGCTGCAATCTTGGTTCTATAAATCTTGCAAAGTTTGTCACAAAAGACAAGCAGGTTGATTGGGACGAGCTTAAAAAGTCCTGCAAGCTAGCAACACACTTCATGGATAATGTAATTGATATGAATAACCTGCCCCTTCCAGAGATTGAGGAGATGACTCGTGCCAACAGAAAGATTGGAATTGGTGTCATGGGCTGGGCAGATATGCTTTACCAGATGAGAATACCATATAATTCTGAAGAAGCAATAAAACTGGCTGAGAAAGTCATGAAATTTGTTGATGATGATATCAGGATAGCTTCAGAAGATCTTGCAGCAAAGCGGGGCTCTTTCCCAAATGTTCAGAAGAGCATCTACAAGAATCAGAAACCTATCAGGAATGCTGCTCGGACAACCATTGCTCCTACAGGAACAATCAGCATGATATCTGACTGTTCATCAGGAATAGAGCCGCTATTCTCAATAGCATACATAAAAAGAGTCATGGAAGGGCAGGAATTGGTTTACATAAATCAGCACTTCAAGAATGCCTTGAGAGATGCAGATATCTATTCTGATGAGCTTATTCAAAAAGTAACTAACAAGGCATCTATTCAGGATGTTGATGAGATTCCAGAGGAATTGAGAAAAGTGTTTGTGACTGCTTTTGACATAACACCAGAATGGCACATCAGGATGCAGGCTGCTTTCCAGAAATACACAAATAATGCAGTGAGCAAGACAGTCAATTTCCCAAATGACGCCACTGTTGCTGATGTAGAAAAAGTGTACATGATGGCTTTTGACACTGCTTGCAAAGGCGCCACAGTGTATAGGGATGGCAGCAGGGAAGGCCAGATACTTAATGTCCAGGCATCTAAAAAAGAGGAAAACACGCAGGAAGAACCGCAAAAGAGCAATGGCAAGTTTGATGAGAAGAACTGCCCAGAGTGCGAGACAGAGATGGTTTTCAAGGAAGGCTGCTCTACCTGCCCTAGTTGCGGTTATTCCAAATGCGATTTATAGTATGGCTCCAAACAAACTAGGCTTGATTCAGGTCTATACAGGAGAGGGAAAAGGTAAGACATCTGCTTCACTTGGTCTTAGCCTCAGGGCTCTTGGCCAGGGTTTTTCTACCTATATCATCCAGTTCATGAAGTCTGGAGATACTGGAGAGCTGTTCAGTATTAAAAGATACATCCCTCACATAAAGATTGCCCAGTTTGGCAAAGAGGCTCTTGCAGATAAGCAGTCTAAAATGTTTGAGTTTGACGGGACTGGAGAGATCAATGGAACTGACGGCAGGTTTATTTTTCTCCCAGATGCTGCTGAAAAAGAGCCTGCTCGCAGGGCATTTGAGCATGCAGAGAACATAATAAAATCTGGAAAATACCATTTGGTTGTTCTTGATGAAATTAATTGTGCCTTGGCTAAAAACCTGATTGACATAAAAGCAGTCATAAAGCTGCTTAATGAAAAGCCAGCAGATGTAGAAGTCATTCTCACTGGCAGGAACGCTCCTCAGGAAATAATGGACAGGGCAGACTATGTAAGCGAGATAAAGCAGGTAAAGCACCCTTGGGAGCAGGGCATTGGTGCTCGCAGGGGCATTGAATACTAAAAATATAAATACTACTTATACATTTCTTGTTTTGGGGGAATATAATGGGAGAAGATTCTAAAGAGATAAAAATCACCTACGAAACTTTATACGAAATACTTCGCAGGGAGAAGAGCAAGGATGAGCTCCAAAAACTGGATGAATCTTTTTTTCGTGATGTTCTTGATTATCTTAAGGAAAAAGCAAATATAGTGCAGGAAGCAGCTGGCAAGTTTGACATGTTCTCTGTTGAGGAAAGAGAAAATACCCAGAACCAATTGAATAATGTCAGAAGAATTCTGAAAGAGTTGTATGAAAGAAGAGAGAAAAAGATTATTGAGATGGCCCTGAACAAGTCAAAAACAAACTCTAATATCATCGATACAACTAATCTGCTTGCAAAAGAACATGAATTATATAATGAGACTGTGAAAACTCTGGATGGTTTCAGAAAAAACATCTTGCTCACCATGCTTGAGCTAAAGCCTCCTGAAATTGCACACCAGCCACTCCCAGAACCTCCTACTCCTGAGCCGCAACCTCCTGAACCTATTCCAGAAACGCCTGCCCCCAAACCAGTTCCTCCTGTTCCAGAACAAGCATCAGATAAACTAAAAGTCAAATTCCTGCAAAAAGTTGAGCAATTTGTGGGTAAAGAGCTTGAATTATATGGTCCTTTTGAGCCAGAGACAACTACAGAACTGCCTAAAGAGATTGCTGACATCTTGGTTAATAAAGGTAGTGCTTCTGTAGTCGAATAATATTTCTCATTTTTCGAAACCTACTAAAATCAAAGATTTTAGAGGTTCAAAAAAACCTTGTTTTTTCGTAACTTACAAAAAATCAAAGATTTTTTGAAGTTCTGAAATTACCTCGTAATTTCAGTAACCTTTTTAAATAGATACCTGCTCAGCAAAGTAATACGAGGGTTTATCATGAAAATACCTAAGACTAAAAGAATTCACTGTCCTAAGTGCAAGAAACATACAGAGCACAAGGTTACAGAAGCCAAGAAAAGAACAATTGGTACTACACATCCTCAAAGTTATGGCAGCAAGATCAGGGCCAGAAAAAGAGGATGCATGGGCCAGGGTTCTAAAGGCCGTTATTCCAAACCTGCTTTAAGCAAGTGGAAGATGACTGGCAAGAAGCAGTCCAAGAAAGTTGATTTGCGTTATACCTGCAATGAATGCAAGAAAGCGCACACAGCTGGCAAGGCATGGCGTTCAAGGAGAATCGAGTTCAAATGAAATCAATCAAAGAAACAGATGCACGTTTTATCAAGCTTAGATGCCCTAAATGCAAGAATGAGCAGATTGTTTTTGGCAAGGCCTCAACAAAGGTCAATTGTCTTGTCTGCAGCAAGCCGCTTGCAGAGCCTACTGGCGGCAAGACCAGGGTTAAGGCAAGAGTGCTTGAAGTGCTTGAATAATTTTTAATATACTAATAGGGGGTCTGTGGTAAGGTGCTGTTAAAGAAAGAGGGTTTTCCAGAAGAAGATGAGCTAGTTCTCTGCACTGTTACAGCAGTCCAGTTCCACTCTGTTTTTGTAAGGCTTGATGAATATAACAACAGAAGCGGCTTGATTCATATCTCTGAGATTGCACCAGGAAGGATAAGAAATATCCGTGATTATGTTGTTGAGGGCAAGAAAGTTGTCTGCAAGGTCTTGCGGATAGACAAGGAAAAAGGTCATATTGATTTATCATTAAGAAGGGTTAATGCAGCGCAAAAGAAAAACAAGCTGAACCAGATAAAACAGGAGCAGCTCTCTGAAAAGATTGTCGAAATTGTTGCAAAAGAAAACAAGCAGGACAAAGCAAAGCTCTATGATGCTGTTTCCCAAAAGCTGCTGGAAAAATACCCAAGCCTGTTTGATGCATTTGAAGATGTTGTGCGCGAAAACCTTGATCTCTCAAAATTCCTTGATGAAAAGATTGCCAAGAAACTGACAGAAGCAATAACACAGAGAATCAAGCCTCCTGAAGTAGAGATTGGCGGCGAGTTGATGTTGTCTTCTCACGAGCCGAATGGCGTTGAATTGATTAAAGAGGCACTGAAACAAATAACAGTAACAGACGGACCAGTAATCAAATATAAAGGAACAGGAATCTACAGCATCTGGGTCAAGTCAGAGGATTACAAGAGTGCAGAGAAGATACTGAAAAAAACGCTGGATGGCCTGGAAAAATTCGCAAAAAAGAACAGGATCAATATGGAATTCAAGAGGATTGAGAAAGATTAAGCATATACTTAAATGCGAAAAATGCGGCGCTTACACAATGAATGAGAAGTGCAAGTGCGGGGGAAAGGCACTCACTATTGTTCCTGCAAAATTCAGCCCCCAGGACAGGTATGCAGAATACCGAAGAAAAGCAAAAGGTTTGATATGATGGCTATGTGGAATATTGAATTCATAGGCAAAAAACCCAAACTAAAGAATCCTGTCTTTATTGAGGGCCTGCCTGGAATCGGCAATGTTGGTAAGCTGGCCATTGATTTTCTCATTGAAGAGATTAAGGCAATGAAGATTGCAGAATTCACATCCTGCACTTTCCCTGATTCTGTTTTTATTAATGAAGAAAACCTTGTTGAGCTTCCTACTATCGAGGTTTACTGCAAGAAATTCAAGAACAAGAAAAAAGATTTGCTGTTGTTGGCAGGAGATGTCCAGCCTATTGATGAGCAGTCTTGTTATGAGTTCTCACACAAGGTTCTGGATATTGCTGCAGAGTTTGAATGCAGCGAGATAATCACCCTTGGCGGAATTGCAATGAAGACAGAGCCAAAAAAACCTACTGTCTTCTGCACAGGAAACAATAAAGAGTTGATTAATGCCTACAAAAAGAGCATAAAAAACATCAATAACCAGCTCTATGGTGTTGTCGGCCCTATAATCGGCGTCTCTGGTGTCTTGCTGGGCCTTGCAGGCAGGAAAGACATCAAGGCAGTCTCGTTATTGGCAGAGACCTACGGCCACCCAATGTATCTTGGCGTGAAAGGAACAAAAGAAATCTTGAAAATACTGAACAAAAGATTCAATCTCCAGCTAAACTTCAAGGCAATTGACAAAGAAATTGAGACAATTGACGGCGAGCTTGGCCAAAAAGCGCTCACACCAGCAGAGATGCAGAGAACAAAAGCTGTTACAAAGTTAAGGAAAAAGTCTTGTAATGATATCAAATATATTGGTTAATCACCACAACATTTAAAAACATAATATTCTATTATTTCTTAAAAAAGGTGATATGTTGAAGATACTTAAGATTAAGTCTCGTGAGATTCTAGATTCCAGAGGCAATCCTACTGTTGAGACAGAGATTTACACAAAGAATGGTGTCTCAAGAGCTAGTGTTCCATCAGGTGCTTCTACAGGTGTTCACGAGGCAGTTGAATTAAGAGACGGCGGAAAAAGATATCTTGGTTTAGGTGTAAGCAAAGCAGTGAAAAATGTCAACACAACTATCGCCAAGAAGATTGTGGGAAAAACATTTGACCAGGAAAAGATTGACAAGTTGATGATTAAATTAGACGGAACTTACAATAAAGAGAAACTAGGTGCAAACGCTATTTTATCTGTTAGCATGGCTTTTTGCAAGGCACACGCACTAGAGCAGGGAATTCCTTTATACAAGCACATTGCAGATTTGGCAGGAAACAAGAAACTTCTCCTTCCAACTCCTGCTTTTAACATAATAAACGGTGGAAAGCATGCAGGAAACCAATTAGACATCCAGGAATACATGCTCCTGCCTGTTGGCGCAAAAACTTTCAAAGAAGCCCTGCAGATCGGTTCTGAAGTCTATCATGAATTAAAGAAGTTATTAGCTAAAGATTATGGCAGAGGAGCCACAAATGTTGGTGATGAAGGCGGTTTTGCCCCTCCAATGTCTTGTTATGAAGATCCTTTTGATTACATAATGGATGCTGTTGAAAAACTAGGCTATTACAAAAAAATAAAACTGGGCATTGATGCTGCAGCAACATCTTTCTATAGAGGCAACAAATATTATCTTGAGGGGCAGGAGATGTCAACAAGTGATTTAGTAGAGACATATATCGAGACAGCAAATGCTTATCCAATTGTATCAATCGAAGACCCTTTTGTTGAAGATGATTTTGAGGCTTTTGCAAAACTTACCAAAAAAACCAAAAATATCCAGATAGTAGGAGATGATTTATTGTGCACAAACCAGCAGAGAATCCAAAAAGCAATCATCATGGACTCCTGCAACGCGCTATTACTAAAAGTTAATCAGATAGGCACAATCACAGAAGCCCTGGAAGCTGCAAAGCTGGCCATGAATAATGAATGGAATGTAATGGTCTCTCACAGAAGCGGAGAGACAACAGACAGTTTTATCGCAGACCTGGCAGTTGGCCTGGGAAACGGGCAAATCAAGTCAGGAGCCCCTTGCAGAGGGGAAAGATTGGCAAAATATAATCAATTATTGAGAATAGAGGAAGAGCTTGGTAAAAAAGCAAGGTATGGAGGAAAAATCAAATGGCAAAAAAAGTAGTTTTTGGCGGAACTAATTCACAAGATCTGGCTAGAAAAGTGGCAAGAAAAATTAAAGCACCTTACGCTGATTTAATCGTAAAGCATTTTCCTGACGGAGAGACTAATCTAAGGCTTCCCCTGGATGTCAAGGGAAAAGAGGTTGTCTTGATTGGATCAATGCATCCTAATCCTGACTTGATTATGATGGAAACAATCTTTGCGTCAAGGACTGCTAAAGAGCTTGGAGCGAAAAAAGTCACAATAGTAGCCCCTTATCTTGCATACATGCGGCAGGACAAGAGATTTCATCCAAGAGAGTGCAAGTCCAATACAATCATGTCTGCTTTGATGACTTGCTGTGACAGGATACTGACAGTTGATCCTCACCTGCATAGAATCCATAGTTTGAAAGAAATCTTCAAGATACCTGCAAAAAGGCTCTCTGCAAATGATGCTATTGCAAAATATATTGAAAAGAACATAAAGAATGAGGTGATTGTTGGTCCAGACAGCGAGAGTTATCAATGGGCAGAGGCAATTGCAGAAAAGATTCACGTACACGCAACTGTCTTGAAAAAAAAGAGATACACTGCAAGGCATGTCAAGATCGTGGTGAAGCCAGGAGTGGAATTCAAGGGGAAAAATGTCGTGATTGTTGATGACATCATAAGCACAGGCCACACAATGATAGAGCCTATCAAACAAATTAAAAAAATGGGTGCTAAGAAGATTTATTGTATTGGTATTCATGGCCTTTTTGTTGAAGGCGCTCTGAAGATGCTGAAAAAGCTTGGCGCAATTGTAGTCACAACAAACACAATCAAGAACCCAACATCAAAGATAGATATGTCAGAAACTATTGCCAAGGCATTGAAGGCATAGCACCATCTTCTTTTTTTATTTTTAACATCACATTTTTTTGTAGATTGTATACATCTCTTGCAGATCTCTTGACAAGATCACATATTCTTTCAATAACCATTGTACTCTTCTTGTTATCAACTTCACTTAGTGTGATGACATCTTTTTCAGAATCAATTCCATCAATTCGTAGTATTGGAATCTCCCCGCAGCAAGCGTAATTATAAAATTGTGAATTTCCAAGAACAACATAAGCAGCCCCATCAGTAACAGCAATAAAATATTCTCTGCCCACTTCTGTGCTTAGATCAAAAATATTTCCTTCTTCACCAAGTGCAGTCACGGCAGTATCTAGCGTCAGCCTTCTAAGGTCCTTGTTGCTGCGAACAATCTGCTTTAAAACTCCCTTTACCGTATACTTGCCGTTTAATCTAGAAGCATACCCGAATACATGAAATTCAAAATCATCCATCTCTTCAAAAGTCCAGGTCATATTATCCCCCTCACTATATGAGCTAAACAACTATTGTTTTTTAAAGGTTCCTGTCCCCTGTTCTCTAGAACAGTTAATTATTTAAAGAATGAAAGCAAATTAGGGCATTATGGGGAATGAATTGGATATTGTGTTGCGGGTTGGTCAAAAGTATGATATAGACGAAGCTCTGTCAATATATACCTCTAAGATTTACTTTAATTACTGGGTTGGTTTAAAATATAGATACGCTAATCAAGACTCTTGCAAGCACACAATGAGCCCAGACCAGACATATCGTTTGTTAAAAGAATACAGAAGAGCAGTGCTGGTGATTGGCAATAAGAAAGAGGATTTTAACAAGGCAGTTCTTGAGATGGAAAAAGAACTGATTCAAGAGGGGCACTACAAGGCAATTGCTTTGGTCAATGGTCCCTGCGCCTTGTGTAAAGGAGAAAAAACAGCAAGGCCTGCTCTAGAGTCTCTAGGCATTGATATTCTTGCAACTGTTCGAAAATTCAAGAAAAACGTGGCACAGCCTGCTATTGGTGAATATCATCCTTACGCAATCATTCTAGTAAGTTAATTCTGGACAGCACTGTCTTCCGATGTAATATCTGGGGTATTTTGTTGGTCTGCATCCTTCTTTGTATGAATCAATACGCTCAAGAGCATAACCATTTTCGCAAGGCTCTCTTCCCATCATGTCACCGTAATATTCTGGAACACGCCCTTTTCTTGCAAAATCTTCTGAAACAACCCCTTCTGGCGTGATTCCTCCGCCATGAAATCTCTCTTCAGGAAGGTTTTGGGCTTTTTCAGCATTCATGTATACTTTTTCATGACCGCCGTATGTGCCAAGCGTGATTGATCCTGTACTGCCCATCTTAAAAAGTATAAGAAGTCCTAATATTGCGACAATCGCCACAACACACAACATAACTAATGAAAAAGATCTCATTCACTTCACCAGATAGATAAAAAAATAAAAAATTTAAGCAGGGATTATCTGACAAGCAGTGTCTCCAATCCAATAATCTATCTGTTCTGGCTTGCTTGCTTCCCTATTTGGATAGCAAGGTGAAGTGAATACGCTTGTGGATCTTGTTACTGTTGGCTTTACCTGCATTATTGTAGAGCCCATGTCATAGTATCCTGCATAGTAAACTGGTTTTTCATATACTTCTGGAACTCCAGTTACACAGCGTCCATATACTTCCTGACATCGGTCTGGCTTTGCTCCTTGGTGCGCAAAGCACCGCTTTTCCCGGCTTCTT
>CAZXEZ010000038.1:0-10042 GCA_964640255.1 uncultured Methanosarcinales archaeon | reverse complement strand
CAATTTGAGGTTCGGGCTAAAATATAGTCAAATCAAAGATTTGAAGAAATAATAAAAAGAGGTTGGCGTCTAAACTGTTTTATAAAGTTGAAGTTCATATGCTTCTGCTGGTTCCCCTTGAATTTCTATTTGTTTAGGACCTTCATCTGATTTTCTGAGATCGTAAGCATTCGCTTCATTTTCTAATACCCAATACTTCCATGTTCTTTCATCAGCCCCAGCTACTCTAGATGGGTGAACAGAACCCATGCTTGTAGGTAATTCACGAACCATTCTTTCTGTTGCATAAATTGTTCTAGGTTCACCTACGGGTGTAGCTTGGACTTCAACACCTTCTCGATTAACGAGTTGTCCTTTCTGAAATAACAATTCTGTAAGTGCCATATTATGTTGTATTGGGTTAATCTTTATAAAGCTTTCGGTCATTAACTACTCTCAAGATACGACGCCAACCTCTAAGACGCCCGAACCTCAAACTCTAAAATTTTGCCTTCGGCATCGTTGCACTAAATTTTAGGTCTTCCCTTTGGTCAGACGAAACTAACAGGAATTTAACGGTTCCGAAACCTTGCAGGTTTCTCCACCCAAATCGCCTTCGGCGACTTCGTTAAATTCCGATGTTATACGCAATCGAGTTTGGGTTTCTAACTTTTTGGAAAGAAGTCGCCTTTATTAAAAACCTTTATATATCAATTATTCTTAACCTTAAATAATATGGCAATACCTGATTATCAAACATTAATGCTTCCTCTTTTAAAGAGCATCTCAGACGGACAAGAACATAAAACCAGAGATGTAGTTGATTCTCTATCTAATGAGTTTGGATTAACAGAGGAAGAAAAAAAAGAATTGCTCCCATCTGGTCAGCAACCTATTATTGATAATCGTATTGGATGGGCAAGAACTTATATGCTTAAAGCAGGTTTGTTATCTGCTCCAAAAAGAGGATATATCAAAATAACTGAAAAAGGTTTAGAAATTTTAAAGCAGAAAATTGAAAGGATTGATATAAAATTTCTTGAACAGTTTCCTGAATTTATCGAATTTAGAACTATAAAAAAAGAAACATCAAAGGAAACCACCAAAGACGAGGAAGAAGTCGAAGATGTTACTCCTGATGAACTCATGGAAAAAGGTTATAATTCAATCAATGCAAGTTTAGCCCAAGAATTATTGGAAAAATTGAGAAATGTTGATCCCTATTTTTTTGAAGAAGTTGTAGGTGAATTGTTATCTGCCATGGGATATGGAAGATTTGAGGCAACCCCTGGCTCTGGCGATGAAGGTATAGATGGAATAGTATATCAAGATAAATTAGGATTAGACAAAATATTCTTCCAAGCAAAAAGATATGGCGAAGGAAATTCCGTTACTGCTAGGGATGTAAGAGATTTTGTTGGAACATTAGATTTACATGGTGTAAGTAAAGGAATATTTATCACAACTTCAAGATTTCCAAGAGATACAACGGATATCCTCAAAAAAACACCAAAAAATATAATTCTTCTTGACGGACCTAAACTTGCAAAACTAATGATTGAACATGATGTAGGAGTAAGCACACAAAAAACCTACCAAATTAAAAAAATAGATACCGACTTCTTCCCTGAAGAATAAAGGCGACTTCTTAATATTTTATTAGATTGCACTTCGTGCTGAACGAAACCCAAACTCGACTCTCTCCGCTTCGCTCCGAGCCACGTTGCACTCTCCTCCTTTCAGTCGTCGGGGCGTATAACAGCGATTAAGAGGAAAGCTCGTTGCACTTCGCTTTCCCAAATTCCTCACTTCGTTCGGAACTTCTCTTAATCGCTAAGTTAAATGAAATTGGGCTCTGGACTCAGTATGGCAATATGACATTACTGCATTCTTCAGCTACTTGTGAGAAATAGGTGCCGGCGTTTGAGCTTCCAAATTTGAGATGGATGCTCTTTCTGTCCTTTTCCGAAATATCATAATTACCTTTTTTGCAAGCAGCATATTCTTGTTCAAGACCCCATTGTATTATTTCATCGCAAATCTGGTTTCTTGCCGTGTCAAACAAGGGATCATCTTGTTTTTCTGTAGTGAAACAGAACTCTTCACCGCCCCCGGCCGGGGCACTACGATGAATCGCTGCTAAAGAATACTTGATATCTTCAATATATATTTCGGCTTTTTTACTGTTTGCCCAGCCTGTACAATCACCGTTTATGTATTTGAAGCTTTGTGTTTGTATATTAAATTCCTGAAGAAGACTGTTAATTTGTTCGTCCGAGCATAGAGCTAGCTCAGTTTGTGAAGTGCAACTGATTAGCGAAATTACGAGTGAGATTACGATTACGAAATATAATATTCTTTTCATTTAAATCAATATTACTGAGCAATATAAAAATCTTATGGTGAGTCCAGAGCCCAACTCAAAAACCTGTCGGTTTTTGGTGCTAACGCACTCATTTAACAAAGATTATACGAAATCGCCCCTTTCTGCTTGTAAAAGGAGAGTATTGTATTGGGGGCGACTTTCCCTCATTCAGCCCTTTCAGGGCCTCATTCGGTCGTATAACATACATTATATGAAATTTGGTTTCTTAACGGAAAGCCCCCAAAAGTTTTTATATCATTTATAATTTAACATAAATATGGCAATGATTTATACATCAGAAAATTTTTTCGTAGAAGCGGTTGAAAAACCACATGTGGATAGAGATGATGGCGGACACATAAAAATCTATCCAAAAGTTAGAATTCTCGATAGACAACAGCTTTCTCCTAAACAAGCAATTGAGTTAATGAGATTAACGGTTGTTGTGGGTCAAGCAATGACTAAAATAATGAATGAGCATGGAGTTGATATTGGAAGACTTAATTATCAAGATAATGGAAACTGGACAGTCTTCAAACCTGAAGGTTCATATCTGCACATTCATTTATATGGTAGAGCAAAAAGTGCTAAGACCCACAAATATGGTCAGGCTTGTTTTTTCCCACATCGAGAGGAGAAACCTGAATATTACGAGAATTTCAAACCGCTTAACGTAAATGATGTTAAAGATATAAAAACTGAAATCGAAAGATTGCTTAAAGAAGAAAAATTTTCTGATTCTGAATGGGGACTTTCCTAAAACCAAACTCAAGGGGACGCTGCGCTCTCCTCCTTTCAGTCGTCGGGACAGATAACAGCGATTAAGAGGAAAAATCCTCGGCTCGGATTTTTCCCAAATTTTCTCCGCTACGCTCCGAAAACTTCTCTTAATCGCGATGTTATTTTCAATTTGAGAGCCCTCACAAAAAGGGGTGCCTGCAGTTGCTTCGTTAACTTTGTTCTAACAAAGCTTCTAAATCATAATCAACTTTTATTAGTTTATTCACTTCAACGAGTTCTATACCTAATTTATCATCTTTTGCTCTTGCTGCTTCTTCATAAGCTCCTTTTGTAAATGAAAATGCAACTACATATCCTTTATTTTTATTTTTTCTTCTTAATGCAGTTTCAAATTCATCCACCACCCTTCTTCCGACCCTATTTTGTTGTTTTATCTGTAAAGGAGTTTCTCCCAAATAATAACCATCTATTCCTTTATCAGCAACATGTGTTGTCTTTACAGAATTAGTCATCTCACATATATAATCTTCAAATTCAAAAGCATCAAGTTCTTTCAAATCTTTAATAGTTAATGGAAGTCCTCTAACTTCTACCTCTGTAATCCCCTCTAAACATTCCATTCTCTTTTTCATAACTTCACACGCTTGAGTTGAGATATCAATGCCAATCCATCTTCTATCTAATTTATGAGCGGCTGCCATTGTTGTTCCGCAACCACACATAGGGTCCAGCACAATATCTCCTTGGTTAGAAGATACCTTAATTATTCTTTCTAGCAATTCATCTGGTTTTTGTGTAAAATAACCTGTTCTTCTTTTATCTTGGGATTGTATTGGTTGAATCTCCCATACATCATGGATCCTACCTTCATCTAAATAATATCTGTAAATTTTTCCGCTTTTTGCTAACTTGTCTTGATAAGGTCTTCCGTTTTCATCTAAGCCTATCCTTCCCCCAAAACTTTCCTTGCCGGTTTTTCTTGGCTCTACCTTAGCATCTTCTTTATTAAATGTCCATTTATCTGATTTTGAATAGAAAAATATAGCGTCATGTTTTCTTCCCCATCTTTTTTGGCTTTTTCCACCAACGCTATAATGCCATATAATCTCATCTTGAAAATTATTTCTTCCGAAAATATTGTCCATTTCTACTTTAAGATAATGCCCAAACTTCCAATCACAATGCAGGTAAATAGAACCTGTATTTTTCAAAACTCTGTGGGATTGCTCTAATCTTTTTGACATCCAAGATATATAGTGTTTCACATCACCCTTTCTTATTTCTTCAAACACCTCTAATGTTTCTTTGTCATACCATAGTCTTGCATATTTCGGATCAAAAGAAAACGGTGGATCAACATATATTAAATCTATAATATTCTCAGAAAAATGCCTCTTTAAAACACTATAACAATCCCCACGATAAATAAGATTTGTATCTACACTCATATGTTTAGTTACCAACCCGATATTTATAAATCTTTTGTTTTTGTAACTACTTTAAAGTTTATAATAAATTTAGCAGGCACCCCTAAAATATTGTCTGCTTCGCAGATTATTGATAAAAAGCTCGGGCTCTCAAGCTCTAAAATTTTGCCTTCAGCATCGTTGCACTAAAAATCAACCACTCCAAGTATTCGTGGGCAACTAACAGGAATTTAATAATTCCGCAAACTTGCAGTTTGCTCCAACCCAAATTTTTTCCCATCTCTGAAAATTTCTCAATCTCTGTTTCGTTTCAGCTGCCCAAGATTTTTTTATTTTAATAAAGCCACAGAAAACTTTATTGATAGATACTGTCGTGATGATCATAGTCTTCAAATGACACAAAATCATTAGCTTTATCATAACTGAAGACTAAAACAAAATGACCAATCTGAACTCTTTTAGACTCTTTCATGTCATATCTCAAATTTTTATAATGCTCAATATCTCCAGAATTAACAACCTCTTCTATTTTATTCATTATTGCTTCGTATCTAGTTTTATCTTTTTTAAACAATTTAATTAGTTTCTTATCTAATTCTGGCTTAATCTCAAATTCACGCATTTTCTATGTGTTTCCTCAACTCATTAACACTTTTGAAACGAATTCCTTTCTCTTTCTTTACTCTTTTAAGTTTCTCTAAGTATTCAGGTCTTAGTTGAGGCTCTAGAATTTCTTGTTCATATTGTTCAGCCATTACATTTATAGCTTCGCTTTTGTCTTTCAGTCCAAATTTAGCTTTCACTATATTCAAGACTCTGTTAGTTTCATCTTCAATATTTATTATTGCTTGTACCATAATATCACCTTAATAGGATGTTAATATGGTATTAATATATAAATCTTTCGATTTCTAAGCCCAAAACCTCTCACTTCTTATGCTTAAATGGACTCACGCCCTTTAAGGCGGATTTTTGTAAACTTCTTCGGTTTTTCGCTTCGCGAAAAATCCTCGACCACGTTGCACTCTCACCTCACAATGCTTCGCTACGCTCAGCTTGTTCGGTTCGGGGTATATAACATCGCGATTAAAAGGAAAGCTCGTTGCACTTCGCTTTCCCAAATTCGATTTTCCAGCTCTATTCGCAATTTGCGGGTTGCCTCAAAAATTCAACGTCTCTTAATCGCGACGTTATACACAATTCAAAAAGGATTAAAACGAGCAGCCACGCTGTGAGAATATCTGTCCGAAGGACCTCTTAAACCCTTGAATTCAGCCGTTTCAGCGCTTTTATTATTTTCAATATGCCAAATAACCACTTGAAAGTAACAACAAACCGAAAGCTTTAAATATAAGCTAACCTTTTAAAGCTAATGTAACGGGGTGAAAGACAGCAGATTCGTTAGGTAATGAGTGGAGGCAAAAATAAAATGGTAATGACAGAGAGTTGCCCAGATTGTGGATGCAAGAGTTTCCTTACAAATAAGAGAAGCGGGGAAGTTACTTGCAGGCAGTGTAATTTTGTTATAGAGGATGCTCTGGTAGATCATGGCGCAGAGACCAGATCTTTTGAAATGACTGATGTAGAAAAAAATAGCAGGTCTGGCGCACCTTTTGACCCAAGGGTTGCAGATAATCTAGCTACAAGCATTGGTAACAGGTCTGATCTGGCAAAACTTAATACTAAAACAAAAGCCATGATTGGCAGGATTAAAAAGAAAAACGCCTGGACAAGCTCTAGTTTTGAGCAAAACCTGAAACATGCTCTAACTAACCTTAAATTAATATCAAACCAATTGAACATCCCTAATAGAGTAGAAAAAGAAGCAGCTGAAATCTATAGAAAAGCAGCTGAAAAGAACCTTACTCTAAAGAGAAGCATAGAGAACATTGTTATTGGTTCTCTGTATATTGCCTGCAGAGTCAATGACATTGCCAGATCTCTGAAGGAATTCTCTGAATTAACAGGAACAGATGTTAAGATTATAGCAAAGACTTACAAGATGTTGCTAAGAGAAATAGGTATCAAGATTACACCAATCAACCCTATTGACTACACAGCAAGGTTTGCAAGCTCTCTGAAAATGACTCCAAAAGTTCAGACAAAGGCAGTTAAGCTTGCTGAGCAGTTAAAGAAGAAGGGACTTACATCTGGATTGAGCCCGGTTAGTGTTGCTGCATCTGCTCTCTACATAGCAGGATTGATGCTTAAAGAGAAGAGAACCCAGAGAGAGGTTGCAGAAGTATCTGGTATCACAGAAACAACTCTGAGAAACAGATGCAAGGACATCATAAAGAACCTTAAGCTTAAGGCGAAGGTAAGGTAATAAGAAACTTTTTATATTTCCTTCTTTTTATTGTTTTTCTGGTGGTTTTAATTGAGCGATAAACCTATTCAATATCCTGAATTTCGGGCAGCAAGATACGGCCCTCTTGTTACTTCTAATCCTAGAAATATCCCTATGCTGACACCAGAGGTTTTCTTTCTGGGCAATGGATTGACAACGCATCCTAATAGGTTATATCAAGAGATTGCTTCCTGGCAGCGCTTTAAGAAAGGTCCTAAAGAATTCAAGGTCCAGCTGTTTCCGCTTGAAAGAGATTTTATTGCATGGCTTGGCGAGCGAAAGCCAAATGGCCAGAAGCAGAGAAGAAAAAGAAGATTGCCTGATTTAAGTCTTGAAGAGCTGGCAAGGGCCCTTGCAGATAAGGTTGAGATAAAAGATGGCAATAAAAATATATTGATGTATCACGGCCATCAAGACCATAACAAAAGAGCTGTTTCAAGGATTCATGGAGCCTCTAAGATGATTACCGCCAAAGTCAAGCATTGCGGTGACAAAAAAGACCAGGATAAAGCACTTTATCATTCTGTGCAGATAGACGGGCCTTATGTGGATAGCGTCCCAAGATTCAATGATTTCAGATGCACTTGCCTGGATGCTTTCTGGAGCGATACAAAAAGAGGAGATTCTAATTTTCATGCTATTTGCAAGCACGTGGCTGCTTTGATGGAATATGTCAGCAGAAATCCCAGAGCTTTTGAGAATTACATCCGACTTAGAAAGAGATTCAAAAGAGACCAGAGGCCATTACGTGTTTTTACGCCGTTTCACACAGATTATGTAAGGCCTGATGTCATGGAATTTTTTGACATGGAAAGCCTGCCGCATGTTGCCCGCGGAAAAAAACAGCCAAGACTGGATCATTTAAAAATAGATGCCCTTTTGGCGCATTATTTTGAAAACCAGAACTATGCTGACTTAAGCAAAAAACTCCTAAGACTTCCAATTTATGATATTGGACTTGTTAACATGATTCTAAATGGCGATGTTGTATTTGAGGTCATGCCTCAAAGCCAATTGTTTGGAGTGGACAGCACTGTTGACAGGCGTGTTCGCAATCTTAAAAGAAATATAGAAACGGCGTTAAATAAAGAAGGCTTCAGGATCCAGGGCTATTGTTATGAAAAAAGGAATTCCAAAGAAGAAGTGATTGCAGTCAATTATCTTCCTGATCCTGAAAAACCAAACACAGCAGTTGGCGAAGTAAGAGTCTTGTTCAGTGAAAGATACCCGCCGATAATACTAAGAAGAACGCCTTTAAAAGGCGCGCGAATCTATCCTTTCCGGGAACACAGGACTCACGTAAATCCATTTGCAGAACTATATATGAATCCTGAAAAAACAAGAAGGTTTGATGACAGGAAAAGAAAATACACAAAATATACTGCTGAACTGCCAAATTGTTATATTCCAGAGGAATTCCTGCCGCACTACGCAAACATGATAAGACAAAACTTTAAGGGTGGTTTCAGAAGATTGATTAGAATGGTTGAAAATCCAGATAATCATCCTAATGTAAAGCTTCCATCAAAATCATTGGTTTACCGCATGACCAGACTTAAGTAAGATTTATATACTTCCAGATTAATTTTTAACATATGCAACAAGAAGAATTCGATTTTCCAGAAGAAGAGCCAGAATTGCAGAAAGATTTGGAAGACATAGAAAATGCTCCTGAAAAATCAACTCACTCAAGCAAAGAATTAGAAGAAGAATTAAAAGAGATAAAGAAGAAGGTTCAATAATCTATTCCTTTTTCTCCTGTTAATTTCTTAGGCCCTTTCCGCATCAGTATCTCATTAACAAAGTCAGCCCTCTTCCGTAATCCAGCAGTAGCACCACGCCCAGTAAGATAAACAGTTGTTTTAGCAGGAACAATATTCAAGAATTTAATCACATCCTTCTCATCAAGCAGCCCTATTCGAACTGCCAGGTTTATCTCATCTAAGACCAGCATAAACGGTTTTTTCTTAGCAATTTTATAAGCAAACAAAAGACCTTTCTCTGCAAGTTCTTTGTCTTTTTTAGTGGGTTTTTTCAAATCAACCCATCCTTTGCGGCCGAATTGATAAATTTCATAATTTTTTATCTTATTACGTATTTTATACTCTCCTATTTTATCGCCCCATCCTTTCATGAATTGTATCACAACAACCTTATAACCATGGCCAACAGCCCTGACAGCAGCACCGATAGCAGAAGTGGTCTTTCCCCATCCATTCCCAGTCCACAAGTAGATTTTTCCCATGTTAGTATTCACACGTCCTGCTTGGGCAGGATCCTGTATATTCTTCTGCTTTTCTATAGCTCTCTTTGTCAATGTACAAGACCTGTTCTTTCTTAGAGCCGTATCTATAGACAGTGACTCCTTTGCATTTCAATTTGTGCGCAAGTAAATAGATTTTCTGAACATCATCCAGTGTTGCATCTTCAGGCAGATTAACAGTTTTGCTTACGGCATTGTCAGTATATTTCTGGAATGCAGCCTGCATCTTGACGTGCCACTCTGGTTTTATCTCCAGAGCAGTCTTGAATATCTTCTTCACATCACCTGGAATCCCTTTTACTTTCTGAACACATCCCTCTTTAGCTATTTTGGTAAAAAGATCTTTTGTGTAAAATCCTCTCTGCCGTGCAGCTTCTTCAAATAATTTATTGACCTCAAGCATCTGTGTATTATCTAGAATCTCCCGGACATATGTTATTGCAAAGAATGGCTCTATGCCTGATGTTGCGTCTGCAAATATGCTTATGCTTCCTGTCGGTGCAATTGTTGTGACAGTTGAGTTCCTCATGTTTTTATGTTTTTTAGCATAAATGCTTTTCTCAAAATTCGGAAAACTCCCTCTCTCCATACCTAATTCCTCAGACTTCTTCCTGGCTTCAGCTGTGATAAATTTCATCAATTTCTCTGCAAATTGGAGAGCCTTGTCAGAATCATAGGGTGTTTTCAGCTTAACTAACATATCTGCAAATCCCATCACACCCAATCCAATTTTCCTGTTTGCTTTTGTCTTCTCCTCTATCTCTTGCAAGGGAAATTTATTCACATCAATTACATTGTCTAAAAAGTGAACAGCATCAAAAATTGTTTTCTTTAGTCTTGTCCAGTATGGATTTCCATTGCGCACCATTTTTGACAGATTACTAGAGCCAAGGTTCCAGCTTTCGTAAGGAAGTAACGGC
>CAZXEZ010000037.1:0-10373 GCA_964640255.1 uncultured Methanosarcinales archaeon | reverse complement strand
ACTTCTTCATCACTTAAAAACCACAAATCGTCTTGGAATAAATAAATACTTTCATAAATACAGTGAGGATACAATAAATAAAGACCCTTTTATTATCATTAGCCCGGTTCAAGCAAGATTAGTTGCAACAGGAGAAATAGAATATGATGGAGAGATAATCTCTAAATCAGGAAGACCAATATCTTTAATCAACCTGATAGGAAAACGTGCAAAAGAATTTATAGGTGGCTTTTACTTCAACTTTTATTTAAACCCAAGAGATAAGCATTATTGGGTTATGCCTTACAAGGGAAAATTTGTATCATCACAAATCAACAATGGCAAAGCGGTAATCCCTGTTTTTATTGGTTTAGAATCTTTGTTTAAAAAATTAGATATGTTTGAAAGAGCAATAAAAAGAAATGCAAGCATAGGTTCTATTTTGCAAACTGAAAACTTTCCAATTGCGATGATAGCTGTTGGCTCGTTGAATGTGAATGGAATTCATGTTACTTATGAAGAAAATAAATATTATGAAAAAGGAACTCCTTGCGGATATTTTAATATTGGTTCCAGCATGCTCCTGTGCTTTCCTAAATACTCTTTGAAATCATTAATTAGTAAAGAAGATAAGGTAGAGATTGGAACATCAATAGTGAAGATACTTAACAGGTAACATGAATAATAGCAGCTGTTTTTTTTGTTTTAGCAAGCTCGTTGAATGTATCTCTTATTTTGGGTGTCCAATCTTCATATATTTTCACTCTTTTTTTTTCTAAAAATGCTCTTGCGCCTTCACCCAGCTTTGCCATTCCAGAAGTCCCTTGCCCGACAACAACAGCTTCTGGCTTCTCTTGCAATATGTGCTCAATTTGTTCTTTTGTAAAAGTATGCCCATACTCTCTTTTCTCGACTTTTCCAGATGGAAGTATGTAGACATCGTGGTTATAGGTAGTGCCGTCTATCTTAATCCAGCCGTATTCTGAATCATCAATTTGCGTCATTTTATCGCCTTCTCCAAATTATTTAGGATTTCCTCAAAAACAGGCTCAAACTTCCTGTTGTAAGCAACAGCAGGAGTAAGGTTAACCAGAGCAGTGACAAATTCCTTGTCATAAGGAATCTTGCCCAGCAAGGGAATATTATTTTTTTTAGCAAACTCTTCTATTTTTTTGCTAAATTCGGGGTTTATGTCCCATTTGTTTATTATCATGCCATAACGTATGTTGAAATGCTCTACTACCTGCAGTCCTTTTTTCAGGTCGCTCAAGGCACTTGGTGTCGGTTCTGTGACAGCCAGTACAAAGTCAGAGCCGTTTATTGATGCTATTACTGGACACCCTATTCCTGCAGCAGAATCAACAAGAATGATGTCCATTTTTTCCTTGTGCGCGATTTTTTCTGCTTTTGTCTTGATAAAAAGGACTATCTTTCCAGAGCCAGACTCTCCCATCTTAAGCTGGCCTGTCACAATTGGGAATCCATAATCTGTTTTTGCATTGCCTATTCTTCCGTTCTCTACATCAACAAGGGTTATTGCTTGTTCAGGGCAGATAAGCTTGCAGGCTCCGCATCCTTCGCAAAGCATTCTATTAAATATTGGCTGGTTCTTCTTTTCATCCCATTGTATTGCTCCGAACCTGCATATGTTCTTGCATTTTTGGCAGTGCGTGCACTTGCTTTCATCAAGCACTGCTTTTTGTCCTGTTTCTACAGGCGTCCATGAATAATCCTTGTCTGAAATGCCCATGCAAAGGCCCAGGTCTGGGGCGTCAACATCACAGTCTACTGTTATTATTTTCTTGTTTTTTGAGAGCATCACTGCAAGTGAAGAGGTTATTGTGCTTTTTCCTGTTCCGCCTTTTCCTGAGAATACTGTTATTCTTTTCATTTTTTCAGCTCACCTGCAAGTTTTTCTATGTTTTTGTGCTTTAATCTCATAAATCTTCATTTTTTAACCTTTACTTTTAATGATTTTACTTTCCTCAGCGCATCCTCTGCAGCCATGACGATTGGTTCTGCAAAAGGCAAGGGTGTTAGTTCTGGGTGGGCGCAATAGTTTAATTTTGCCAAGTCAACAGCAGTTAGCTTTTTTTGAATAGCCAAAGAAAGAAGATTGATTCTCTGGCTAACCCCTTCTTCTCCTCCAAAAATCTGGGCGCCTAATATTCTTTTTGTCTTTTGGTCGAAAACCAGTTTTATTTCTAATGGTTTAGCTCCTGAATGACAGGTATATCTATTAAAAGATTTAGCATTTCCTGTTAATATCTTAAAATTATTTGCCTTGGCTTGTTTTTCTGTCAACCCGACTCTGCCAACAGCCACTCCTTCAAATAAAGAAACAGCAGGATTAACTACGCCAGGATATTCAGCTTTGCCGCCAGCTGCATTAATCCCTGCAACCTTCCCTTGAAATACTGCAGTAGTAGCTAATTGACTGGGAGTCGTTTTATTGGTGATAAGGTCTGTTGCTTGAACGCAATCACCAATAGCGTATATGTCCCTGATGCTTGTTTCTTGATTTTTTTTGCAATAAATTCCAAATTTACCTGTCTTTATGCCTGCTTTTTTAGCTAATTCTGTCTCTGATCTTGCTCCAACAGCCAATAAAACCAGATCAGCAGGAATTTTTTTATTTGATGCTATAACTACTGCTTTTACAGATTTATCCCCTATGATTTCCTTTACTTTTGCATTGGTCAAAATTTTAATTCCTGCTTTTTTCAAAACAGTTTCAACCTTTTTACTGATCTCTTTGTCATACGCGCTGAAAACCAGGTTAGGCGATAGTTCAATAATGGATATATTCCTTTTTTTATTTTTAAGCACAGAAGCCAGTGTTATTCCAATAGCTCCGCCCCCGATGATAACTATATTCCTGGCTTTTTTAAGGCTTTTTTGAATTTCTTTCACATCTTTAGAATTTCTTAAAGTAAAAACATTTTTAAGGTTTACACCAGAAATAGGCGGAACAAAAGGAGTGGCTCCAGCAGCTAAAATTAATTTATCATACTTAATCTGTTTATTTTTCCTTGTTTTAACTATTTTTTCTTTTGGGTTGATTTTAATTGCTTCATCAATAATTAAATTGATTCCTGCCCCTGTTATCATCTGATCTGCTGCAATTATATTTTTTAGTTTTACCACGCCTCCTAAAACATATGGCTCTGAGCATCTGATTGTAATTCCTTTATCTTTTTTGATCAAAGCAATCTTTAGTTTTGGATTTACTGCTTTAGCAGAATGTCCGGCTATTATCCCTGCAGGACCTCCGCCAATGATTAGGATGTCTGTTTTCATTCTTTCGCCTCCAAGAACTCCGCAATCTTCTCTATACTTTTGTGTTTTATAGGCTCCCCTTTTGAGTAAGATTCAATAATCGATTTTTCATAAGGAACCTCTGTAACAATCTCAACACCGTATTCTTTGGCAATATCTTGAATCAATTTCTTGTCTCCTACAGTTGATTTGTTTAGCACTATCTTTGCTGGAACCTTAAGAATCTTCAAAAGATCCAGTATAAGCCGTAGGTCATGTGCGCCTAACGGCGTGGGCTCTGTTACAGTCAATGCAAAATCACAGCCGCTGCAGGCAGAGATTACATCACAATGCGTTCCTGCAGCAGTATCAACAATGATTAAATCATGCTCTTTTTCCAGAGGTTTTGCAAATTCTTTTGCAGCTTCAACAACAAACTCTGATACTGGTTCTCCTGGTTTGAGGTCGCTGGAAATCAATGTTATATTATTTCTTTTGCCAGAGTATATTTCTCCTATTTTTTTCTTGCTCTCCCCTATGCACTTAACAGGACATGCTATTGCACAAGCACCACATCCACTGCACTGTTCTGAAATAAGGATCGGATGTTTTCCTTTAACATGCACAATCGCATTGTACATGCATACTTCGCTGCACCTTCCGCATTTGATGCATTTGCTGAAGTCAATGTCAGGAATCATGTTTTCCACGTCTTTTTCTTTCTTGCGTTCTATGCCCAGTATCAAGTGGTCGTTTGGGCAGTCTGCATCAAGGTCTATCAGCAAAACTTTTTTGTTCTTGGAGAGGTAGGATGCAAGTGCTGTTGCTATTGCGCTTTTACCTGTTCCCCCTTTTCCTCCTGTTACTGCGATTTTCATTTAAATTTCCTCCTAAGTCGGCTTTGACAGCTTCTTTAGTTTTTTATTAACAAACTTGTCAACCACCTGCTTAACTGTTTTGCCTTCTGTTTTATAAACATCAACCAAATTGTCTCTTAAAGTGTGAAAAGAGATTTCACCCATTTCTTTGGTTACTAATGCATCAATTTTTTCTTTAACTACAAAATGAACAGTTGCCAGTCCTGCCTTTGTTTTTCTTTTTTTGTACTGGTTTTTCTTAATGTAGTGTCCTGTGATTTCCTTATTTTTGGTTTCAACAAAGATAAAATAATTAGCCCTGCCAAAAGTCTTCATGACAGTTGAGCCAAGGCCTTTCTTTTCTTTGATGGGAATGACAATCTTTTGTTTTGCAGCTTCGTAAGGCTCTACGTGGATTGTGAAAGATTCAATTTGCTTAACGCTTTTTTTGATTTTATCTTCAATCCTGTCTGCTATTTCATGGGCTCTTGCAACATCAACAAACTTCCTGATTTTTATCTTTACCTGGCCAAAAATAAAAGGGCCTGCTTTTCTCAGCCTTAAGTCAGTAAAGTGTTCTACGCCAGATATTGAATTCAGGATTTTCTCAACCTTTTTCTCTATCTCCTTGCTTGGGCTTACATCCATGAGGGCAAAGACAGAGTCTTTGACAGTTGATAAGCCCATTTTCAGTATTAGCAGTGAGATTATTATTGTGATGGTACCTTCAACATAAGGCACCTGATAATAAGTGCATATAATTGCCGCAAATATGGCAGCTGCAACAAAAACATCTTTTAACCTGTCTTTGCTGTTGGCAATCAGGCTTTCAGCATGTATTTCCTCTCCTTTTTTCTTCAGGTACAAAGACATTAACAAAGCAGCTATGCCTGAAATTACAGCAGTGGCAAGGGTGATAAAGGGGTAAGAAAGGGATGGAATAATAAAGATTCTTTTATAGCCTTTGATTAAAAGCAGGATTGCTGCATAGAGTATAAATCCAGATATGACGAGTGAAGCAAGGTTCTCTGCCTTGTAAAAACCATAAGGGAATTTTTCAGTGGCTTTCTTGCCTGCTATTTTTAATCCTAGAAAGGCAGCAAAGCTTGTAACAACATCAGATGCAGAGTCCAGAGCATCGCTTATTAATACAACTGCCCCTGAGTAAAAGCCAACAATTGCCTTGAGCATTGCCAAAACAAAAGAAACCAAAATAGAGACGAGGGCTGCTTTTTCTCCTTTTTTTAATTCTTTTTTGTCTTGCATTTAAGTATTAAATTACTGAACCTCTTACTTTTTTAACCATATCTCCGAATATTTTTTTCTCATCTTCATTCATTTCCTTTACTGTTACTTCAACTTCTACATCCTTTTCTTTTTTTATTGCAGCCTTAACTATCTTAATCAAGTCATCTTTAATTGGAACATGTAAAAAAGGCACAACTAATGTTACTGTAACTTTGCTGTCTTTTACTGTTATATCCCTAATCATTGCTAAATCAACTAAACTCTTGTTTAATTCTGGATGCATTGTTTTTTTTAGGATATCTTTTATTTCTTCAGTTAAAACCATTTTATCTTCTCCAAATTTTATTTATCTGTTTCTGCCAAATCTTTGATTCATTCCTCAATCTGGTTTCATTCCTCTGCCTGCTCCTTAACCTTGACCACCGCCTGGACCCATTCCTCTGCCAGTTCCTTGGCCTTGACCCATTCCTGGTTTTGGGCCCATGCCCATTGGTCCTGTTGCTATCTCTATCTTTTTTAGTTTTCCTTCAATTAATTGCTGCACATTTTCCTTTACACTGCCTTGAGTTCCTTGATACATCTCAATATTCAGTTCAGAAAGAACTCCGAATGCTCTTGGGCCGTAGTTTACTGCTATTACTGCGTCTGCTCCTTCATTGCCGACAATCTGTGCTGCAGTTATGCCTGCTCCTCCGCCTTGCAGCATTGCAGTATTTTTTATTGCTTTGCTGTTCTTGATTTTCTTGTCTTCAACTTCTGCTATAATAAAAAAAGGGCACCTCCCAAATCTTGGGTCAACAGGACTCTCAAGTCCCTCTCCGCTTGAACTTATCGCTACTTTCATTCTTTTTAACCTCTTGCCATCATTGCGCCGCATTTAGGGCATTTTCTTTCAGTACAGGGCAATCCTCGCTGGTGTGGTACTCTATTTCCGCAGTCAGGGCACACGCACTCTCCAACAGGTCCTGCTGCCACGCCGCCCATTCTTCCTCTGCCCATTCCAGCAGGCATTCCTCTTCTCAGCCCTCTTCCAGGGCCTCTTGGTGCTACCATTTTGTATTCGCCTCCTTCTATTCTTATTGATTTTCCATTTGCAAGTGCATCTGCAATCTTTTTTCTTGCAGACACTAATGTTCTCTGCAGTGTTGGCTGGGATATCTTCATCTTTTTTGCAGCTTCTTTCTGGCTGGTTTCCTCAAGATCACATAATCTTATTGCCTCAAACTCGCCCATTGTAAGAGTGACTTCTGCTAATTCCGCAAGCTGGATTCCTGCTGGCTTGAAGTGCGTGACTCCTGGCCAGAATCTTATTCTTCTGTGCAGTCTTGGTCTTGGCATTCGTCTAAAACCTCTTTTTATTTCTGTTTTTTGAGCTCTTCAAGCTTTTTCTTTATGTATTCCAGTTCTTCTTTTAAAGCTTTTTGTTCTTCAGCAATGTATTTTGCTTCATCTCCAAGCATTTTTGCCTGCTCTTCTTTTGTTGGCTGGTAAGGCTCTGAATAAGGGCCATAACCTGGCTCTGCATACTGCTCATATGCTGGTTCTGCATACGCAGGTGCATATCCTGTTCTTCTGAAGCCAAAAAGTCCTCTTCCAAGTCCTCTGGCAAAGCCAAAGAATCCTCTTCCAAATCCTCCTCCACGGCCCATTCCTCTGCCTCTTCCAAAGCCCCTGCCATATCCACGGCCTCCTCTTGGGATTCCTCTATTGAATCCTGGGCTTGAATTGCCTGCGCAATATCCTGCGCCTCTTCCAGTCATTGGACCCATTCCATCTGGTCCTGTTGCGTCTCCATAAGGCATTTTTTCACCACCTCAAACCGGCTCTTGTGGTCGATTTGAATCATTATTCAATACCTAATAATGAATTATAATTCATAATAGTATATAAAGGTTTCGCAAAAAAAAAGGTTTTTTTGTGAATTTGGAAATTATTGGAATCTGTTCCAATATTCTCGAACTATCAGTTCGAGACTTTTTGACAAATTTCCAATTTTCGCTTTTGCAGAGCTTTTTGGCGCAGCAAAACGAAAGTTACGAGAACAAGGTTCGAGTTAGGTTTCGTTTTTTTAAGCAGACTCACCACACAATATTAACTTCTTTATGGTGGTAAAAACTACGAAAGCTTTAAATAGTGCGTTTTACTATGCATTGCTATGTCAAAAAATTTAAATACTCCTGGAGCATATGTGATAAATATGGTGGAAGCGGATATTTCTAAAGATATCAAAATACTCGAAAACACAGTTCGCAGATTAGCTGAAGAATTAGGAATTGCTCTCAAAGAAACAAAATATTCAGGAATTTCTCACAAGAAGTGGATTAAAGGAAAAAAAGAAAGTATTGAAATTGATTATATCTGTGATTTTGATGACTTTGAATATTTTGTTGCAGAAAAAGGAGATTCTCAAATGCATATTACCAATCTTGGGGGTGAATATAGATGGAATTTAAGAAATTATGGCAAAAAACTTTTAGAAAGTGCTTATCAACGTACTGAAAATCCTATTGAAAAGAAAATGAATCTTTGGATATTACTGGCAGAATTACAAAACGAACTTGTTCCAGGAGAGATTTCTAATAATTCTGTTGTTGCGCTTACAAAATCAGAATTAAATTTAATTACTGCTCAAACCATATTAAAATATTTATCTTAATCTATTCCTAGTTGTTTATGTGTGCCTATTCTTTCAAATATTATAATTTTACCATCCCAAGAATAAACTATTCTATGATCATTTAAGGGAAAAGGAAGATCAGCATGATAATGCCCTGCCCAATCCCCTGTCTGGATTGCATCACTAATTCCTTTTATTTCAACAAGCCTGCCTTTAGTCTTCATTGATTTTGATATGTACCGTTGAATTTTTGATTCTATCATATTAATTACTTTTTTATATTGTGAATAAAGATTGTTTTTTTGTTTTTGTTTAGCATATTTTGGTGAATATTCAAATGGAGGTATTTTTTCTTTTGGTTTAGTTTGAAGTTTCGACAAATCGCTTATTGTTTATAACAAAGAACTAAGTTCGTCAATTTTCTTCTTAAAAATACTTGAGAGTAACTCTTTCCAAACTATCGGGTCTTCTTTAAAGATTTGCTCTGTTAAGTCCAATTCTTTTTCTGCAAGAGCCTGAAATTCATAGAACGAAGTTTTAAATGTCTGCCATACAATATTTAACTTATTTGCAGATTTTTCTTCTAAATTCTGCATAACTTCAGGAATAATCTTATTTAGCTCTCTAAAAGCAGCAAAGATAAATTTTAAAGAATCTTTTGCTTTTTTGATTTCCCCATTAATCAATCGATTGTAAAATCCAGTTTTAAGCTGGTCCTGAAGTACTTTTAATTCAGATATTCCCATCTTTATTTTATTTCGTGCAATACTTTATAAATTTATTGCGTTTTTGTTTATACCAAATTTATTCCTTTTTAATTGAGCTTTAATTTATGTTTTTACACAAGATAAAAAACAAAAAAGTTAAGAAAATAAAAAAATTATTCAGCAGCTTCTTCCTTTGGAGCCTCTTTAGCTGCTTCTCCTTCTACAACTTCCAGTGTCCCGAATCTTCCTGCAGAGATCTGTAATTTGTCTTGGTATGTCTGTGTCCATCCTTTTGTTATCTTGATAGTGTCTCCCACATTCACTTTTTCGACATCTTCCTGCCATAAAGTGACGGTAATTTTGCCTGTTTCATCCTCTCCGACACAGTTGCACATCTTGAGAGTGCCTCCTCTGACATCTTTTGGCTCCTCTTTCTCGACTATCTTCAGCGTTATTTCATCAACCTGCCCCTTGGCTTTCAGTTCATTTACTTTCATCTTATATCAACCTCACAAAATGATTATAACATAAATTTGGGTCTTCCTTTAAAACATTTTCCTTTTTTGCACAAAGCTTAAATACAATATACTCAAAAACACCTCTATGAAGAACCGTACTAAAAAAAGATTAGAGGTTTTCTTTGAGTTCTTGATATTTGGTATCGCCTTGGGAATAGTTGAGGACATTATTGCAATATGGTTTGCCACAGATGCACGCATTACCTGGCACGTGTTTGTTGTTGTATTGATTGTAACAATTCCTTTTGCAGCTTTTGGAGAGCTGATTGTTGACAGGGTGCATTGGTTCAAGTGGCTCAGGGAAAAACTTGGCATCAAAGATTGTTGACAGGGTGCATTGGTTCAAGTGGCTCAGGAAAAATTAGGCGTATAAAATGGAAGAAAACAACCCAGAATTTACAATGACCACAGAGATTGACTTAGGTGAAACCGCGTATATAGATGATTCTCATGAATTAAAACTTGCCAAAGAAGCAATGAATCGTGGTGCAATGCAGAAATTATATGAATTGCAAAAGTTAATAGAGTTTCTCAAGAATAAACCCATGAAGAATGTTGTTGAGATTGGCACTGCTGCTGGCGGAACTTTCTATGTTTTATGCCAGGTTGCCCCTAATGATGCACAGATAATAAGCATTGACCTTCCAGGGGGGCCTTTTGGAGGCGGTTATGCGCTGGAAGACATGAGATTGTTCAAGAGATATGGCAAACTAGGCCAGACATTGTTCTTCATGCGCGAGGATTCTCACACAGAAGACACAAAAAAGATGCTCATTAAACAATTAGACGGCAAGGAAATCAATGTCTTGTTCATTGATGGAGATCATTCTTATGAAGGCGTCAAGAAAGACTTTGGATTATACGAACCATTAGTTGCAAAAGGAGGAGTAATAATCTTCCACGATATCTGCAAGCACGCAACTGCTCCAGAGTGCGAAGTTGAAAAATTCTGGAATGAAATCAAGGACAAGTATGAATCTAAAGAATTAATCGACCCAAATGAGACAGACTGGGGCGGTATTGGAATATTGATAAAAAATTAACACCAGTGCTTTCTTCTTTGTTCTTTTGCGCCTAATACTTTTAGGTAAGATGCTTCGTATTTATGCATTATTGGTAATGCGTTTATTGTTTTGTCATTAAACAGTTTTTCTTTCACCTCAATAGCTGGAAAGTAAAACCTTTATAT
>CAZXEZ010000036.1:7150-10582 GCA_964640255.1 uncultured Methanosarcinales archaeon | reverse complement strand
TTCATAGACTGCATCATGTACTTCATATTAGTCTGCATTGCTTTTTTCTGGACAGCCATTGCTTTCTCAGGTTCGTGTTTTAATTCCTTTGCCTGCTTTTGCAGGGCCTTTATCTCATCTTTCAGCTGCTTCATAAGATTTTGATTAGTAGCATACTTGTAGATCAAGACAATAATCAAAGAAATCAGGAAAGAGATAATCAAGATACCCCAAAAAGGAGGCAGTTTAAGCAGAGGATTAAATATGACATTCAATGCAGGATCAAGAAAACTAAAGAAGCCCATCATGAGCCTCCCATAAACTTTCTTAACATTGGAGCATCTGCATCACAAACTTTTAAAAAAAGTTGTTCAAAAAACAAAGCTTTTTTGACAACCCCAAAAATGTTTTGCATTTTTGATGGTTTGATCAAAACCGTACTACGTGATGGGACGCAAGGTCCCATAAGTGAATCTATCATCATGAGCCACCCATAAACTTTCTTAACATTGGATTCATATCCATCATGTGCTGTTTTGCAATCTCTTCATACAATCTATAGATGATCATGACAGTAAGCAAAAGACCAGTGCCAGAAGTCAAAGCTCCGGAAACATCTGCCGCAGCTGCAAGGATACCAACTGCAATAGCGCCCATTATTGTAAGGGGACCAATATATCTCTGCAATAATCTTTCCAAGACTCTTTCATCTTTTCTAAAACCAGGTATCTGCAGGCCAGAAGACATTATTTGTTTTGCCTGTGATTTTGCATCCATTCCAGATGTCTGGACCCAGAACCATGAAAAAATAACACAACCAGTAAGCATAATCAAAGTGTAGATGCCTGCATGGCCAATATCTGAAAAACTCAAGCTTCCCCTGATTGCTTTTCCAACAATATCAGGAGAGTAAATCCAGGCAACAAGACCTGTGGCAGGATTATTACCAACAAAAGTCCCTAAAATCGGGAGACCCCAGTTCTGGAGCAGCCTTGCCCATAATTGAATATTAGCTAAAAGAGCTGCAACAAGAATAACAGGGATGTTAGATGTGTAAATGAAATGAAGCGGCCACCTAATGCCGTGGCCCCGTACTCGACCAAAGCTCAGAGGAATCTCAACTTTCATGGCTTGCGAATAAACAGCCATGACAAAAACAACAATTGTGGAGATAACACCTGCAAACATCAGCAAGGCTGTCTGAGGATCGCCTGCAGCCAGGCTCTGCACCAAGGCAGGAATAGCGCCAGTTGCAATAGCAGGATTAGTTGGAGAGGGTAGAGGGCTTAAAGCCCTAATAAAGATACTCTGAGAGACGCCTGCTGCAATAAACAAGCTAACTCCCTGACCAAAACCCCACTTGCTGACAACCTCATCCATGAATAAAATTAATATTCCGCCAAGGATTAATTGGAAAATCAACAAAAGCTCTAATTGAAAAAAGATGGCTGTTCCTGCAAATTCCGGAGGAGGAGCTAAACCGCTCATAAAGACATAGATACACGCCTCAAATATTATAAAAAACACTGCAGATATCTTCTGAACACCCTGAAAAGTCTTCCTTCCTTCTGTGACAGTCAGGTCAAACTTTAAGATACCAGAACCATTCAATAACTGCAACACGATAGATGCAGTAACAATAGGACCAATACCTAAAGAAATTATTGAACCAAAACTCGCACCTAAGATAACCGACAGTAACTCAAATCTCTGCAAGGCATTCTGTCCCAAGCCAAATAGAGGGACCATGCCCAAAATAAAGAATAAAACAAGAATTATTCCAGTCCACTTAAGCTTTTCCTTGAAAGAGAGCCTTTTCTGCGTAGGTCCTTTAACTTCAGGAAGATTATACAACAGGTTCTTGAAAAAACTCATCATTCAGTACCTTTTTCTTTTGTTTCAGGTGCTTTTTTTTCTTTAACAGGGAATACGACCTCTCCACCAGCCGCCTTTACCTTTTCAAGAGCAGCTTTTGAGGCAAAATCAACAGTTATCTTGAATTTATTGGTGACCTTGCCAGCTGAGAGCAATTTATCAATGCCTAAATCAGTAAGATCAATAGCATAAACATCTTTTTCAAGAACGGCAAGCTTATCCTTAACAAAATTATCAAGCAATTCCTCAATCTGCCTTAGATTAATAGCATAGTGAGCAGCATAACGAATGCCTTTAGACTTGAATCCTTTCTTTCCAAAATATTGAATAGTCCATGTGCCTTTCTGAGGCATCTTACACTTTCCTTTCTTGCCTGTTCCAGCTCTTCCACGACCGCCCCTATTGCCAGCACCCCTGTGGGTTAGGCCCCAGCCGCAAGTCCTGGATCCACGATTCCGCGCAGTCTTCTTTCTTCTTTTTGTGGTCATTATAACATCCTCTTAATCAAATCATTAATCTTTTCCTTGCGATAACCATAAACTCCTCCCAGCTTAAAAGGCATCTTGGTCCCTTTTCTCTCAAAACCGCCTTTAGGAGGGTGTAGAGCAAAAAATTTTCCTTTTTTCCTTTTCTCAAGCAACTTGATTGTCTCTTCATTGACTTCTCCCCATGTAATCAAGTACTCAACTTTTCTGATCATCCCCCTGTAAGATGGATTGTCATCTACAATAACACAATTAAACTTTTTATTCAGGCTAAGCATCTTCATGGTATCTTCTACTTCAGAGACCACTTGTAGAGGCCCTTTAGTCCTGATAATTGCAAGCTTACTCATTCTTCTCTTCCTCATGCGTTATTGTTGTGGATCTTCCTTCTGCAATGCCAAGCGCCGCATACTTGTTTGGGTTAACCTTGACTTTCATTAATTCTTTAAGTGCAGCTACACAGGCCTTGACAAGATTTGTCTTGACCCTTGTCTGGCCAAAAGTCTTGCTCCAGACATCTTTTATGCCTGCAAGCTTCAGTATCTTTGCACACTCAGGCTCAATGCAGAGGCCCTTTCCCTTAGGGGCAGGCATTAGTTTGATCTTTACTGAACCGCATTTTCCTGAAACCTCAAATGGAATGGAGTGCGGAGTCTTGCAGCCACATTCCCAGCTGCCGCAGCCACGCCTTATCTTGAAAATATTCAACTTAGCATTTCTTGTTGCTTTTTCACGAGCAGGAACAGTATCTTTTGACTTTCCAAAACCTCCGCCGACGTATCCATCTTCATTGCCAATAACAGCAAAGCAGGCAAAGCTAGGGTTATTGCCTTCTGGAGTCTTTTTCTGCGTCTGCTTGAAAATTCTTCTAGAGCCTCCGCCAAACTTACCTTTTGACTGCCCAATCAGCAATAATTCTTTTTGCGCATTAGGCAGGAGCATATCAGCAATCTGAGGCTCAAGTATCCTCTTACCAGAGTCAAGTATGACATCGATGTCTGTTATTTCACCAGACCGAACCTGTTTTCCAAGAGTTGTCTTAGGCTTCCATGCCTCAAGCTCTGCAGATAAGGGTTTTTCCTTTACAAAATCC
>CAZXEZ010000036.1:2845-7140 GCA_964640255.1 uncultured Methanosarcinales archaeon | reverse complement strand
GTCTCTTTCTCTACTTCTATCTTCTCTTCTTCTTCCACAATAGGCATTCCTTCTACAGGTTCTTGAATTTTTTCTTCTTCAGTCATTTTTTAGCACCGATCTTAGCTTTAATTTCATCAAAATGAGCAGGCATCTTCTCAGGATCAAATCACTGCTTTAGGCAAGCAGCAAACTGCTTGTCATATTTTTCCTTGTTTTCTTTCAGTAATTTGGCGTAATCAGCAATATGCTCTCCCTTTATTCTGTTTTCCTCTGGAAAAACATTTTTTGAATGCGGAACCTTAAGGCCAGCATCAACGATACCTTTCAAGGCTGCAAATAAAGAACCTTTCTTAACACTGCTCTGCATCCCAAGATCAAGAATACAGGCCTTGACTTTCTTTGCAAGTGCTTTTGTTCCAATCAGGTAACCGCAAAGGTATGCTGCAGGCAAGTTGTTTGTATTTGCTTTCCAACCAATATTCTTAAGATTCTGTGAAGTGACAGTCAAGACAACCTTATCTCCTGCAGGATTAAATTCAATCACCTGAAGCAGCATGTTATTAAGACTCTTGCGAATAACTAATCTGTGTGTTTTTGCCATCAAAAGCTTTAGACGCTTTTTGTAGTCTGTCTTTCCTTCCCTTTTCCTTCTCTTTGCTACTGTAAACCTACTCATTTTGCTTTAACCATTCCTTTTTCTTTTATGAATAATTTAATGTGACGAACACTTCTGAAAAAACCGCCCTTTGATTTCCTGTATAATTCCCAAAAGCTGCCTGGGGTGAGCAAGTCCTTGTCTTTCAGCTCTTTTAAGAACTTTCTTTGAGCACGGACTGCATTCATCCAAACACTCTTTGGCTTTGCACGAGCAGTAAATTTTCCCTTTCTGGAACCGCTTCCTTTTTGGCGCCCCTTTCTTTTCTGAAGCTGAATCTTTCTTGCACGAACTCTTGAAACTCCTTTTACTTTTTTCTCTTTAATCACGCCAAGCTTAACCAACCCTCTTATGTCTGCCTTGGTGATGGCTTCCTTGATATCCGAAGTCCTCTCAGGATTAAAGTAAACCCTCTTAACAGAGCACTTCATTATCTCTGATGCCAGTCTTTTCTGAAGTTTCAATTGTTTCATCTTTCCCTCTTAGTCAAAACCTTTTCAAGCTCTTTTGTTTCTTTTTTCTTAGCATCTTCAGGAGAGTCGGCTGCTTTCTTTGCCTTTTCTTCTGCTTTCTTTTCTTTCTCTTTCTTCTTCACTTCCTTGTCTTTTGCAGTTTTTTCCTTTTTTTCTTTTTTCTGCTTCAGCTGATCTTCGCTTTTTTTCAGATAAGCATCAATATCCTTAACATTAATCACCTTGATACCAAGCTCTTTTGCTTTTTTAACAAGCTCAATCTTTTTCTTGGCGCCTGTGGTGGCTGAGATGACAGCTGCCTGCTTAGCCTTGTCAAGAGCAGATAACTCAGTAATAGTATAAACAACAACAGGCAATAGGCCAGAGCTATGCAGGTGCCTTGCCTCTTTAGGAGAGCCATAACCAACCTCTAGTGTTGCCCTGTGACCCTGGAAACCATGTCTCATCTTGCTGTGCCTTCCACTAGGACCTCTCCAAGACTTTTTGTCAACAGCCTTCTTTTTATGATGATCCTCTCTAAGGTATTTCGGCTTCTTGCTCTTGATATTTTTTCTCAATTCCAGGCTTTCTTTAATGCTCATTTTATCGGTTTACCTGCCTTTTCAGTAATGTAAATTCCATCTTGGAAAACTCTTAGATCCCTGCCCCTTACAACAGTAAGCAGTTCAATCTCAGAAGCAGTGTTTCCTGCCAGCTCTTTATCGATTGATTCAATAACAACATCTTTTCCGTCTACTTTTACTGTTGCGCCTTCTTTAATCAATAATTTTCTTGGAACTTTCTCGCCAAGGAAATTTTTGACAATGAATTCCTTGCCGCTTACACTAACATTCATAGGGAAGTGGCTTGCACAGATCTTAAGCTTGTAAATCCATGGCTCTTGAACACCCTTCAGCATGTTATTAAGATGTGCTTTGTATGTGTAAACCAATTTTTTCTCACGCTTTGTTACTTTTTTAGCGATAATCTTGATTTCCTTTCCTTCGACCTTGATAGATATTCCAGGATAATTGAAATCTCTCTTTAATTCTCCTTTTGGACCTTTGACAACTACCTCTTTCTCAGCAGTCACCTGAATTCCATCAGGAATTTCAATTATCTCTTCAAAGTCTTGCTTCATATTAGTAACAGTACGCTATCAACTTTCCTCCAATCTGTCTTTCTCTTGCTTCATCAAGAGTCATAAGACCTTGATTTGTGGAGATTATGATAATACCCATGTTTTTAGCAGGAAGATATCTTTTCTCAAATTTCTCAAAATCCTGCCACCCAACACTAAACCTTGGCTTGATAACGCCGCACTTATTGATGTTTCCAAGCAGGTGAAGCTTGATAAAACCGCCTCTTGCATCTGTAATCTGCTCAAACTGACCAACATAATGGTGCGCATTGAACATTTTCAAGATACCCAAAATTACTTTAGAGGTCGGATTAATTATTATCTCTTTCTTACCTACAATCTCATAATTCAGGATTGCGGACAATGTGTTTGCTAGTGGATCGTTGTTCATTTTCACACCTTAACTGTATTTTTTGAAACCTATTTTTGGAGCGATCTCCCTAAAACAATGCCTGCAGAGCTCAAGCCCGTACTTGCTTATGTGGCCCCCATATCTTCCGCACTGGCTGCACTTGATCTTTCTCCTGCCAACAGCCCTGTCTTTTGGGGCGTTATGCTTGATGTACTTCTTCATCTTGGCAGGTTTTGGCTTTAACTGCTTCAAGACTTTTCTCCAATCGCCTATAGTCATGCGACATCACCTACTGTTACACCAAATTTATCTTGAATAAACTTAATCGCATCTTCTTTACGTATCTGGTGTTTTTTTGGAATTTTTTTCGGCTCCAGACGCCTGCGCTTAATCCTAAAACCAAGCCTCTCAAGAGAGACGCAGACCTGAAGACCCATGATACCTATCTTAGGATCATAAGCAACTCCTGGAATGTCTATATACTCATGGATACCAAATGAAATATTTCCTTGATCATCAAACTGCGGTTCAGTAAGCTTCTTGTCCTTAGCTTCAAGCAGTCTCTTCAAAATCTCAAGCGCTTTTTCTTTTCTTAATGTCAGCTTGCAGCCAATAGGAAGACCAGGTCTTAGGCCCCAGCCAGGAATCCTTTTATTTGTAACAGTCTTAATAGGCTCGATACCAGTTATAGTCTTAATCAATACCATCCCTTTATCCAGCTTGGACTGATCCTTGCCTGCACCTATATTCAAGGTAACTTTCTCTATCCTTAACTGCTGCATTTGATTCATTTTAGTCTAATTTTATTGCTTCTTTTCCTTTACCAATAACAAAAGCATACTTTTTCAGAGATTCATGCTTTTTCTTTGCTGCTGTGTAAATCAGCTTATTACCCTCAATACTGTCAACAGTTCCCTTTTGTCCGATGTGCTTTCCGCCAATCAAATAAATCAGAGCGCCTTTCTCAAGCGGAAGATGCTGCTTGATCTCCTGGAAAGGAACTGTAATCAAGACAGTGTCGCCGACTTTCATATCGTTCTTATCTGTCAAGATATTCTTGTTATCTGAAAGATTAACCTGAATCCTGCCTTTTTTCAAGGCAGTCTTTTTCTTGACCCTGCATAACTTAAGCTGTACTTCATCCTTGTCCGCAGGAATGACTTTCAGCCTTCCTTTTTTATCAAGCACGATCCTCAAAGAATCATCTGTTTCTTTGATTGTGATAACATCCATGAAACCAACTGGAAACTTGTTTTCCTTGACCCGCCGTCCATCAACAAGCACTTCTTTTGTGTTAAGTATTTTCTTAACTTCTTTTGTTGTTGCAGCATAGCCTAAGTTTTTGAGCAATAATGTAATAGGCATGCTAAGCTTTGCAGGGTGAGCCCCTGGCCTAGGCCTGACTACAAATTTCTCTTCTTTCTTAAGCAATGTCCAGCTTTTTGGTGTGACCAATCTTTTTAGGTATGATTTCATTTTGTCTTCTTAATTCTCCTCTTATCGCTTAAATCAAGATCTTGAATCATCAAGTTTGATGGCTTGACAGGATAGAGGGCCTTGCTGCCGTCTTTTTTCAGGATCTCAATGCCTGTAATGAAAACCCTCTGTTTTTTAGTATCAATTCGGTCAACCTTGCCTGTCTTTCCCTTGAATGTTCCAATCATAACCTTTACCTTATCCCCTACCTTAAAACCTACAAACTTAACCAACTTA
>CAZXEZ010000036.1:0-2835 GCA_964640255.1 uncultured Methanosarcinales archaeon | reverse complement strand
CCTTTACCTTATCGCCTTTCCTTACGCGCATAGACCGCTTGTTGTATTTTTTTCTTAAATCAAGAGAGAGATGACTACCTAATTGAGCGCCCTGCACATGCTTTGGGGCATTTCGGACATATTTTCTCTGCTTTTTCGGTTGCTTACTTGATTTCCAAGTACTTGACCAATCCATTTTTAACCTCTAAACAACATTATTCGCTATTTTTGCTACATTAGGCCATCTTTCGCAGGCCTCTTTTGCGATAGGACCCTTAATCATTGTTCCTTTTGGGTTGCCTAACTCATCTTTTAATATAACTGCGGCATTATCCTCAAATCTTATCCTTGTTCCGTCCTTACGCAAGTATTCTTTTTTCTGGCGAACTATAATCGCAGTAACAACCTGTTTTCTCATGTCAGGCTTTCCAACAACAACAGATGCCTTTATCTTGTCTCCAACACCTGCTGCAGAGTATCTTCCTTTCCTGGTCTTGTGACCAAATACACTAATAACTTTTAAAATCCTGGCACCTGAATTATCACAAGCAAGTATCCTTGCATTGTGGGGCAGTACCCTCCCGATTGATGCCTTAACTGCCTTCATCTTTTGCTTCCTCTGCCTTTTCCTCTTCCGGAGCCTCTTCTATTTTCTCAGGTTCTTCTGGTGCAACCTCTTCAGGTTTTCGCAGAATCTCTGGTTCGGTAAATTTGGAACTTATTGGAAGTTCCAATTCTTCCTTTATTTTTTCTTCAGCAGGATGTTCTGCCTTTTTTTGCTTGACCTTTGATTCTTCAAGAGATTTTTCCCTTTCTGCAAACAATCTCTCTTCTCCTAATTTCTTCACAACAACAAAACTCTTTGTCTTGCTCAAAGGCCTGCACTCCTGTATCTCAACAAGATCGCCTTTCTTAGCATTGATATTTTCAGGATTATGAGCTTTAACGCGAGTTCTCTTTTTTTCATATCTTTCATATTTCTTGTTACGCTTTCTTCTCTCCCACTCTACTGTCACTGTCTTCTGCATGATATCATTAATAACAACTCCTCTGAAAGTACGTCCTCTAAGGCTCAAGCTATCAAAACCAGGTTGTTGTTTGTTTTCAGCTTCTGTTTTCATTTTTCACCTTTAATTTGATTCTTTCTTCAGGCGCGCCATGCAAAAGCTCGCCTTTGAGTGTGACTTTTTCTCCCAGATATGTTATCTGGAAGGTGTTTGCCTTCTTCAGGATCTTTTTCAGCCCTTTTGAGGTCTCAATGACCAACAAATGTTTTGTCTCATCGATAATCCTGCCTTTAAGGCCTATATTTGCCTTGTTGGCAGAGCCAATGATTTCAACAGTCCTACCAATCAGCTCGTCCTTGACAAGCTTTTTGACCTTTTGCATGGTTTATTTAACCAATATTGTTTCTGGAGCAAAGCCATTCTCAACCAAAATCTGTTTTACTTCGTTCAGATGCCTGCGCTCTGCAGCAGGAGATTTTCCACCGCCGCCCTGCAGCTCAATAACGCCGCTCTTGACAGCGCCTCCGCAAGCAAATTTTGCTTTTAGTTGTTTAGCCAGCTTATTGAGGTCGATCTCTTTTGGATCGATCCCGTTTATTGTCGTGTACTTTTTGCCATACTTTTTCTTAATTATCTTCACGATAATTTTCTGGCTCTCTTTTGCTATGCTCTCACAAACACAAAGGTCTTGTGGTAGACCGCATCTTGGACATGCTGTCATGCTTTTTCTTTAACCTCCTTGTTTGCAAGAATCGTGTTTATCCTTGCGATTGTCTTTCTTGCAAGCTTGATCTTGCTTGGATTTTTTGGAACAGTACCAGTAGCTACCTGCGCCTTTTCCTTAATAAGCTCGTTCAAGAGCTCAATCTTCTTGGATTTCAGCTCTTCTTCTGGCATTGCTTTAAGATCCTTAGTTTTCATTTTTCCTTGATTTCCTCAACTTCTTGTGATGGTTCTTCAATAAGTTCAATATCGTCAGGCAATTTAACATCTGGGGGCATTATCTTGACACGGATCCCTACTGTTCCAGACTTTAACTGCGCGCTTGCATGCGCTGTCTTGACTCCTGTCAAAGCAATGTCTCCGCATTTTTTCAGGTAACCGGAATAAAACCTCCAGCTTCTTGCTCTTGTGCTTGGAATCTTTCCAGACATCACTATCTCAATTCCGATTGCTCCTGCACTCATTACATCACTCAGTGTCTTGTGTCCTGTTGCCTTGAATCTCTTAAGACCAAAACGCTCCAGCGTGGAAGCAATTCTCTCAGCAACAATCTGCGCGTCAAGATTTGGATTCTCAACCTCTGAAATCTCTATCTGCGGATTCTCCAGCTTGAACTTTCTTTTAAGCGTGTTAGTAAGCTTCTTGATATTCTCTCCTTTACGGCCGACAACAATTCCCGGCCTTGAAGCAAAGATGATAATTTTCTCGCCAAGAGGAGTCCTGACAAGTTTTGTGCGAGAGTGACCAGCATTCCGAAGGCTCTTAGATATGTAATTCTCTATCTGAAACTCTTTCATTTTTAATTTCAGTAATTTTCTTTCAATCATTTCTCTTTGACCTCTTCTTTCTTTGTTTCAGGTTTTGGTTTCAATTTTTCTTGAGGCTTTGGCTCTTCCTTGACAACCGGCTTTGCTTCTTTTTTAGAAGGTGCAGCTGGCTCGGTTTTTTTTAGCTTTGCCCTCTCTGCCTTTCGCCGAACTTCTTGTTCGGCGAATTTGGAACTTCTAGAAAGTTCCAATTTTTTCTTTTCCTTTTTTGCTGTCTTTTTCTCCTCAAGCACGATTTCAATATGAGTTCTTTTTGCCTGCCTTCTGATGTGCCTTCCATAACGCCAGGTATCTGGACC
>CAZXEZ010000035.1:0-10690 GCA_964640255.1 uncultured Methanosarcinales archaeon | reverse complement strand
GAAGAGACATCAATCAAGGTGAGCAGAGCACTACATGCACTAGAGGTACTAACAGAAGACAACAACATGCAGGCAGACACAAGAACACAGTTATTCAACATAGTAAGCACACTAGAGATAGTTTAATCACTTCTTCATTTTAGTAATCTTTGACTTAATAATAACAGAATTAGGCAGATATATCAAGTCACCTTTCTTTGTCTTAATCCTTGTGTCTAATATACTTAATTTTACAACCCTTCCTGAGATACCATTAATCTTGACATTCTGCTTTTCTTTGATTAAATCTTTCCTATAGATATACCAGCCAGCCATGAAATTAGGGATAAAATCCCTCAAGCCCAGGAAGACTGAGATGATCAATACAGCAATAGCTGCAATTGCCAGGGCGTATAAAACAAAAGTTGTGATCCCTAACTGGTTCAGGGCAAAAATAATTGTAATAAAATAGACAAAATACTCTACAATATGAGACAATGCAATCTCAAAAGAGACTTTTGCTCCTGCTTTTTTCAGCAAAGCATCCAGCTCTGCCTCATGCAAAACTCTCTGGACCAACCGTCCTATCAGTTTAGCTATGATAAAACCGATTAACAGAATAATGATTGCAGTGATTATACTATTCACTGCAGGCCCTAGATAGGTCCTTGCATCAGTAAGTATGTCCATGCCTCCTTAAAAAAGGACAATGTTTTTAAACCTTTGCTCTTAAAAAAGACCTTATGGCAGATGCAGCAGCAAGAATAAAGGAACTAGAAGCAGAGTTAAAGAAAACACAGTACAACAAAGCAACTGAGCACCATTTTGGTGTTGTGAAGGCACAAATTGCCAAGTTAAGAGGCAAGATAGAGAAGCAGGCTTCAAAAAAAACAGGAGGGGCAGGCTTTGGGGTAAAGAAATCAGGAGATGCAACTGTAGTTTTACTAGGTTTTCCTTCAGTAGGAAAGAGTACACTGCTTAATGCGATTACTAAAGCAAAATCAAAGATAGGATCATATGAATTCACCACACTAGATGTTGTGCCTGGATTACTTGAACATAATTTTGCAAAAATACAGATTCTTGACATCCCTGGAATCATATCAGGGGCTGCTGCCGGCAAAGGAAGAGGCAGGGAGATACTCTCTATGGTGAGGAATTCTAACCTAGTCCTGATATTAGTTGATGCAAAACATCCCGGGCATTATAAGACAATACTGAAAGAGATCTATGACGCAAATGTCAGGATGAATCAAGAGAGGCCTGATGTAAAGATAAAGAAAAAAGCAAGGGGAGGAATCAGCATAGGCAGCACTGTAAAACTAGGCATTTCCAGGAAAACAATGCAGGATATTCTCAAGGAATTGAAATTCAATAATGCAGATGTCGTTATAAGGAGTAAAATAGACATTGATACTTTTATAGATGCTATTGAAGGTAATAGAAATTACATATCTGCTTTAACTGTGATAACCAAAATAGATTTAGTGAGTGCAGAGAGAAGAAAGAAACTTATCAAAGAGATAAAGCCGGATTTGGTAGTGAGTGCAGAAAAGGGGGAAGGCATACCAGAACTAAAAGAGGCAATATTCCAGAAACTGAACCTGATGAGACTGTTCATGAAAGAGATTGGCAAGAATCCTGACTTAGAAGAGCCAATGATTGTCTGTAAAGGAATAACAATAGATGGAGTTTGCAGAAAGATACATAGGGATTTTGTGAACAAATTCAAATATGCAAAGATATGGGGCAAATCTGCAAAGTTTCCTGGACAGGTATTTCACAAGCTGAATAAAAAACTAGAAGACGGCGACATAATTGAGATACATATATCATAATATACTAATCTTTAAAAATAAGGAACTATTCCTTGTATTCTCTTAAAACCAAAAATCGGAAAACAAAACTAAAGTGAAGAAACACTACAACCCAAAGAATGGGTACCTGCATAAAGTCATTGATGACAAGCCTTAATCCTGAAAAAGGAAAAGGCAAGAAGAAGGCAAACGGCTTGTGATTCGTGAAAAGACTCTTTGAGTTTAGAATCTGCAGGCATTTCTCGACGAGAAAGGGGGGGAATGCGGAAAACCTATGCAACTTCATCTAGAGTATAATATACTCATAATCATAGATTAGGACGAATTCTAATGGAAACAGCCGGAAAGGAGATAAAGATGGATGGTCTAGAGCAGGCGCATAAGCAGGCTAAAAAGGCATCAATACTCTTTTTGGTATTCTTATTAACAGTCATCCTACTCGGCGTCACAGGATATCTTATCTGGGCATTAGCATAAGAAAGGAGGTGAAACCTTGACAAGATGGAGATATCTCCTGTGGAACTTGGTCACCAACACATTTCCGTTTGCACAGATAACATTGGCAATTGTGCTGGTAGTCTTGTTCATCGAGTTCGTGTTAAAGCCAGACAGAAACCCTAAACCAACAACAGAGTGAAAGGAGAAACCTTGGAAGTAAAAGAAATCACGTGGCCGAAGGATGCAGGGGAACAGCCGGAAGACTGGGAACAATGGTCAGAAGAAGCAAAGGCGGATTTCGTGCATCTCTGGAACTTTTCAACTGCTGCGGAACAGCAGGAACTCTTGGAAGATTACTCAAACCGAGAAGGACAGGAAGAATGGGAGGACTACTTGCATCTCTGCGCACACCCCTGCGATACATTTCCGCCGCCTGAATACGAAGACCCTCCACTGCTGGGGTGCGGGATGTTCATGGTACTGCTCTTTCTCATCGTACCAGCGTTCATCGTATGGGCTGCGCTGCTCTAGGGAGCAAGAAAGGAGGTACGCGGTGAGCTGGAGAAGCAAAGAAAAATTCAGTTTTGAGGAAATCTGCCGCGCACTAAACCAGGGGCAGGAAGAGGACCGGCGCGCGACAAAACGGAAAGAATGGGCAGAAAAACTCATCGATTCTGGGTGGGACCTCTGGTTTATCGTCGGCGGTTCAATATTAGTATGCTTCGTGCTGCCGGCGATATTTTTCGCAGTAGTTCTGTACCTGACAAAACCACGGTAACAGAAAGGGGGATGCATGGAGCCGGACAAAATCCCGAAAGAACTCCCTACGGATGAAACAGATTTCATCACAACCTCACGTGCGGCAATATTCATCGGGCTAGTACTACTGGCACTATTCTCGGTAATCCACGTCATCAACACACTAGCCCACAGATAAACGAAAGGGGGTGCAGCTTGGTCTGCCAAATCTTATGCGCTCTCCTTGTAGCAGTATTCATTGCCTGGACACTCTACTTCTATAGGGACAAAGAGCGCACAGAAAAAACAGAGGAACTCCTGGAAAAGAACATAGTCCTTCGGGCAGTCAATGACGGCATGATACTGGGCATGTCTGTTGTTGGGATTGTGTTCATGGCCCTACTCCTAGTGTAAAGGAAAGGAGGTGATTGCCTTGGAGCTGGTTCTGCTAGCAGTACTCGCGACCACATGGGCTGTGATGTACTTCAAATGTGATCGCTTCATTTAGTAGAGAAAGGAGGCAAGCTTGACAGAGCAAAGAGCCCCGCCAAAACCCAAAACACCTGCTAGGGAAATGTTCGAGGCACTGCTGTTCGCACTTGTGGTGTCGACAGCAGTGATGATACTCCTATTATACCTGGGTGTAAAAGGAGGGTAATCTTGGCGGGAAGAATAGTCACGATCTAGTGGAAAGGAGCAACATGAGGAACAGGAGCAACGGCAACCGCCGCAACACCAAGGAAATCCCGACTGAAGAACAAGGTTCTGTGGATGACCGAGGCAAACAAAGTTATGTAAATGGCGGGCGCTGTCAGAAAACCAGAAGCAGAAGACTCTACATCAGACGCTAGGGAGCAAAAAGGGGGATAAAATACCTGGGATTCCCCTTTTTTTTTTCTTAATTGTTTTCTATATAGAAGAATAAGAAGATTTAAATAATGCGACAAATTACCAAAACTGTGGAAAGTAGGGGAAGACCTTGGGAAACGTGTGGAAGATGAAAAAAGCAAAATCTAAATTTTCAATCGATAAGATAAAGATACCTGCTCTAGGCAAGAAGAGAGATGTCTCACAACTGCTGAATGACCTTCAGCAGAACAAGGTGAGCCTCACAAAAGAGTCTGTGAGCGACATACAGGAACAGATAATTCTGAGAGAGGAACTTCATGGCCAAATCCTGCAGGAAATGGACAAGATAAAGCTGCAGCTAAGCAACATACTATTGTCCAGCTCTGACATAGAGGAGCAGGAAAAAGCAAGAATACGACAGAAACAGGTAGAGCTAGAGCAATTCAAGGTAAGGGAAAAACTAGACAAGTGGAAAGACATCGCAATACTAAAGAAAGAGCTGAGAGACAGGCTCAAGGAATTCAAGGAAACAGAGAGCAAGACAGAACTGCTTTCAGAGCTTCTAGAGGAATAAAATGCTGAGAGCTTTAACAGTAGAGGAAATCTGCAAAAAACTAAAGCCAGTTATGGGCAAGAAAGTAGATGCAATCTATCTAAGATACAAACTATCAGACGATAGAGAGACAAAACAAGAGATAGAGAAAGCCCTGCACGCCTTGTTTGAGAAAAAACTACACACATCTCTTCTAGACGAAAAAGTGCTTCTAATACCTCCTGAAAACCTGGACGGAAAGTATGAACTGGGGACAATAAAATACGCTGACAAGGAATTCAATCCATTCTGCCTAAGAGAGCAAGACTTTATCAGGCACTTATGCATCTCAGGAATGAGCGGTTCTGGAAAGACAAACCTTGCATTCGTGCTTCTAGAGGACTTTATCAAGAAGAAAAAACCAGTAATAGTTTTTGACTGGAAAAAGAGCTTCAGGCCTTTGCTAAAACTAGACAAAAGCCTGCTCTGCTTTACAGTAGGAAATGCAAATGTGAGCAGCTTATTCAAGATAAACATAAACGAGCCACCAGAAGGAGTAGACCCGAAAGAGTGGGTAGGATTACTGTGTGACCTGATTACAGAGAGTTTCTTTGCAAGCTATGGAGTGCACAAGATATTGACAGAGACAGTCGACAGGGCATTCAGAGACTTTGGGATCTATAATGGCAGCAAGAACTACCCAACATGGTACCAGATAAAAGACAGGCTGGAAGAGATGGATGCAGACATGAAGGGCAGAAAGGGAAGAGACTCTGAGTGGATAACATCTGCATTAAGAATCGCGCATGCCCTGACATTCGGACATTTTGGGGATGCAATAAACTGCAAAAACAAATACTCAATGAAAGCAAATGACCTGCTGAACAAAAGAATCATATTTGAACTTAATTCATTAAGCACTGCAGAGAAGAAATTCTTCTGCGAGTATATCTTGACTTATATCTACAAACTTAAAAAGGCAAGTGATGAGCCAAGAACAGAGGATTTCAAGAGCGCAATACTTGTGGATGAGGCGCATAATATCTTCTTAAAAGACAGGGCAAAGTTCATGAAAGAGAGTGTCACAGAGATGATCTACAGAGAGATAAGAGAGTATGGAATAAGTTTGATATGCTTAGACCAGCACATCTCTAAATTAAGCGATGTTGTGGCAGGAAACAGCGCCTGCAACATAGCATTTCAGCAGATGCTGCCGCAGGATGTAGACTGCGTAGCAGGATTGATGCAGATAAGAGACAACAGAAATTACTTTACAATGCTTCCAGTAGGGACTGCAATAGTAAAACTGGCAGAGAGACACTTCACGCCATTTGAGGTGGCAGTGCCTCTATCTAAGATAAAGAAACAACAAGTCAGTGATAAAGAATTGGCTGAAAAAATGCAAAAAATTATAAATGAAAACAAATCACTACGTGTATTCAAGGAAAGATGCGATATCAATAACCTAAAGAAACAATTATCCAAAGTTGATACAATATGCAAGATGTCTGGGGTGAAGACAACAGGTGATTCTTCTGACCCCGCTCTGCAACCAATATCACATTCCTATAATTTAGCAAAAAACCAACACAAATTTTTAAAATTTGTGAAAACACACCCTCGAATGGGTGTCGCAAAGGTTTACGAGTCCCTTAAGCTCTCAGCCCGAAAAGGAAATGAGCTCAAGCAGGAACTTGTAGGCCTCGGCTTTGTAACAGTGGTTGAGACCAAGGACAAAAAAGGATGGAAGAAAGCTATCCTCCTTACTGCCCTTGGCGATAAGGCCACCAAAGCCTGAAAACGCGAGCATTTCTCGACGAGAAAGGGAGGGAAATGTGGAAAACCTACCTTTTTCTAGTAGAGTATAATGTGTCGTGTTTTTGAGTTCTTTAAAAACACCTGGTGGAAAAGGTCGGAAATCATACGGAATAGCCGGGCGGTTTCGAAAGGGATTTTTGCGCGCGTCTTGTGTCCTGGATTGGACAAAACAAGAGGTCCGCTGCAGCAGGAAGCTGAAAGGGAACTGCGATGGAAGATTGCACAACCCAGAAGCACACGCACCTGCTCCGAAGGCCTGATTCAAAGACCTGAATTTCGCCTTGCCTGAATAGAAGCCGCCCGGCATCCTTTGAAAACCAGGCGCGGCCTGTATACGGAGGCCCTATCTCCTGCATATCTCTAAGGCGAATGAGGAGATTCTGGGCTCCTGCAGGTCGCGTCTTGCTTTTGTTTCCTCCTTCGGCTCGTGCCGAAGTAATCCTTTCCTATGGACCGGACCAACTTTGGTTCGGTCCTAAAAAAAAGTCCCGTGCACTATCCTGGACGAAAAAAAACGTCCTCTCAATGACCTAACCATAGCGCACGGGTTAGTTTATATTCTCTCTGCTTGTCATAGCATGATGAACCGTGCCAGCAATCTTTCCCAAACACGTAGACCTTTGGTCTGGTCTGCGGGCAGGCGGGTTGTGATATCTTTTGCACTTTTCTCTCCCAAAGAAAGTACAATATTTTCTCAACACGCCTGTTTTTTTGACAACAAAGGCATACGGGGTCTAAGTACGCCAAACCTTCTGACTAAGGTATTGGTTGGCGTCGAGCCTTTGTCTCTTAAAGGTGCTTACCCCCATGCCTTTTAAACTCAGGTTAGGGAAACTATTCCAAGGCGGCCCATGGGTGTAACAGGGAAACTTCAATCCCTGGGCCTAATAATCATCAAAAGAGTCTTAGTACTCTTTCACTCCAGGGCATACCTTTAGTCTTTCAAACGGTTTGCCCAAAGATAAACCAAAACCTTCAACAGGATTTTCTTCAGGCCAAGTGGCTTTTGGGGAAAAGTCGCACTTGGCCGCCATGGACCAGAAGATAGGATCTTCTGGTTGAGCCAGGCAGCAGATGGCAAGACTAGGTTTACCCCTAGAGCTGCCTGGCTTGTTTTGAATCTAAGATCCCTTTGGGAACTTGCGGGCCGGACGTCAGGCATACGAGCAGAGGTAAAACAGGATGGCTTTTGACCGAAATCCATTCTTTACAATAAACGTCCGGCCCGCACAACAAATACGCAGGATAAAACCTGATAAAAAAAATAAGACTTTGGGCAAGTCTCTAAAGAATGAAGAAACCCAGAGGGTTAAAAAGACCCTAACCTCCTCATTCACGCCTTGGGTCATCAAGGTTGATCAGCCTTGATGGCCCCCTTTTACTGAATTTGCGGGCCGGGCTGAAAGACAAGGGCATATCTTGAATGGCTTTTGACCGAGACCCATTCTTCAAGATACAACGCCCGGCCCGCACGAAAATAGAGGCACTGAGGCCTTTCAGGAATTGCCTGCACGTTCACTCTAAGCGTTCTGAACATCTTGCGCTCCCAGAGGTCGTGCAGGCATTAAAAACAGGCCGCCAAAAGAAAGTGAATTCCCCTTCCCTTTTTAAAAACGGCCTGTCTTTGAAAATCTCTCAAGCCTGGCTTGAGCAGCTCTAGACAACCAGAACAAACCCGCTGTATGAAAGGAGGTTAGAGTTCATCCATGGTGTAGAAAAGCCAGAAGGGTGACTGGCTCAAGCAAAGTTTGCGTACGGCTTGCTCCAAAAGAAAATGCCTGGGAGGAGGTGGTTTCTAACCACGCGCGTGTAAACACGTGGGTCCAAACCATCAGGGACAAGGGATTGTATTTTGCCACCACCACGGCGGATTGCCAGGAATCGGATTGGCCAGCGCCAAAAAATGCGATATTGCTGCGGCAAATTGCAGAGGCGCGCAACAAAGGAAAGGAGGAGCTATGCTCAGAATTCGCGGGGATCCGTTCTAGGACACCACCCACACACTATTTGAATACCTCATGAAAAGTAAAGGAGGCTGCCTTTGATTGTATGATTCTACACCGTACATGTTGATTCAAGGACTTAACGTCCTAGCGTGTGAAGAAGTCCCTGTTTGCAAAGCCGCAATTCTCAACACAGCGAAGCGCCTACGGTGGATGAGCTGGTTGGCTAAAGATTGAGGCTAAGCTTACACACTTTCTTATAACACGCAATTAAAGAGAAGGGCGCGTCCGGGCCTCTGGTGATTCATTTGTCTGGTGAGGATTCTTATCCTCTAACCATTGGCACTGAATCGCCACGCCCGGCCCCTTTTTTATTTTTCTTTTTTTATTGCCATTGTTTTCTATATAAAAAAAAATAAGCTTAAAAAAAGATTTTATAATTTCTCGAGGTATTTTTGCTTGAACTGATAACCAGCTCTTCTCGCTAACTTCATCATAGCCTTGTCAAACCAAGAACCATACTGTGCTGCTTTCTTAGAGCGCCAGGCATACTTTTTTGGGAGGCCAAGATCCTGCGCAATCTCTCTCAAGATAACTTTTTTTTCTTTTTTATTGATCTTTCGCTTGATAGATATACCCATAGCCTCTTTGATTAAATCCTCATCAAGAAAAGGGGCCATAAGATTCACTTTAGCTGCAGCAGCAATATCAGAATCCCTTCTCAAGTCTCTTTTCCAGCAGGACTTTAATCTTTTCCAGCACTCTGCATGCGGGTCTTTAGATTCTTCATGATGGTGATAGCCTGCAAAAATCTCTTCAGAACCAAGACCTGCGAAAAAATCCTTTACCTTGTTTTTCTTACCAAGCTCGATTGCTGAAAGAAGAACAGCACCAACACCAACAGACAGTATATCAACATGCTTCAATGCTTTTTTTGCTTTCTTGAACTGCTTTTCTACTTCATCAAGATCAAAAGTCTTTACCTTGATAGGCATCTTAAACCGCTTTGCAAAAGCCTTTGCCCAATCAATATCAGGAGAATCAGGCATGCCAACAGTGTAACAATTAAATTTAGCGCCAGCCTGTTGGCAAAGCAGGGCAATCAAGCAGGAATCAACACCACCTGACAACAAGACGCCAAACTTTTTCTTAGGAATACTTTTTTTAACAGCCTCTATCAAGGCTTTTTCAACTTTTTTCTTAGTAGATCTCTTGCTTGCTTTTTCTAATTCAACTATTTTCTTTATCCACTTTTTTTCTGAGACAAGTTTCATAACACAAAATTTAAAAGAAGCAGTATATAAAAGTTGTGTAAACCGCATGAAAACGATAACAATAGTTGATGGAATAATAATCAAGGACAAAAAAATTCTGCTATTGAAGAAATACCATAAGGACTATTATGAATTTCCCGGCGGCAAAGCAAAAAAAGGAGAATCTCTATCAGACTGCCTTAAAAGAGAGCTAAAAGAGGAAATAGGTATATTGCCCACAAAATACCATGTGCTGGAAGAACTGCAGCCAGAATTTGAAAACAAAAACATAACAGACCACGGTTTTGTTATTGAAGAATATGAATGGGAACCAGAAATAATTGAAAAAGACATATTTGAAGAAATGACGTGGAAAACATTGGAAGAGATTGAAAAGATAAAAATAGCGCCAAACGTGAAACAACTTCTAAGGCAATTCTCCTGAAATCAATCTTCTTGCCTTAGGAACAAAATTAAGAATTCTTTTATCCTGGGTGTACTTGCCTGTGCCCATGAAATCATCAGTGTGCTTGATTATAATAAAGCCAGACCAATCACCATCTTTCTGCAAATCCTCTCCTCTTAACCAGTCAAGAACCTCTTTGTTGTCTAATTTGATAATGTTTTTCTTTGCAATCGGACCGATTAATTGAGAACCTTCAATGCTCAATCTTAACTCTCCTTTTTTTTGCTCACCAAAATACATGCCAACAGTGTTAATCCTTGCACCTGAGAGATCAATCTTAGCAATATCCCTGTGAACAGCATAGATTTTCTGCTTTTCATTTTTGAAGAAAACAAAATCCGGCTTGAAATCAGCACCCCACTGCTTCTTAATCAGTGCCAGCAGGAGCTTCTTGTCTTTGCTCGACAGGATTTTCAGTGATTTTTTCATACTAAATCCCCCACACTGGACTCTTTCTACGCATTATCTCTGCAATTTCTTTCAATAAATCCTTTTCATCATCTGTTAGATACTGCTTGTACTCCTTGAATTTCCTGAAATCATCTTCAGAGATAAATGAGTATAATATATCGCCTTCCTTGATCTGGCGGCCGACAGTAACGTCTGGAAGTGAGATAGCAACCTGCTTTCCTCTCTCTGCAGATTCGATATTTTTTTGCTCATGCTGAATACCTTTTAATGAAGTGAGAATTTTTCCGTCTGGATTCATCAACTGAACATTATTTGTCAATGTTCCTGTGACAACCTCAACACCAACAACAGCAGGATTAGACTGCCTAAAGACATAACCTTTCAACAATTTAATCTTGCAAGGCTTTGTCAAGATGCCCATTGCAGCAAGCTCCATCTCTTTCTTA
>CAZXEZ010000034.1:0-10789 GCA_964640255.1 uncultured Methanosarcinales archaeon | reverse complement strand
CCTTACACTCTAAAGCAAACGCAGGTGCGTATTTGGGATTGTAATAACGAGAAGCCCCTCTCCACCCCATCATTGGGTTTTCTTCTTTTGGTTCATAGAGTTTGCCCCCGATTAAATTTGCATATTCATTTGATTTAAAGTCACTCATCCTTACAATCACATCTTTTGGATAGAATGCTGCTGCTATTGTTCCAACTCCGCGAGCCAATTGTTCTATAAAGAATTGTTTTTTATCCTTATACCCTAGTGTAAGTGCATCTATTTTTTTCTTTACATGGCCTGGAACTTTGTTATACTCTACTAGAGCCATTGGGTGTATCTTAATGTAAGAATTTATGATAAACTCTTCCCTAGCTAGCCCAACTCCTGAATTTGGGATAAAGCTTAAATCAAATGCTTCATCAGGATTGCCTAGGTTCATCATTATTTTTGTTTTTGTTTTTGGGAATTTCTTGATATTGATTCTTTTGACTTCATATTTCAATAATCCTTTGTGTACAAAGCCAGTGTCCCCTTCGGCGCAGTTTATTGTGATTTTTTGTTTATTTTTTATCTTGCTGGTTGCATTTAGTGTTCCTACAACACAAGGTATTCCTAATTCCCTTGAGATAATTGCGGCGTGACATACGCGGCCTCCTTTATCTGTGACTATTGCTGCTGCCTGTTTCATAATGACAACCCAATCTGGGTCTGTCATCTCTGTTACTAGGATTTGTCCTGGCTTGAATTTCTCTATGTCTTTTACGTTTCTTATCACTGTTGCAGTTCCATTTGCTATCTTGCTTCCAACGCTTTTTCCTGTTATGATTACTTCACCTTTTTGTTTTAGTTGATACTCCTCAAGAATATGTCTTTGCTTTTGGCTCTGCACAGTCTCTGGCCTTGCCTGTACTATATATAATTCATTAGAAATGCCGTCTTTTGCCCACTCTATGTCCATTGGTGTCCATCTTTTTTTCTTGTCAGAGTAATGCTTTTCAATTGCACAGCCCCACCTGGCTAGTTTTAATACTTCATCATCACTTATGCAGAATTGTTTTTGTTTTGCTGAAGGTGTTGCTATGTTTTTAGTAGGTTTTAGCCCTTCTGCATAGATCATTGTCATGCTCTTGCTTCCTAGTGTCTTTGTTATGATTGGCCTGTATCCTTTCAATAGTGTTGGGTCAAAGACATGGAATTCATCTGGGTTTACTGCTCCCTGCACCACGTTTTCGCCTAGACCCCAGCTTGCTGTTATAAAGACTACATTGTCAAATCCTGTCTCAGTATCTAGTGTAAACATCACTCCAGAACTGGCCTTATCACTCCTTACCATTTTCTGAATACCTATAGAAAGATAGACCTGGAAATGGTCAAACCCTTTTTCTTCACGATAAGCTATTGCCCTGTCAGTAAAGAGTGATGCAAAGCAGTTTTTGCAGGCATCTATCAATAATTTCTCATTGTGGATGTTCAGGTAAGTCTCTTGCTGCCCCGCAAATGATGCCTCTGGCAGGTCTTCTGCAGTTGCACTGCTTCTCACAGCCACATCTGTGTTCTTTGCTTTATAATTTTTGCTTAATTTATGATAAGAATCTACTATTGCTTTGTGTAATTCAGGCGGAAATTCGCAACCCTTTATTATCTCTCTTACTTTCTTGCCTCTTGTTGATAAATTCCGTACATCTTTGACATTCAGCCCCTTTAGTGCCTGCTTGATATGACCTTCCACGCCTGCTTTTTCCAGTAAATATCGATAAGCATAGGCAGTCACTGCAAAACCGTAAGGAATATTGATTTTCTTCTTAGTGAGCTCTTGGTACATCTCTCCTAGTGAGGCATTTTTTCCCCCCACAAGGCCTACGTCTTTCATATTGACTTCGTCAAACCACAGAATAAACTTCTTGTCTTTAGATACCAAGCTGCTTTACCTCTTTTTTTATCTAGAATTCCGTTGTTACTGTATTTAAATGTTTTGCCCGAAAAGATTATATAGCTGTATCACCAAAGCAGGCTCATGCAAAACCAGAAACAGGCCTTGATAGACTTCTGGATTAAGAACAAGATAGTCACAAATAAAAGGGTTATTGATGCTTTCAAAAAGGTCAAGAGAGAGTATTTTGTTCTGAAAGAATTCAGGTCAGATGCTTACAAAGATGTTCCTCTCCCGATCCTTAAGGAACAAACAATTAGCCAGCCTACGACTGTTGTGATGATGCTTGATTTTATTGAATTAAAGAAGGGAATGAAAGTTTTAGAGATTGGCACTGGCTCTGGCTATAATGCAGCATTAATGGCAGAGATAGTCGGCCCTAAAGGAAGAATCTATACAACAGAAACAATTGAAGATTTGGTTGATTTTGCTAAAAAGAATCTAAAAAAAGCAAAAACCACAAATGTTAGAGTGATTCATACAGATGGTTCTAAGGGCTGGCCTACTGCAGCTCCATACGACAGAATCATCTGCACAGCAGCTGCCCCAAAGATTCCAGAAGTGTATATAGAACAATTAAAAGAAGGAGGGATAATAGTCATCCCAGTAGGGCCTTTATACGGCCAGGTAATGATAAAGGGGAAAAAAGTAAAAAACAAGTTAGAGACAGAAAGATTAGGCGATTTTATGTTTGTTCCTCTGAAGGGGAAGCATGGGCAGTGAGTTCTTCTAGGTGCATTAGTTTTAAAAACACCCATCCATTTTCCCTTCTTTATGACTTCAAGCATATTATTGGGAACAGCAGCAGAACGTAAGATAGTGTGTGCTGCAGCACTGGATTGTGATTTTAGCCATGGTTATGGAAGTATAATATATGTACACAAGATAATTAAGGATTTAAGATTGCAGATTCATATGTCTGCAATGCATTTTACTGATATTGAAGGTATTATTACACAAGTTGAGTTTGATGACCTTACTGATAGGTTTCCAGATCATCCTAGAGCCATTGAAACTCTTAGAGAGCTCCATATTGTAATTCCAGATCTTTTATATAGAAACAATGCTGTATTTATTACAGATCTAAAGCTGCCTAAGCCTCTTTCTGAATATATTGCAGAATTAGAAAAATAAAAAAAATAAATCAACCTATTTCTGCGCAAGCGCATAGACTGATTTTAGTGCTACGATTAGTCCAGCAGGTGCTACGAATGCTACGATGTTTCCTAGTATCTGTGGAACTATGTTTCCCAGAAATGTTTGGAATATTGCTTGTGTTCCTGCTGTTCCAATTACTACTAATGCGATTGTAGCTACCAAAAACTCAACAGTCTCTTTTGTAGTTATGTTTAGCAGTCCTACTATTAATCCTAGTATGACTAATATCCATATAACTGTGGCTGTCTGCCATGCAGGCACTAATCCAGCGATGATTGCAATTAGTACGCCGACAATGAATGCCCAATGTCCTAGTCTTGAGTCCATATTATCTACCTCCAAAATTTTATATTTAATCGTTTTATAATGGGATTTTCTGAAACAGCTTATATAAAATTTTGTTATGATTTATAAGTAATTAAACGATATTATTCAGGATTTCATGTGCATCTATGCTTGCCAGATGCGCTCTGAAGTTCTCTCCGCCCTTGCTCATAAGCATCAGTTTGAGCTTTTCTTTCTCTTTTGTTGTTACGCGCGCAAATCTGTCTGCATCTATCAGCCCGTATGGATATCCTATAAAGCAGGCATCTCTTGAGTTTGCTTTCAATGCCCCTAATATATCTGCTAGTTTATCGGGTACAAAGAAATCTAACCTGAATACATAATTAGAATTTTTATTCAGTTTAACAAATCCTATGTTGTTTGTTGCTGGGTAATACCAGGCACAATCAGGTCCGATTTTATTGAGCACAGCAGAGGCGCTGTTGCCAGAATCAGTCAATAAACTTGTTGTTTTTGAGAGTCCTGCTGCAATTACCCCTTTATCACCTGATTTTTCTTTTAGGTTCTCTATCTGTCTCCTCTCCTGCTCTGTCCCCTCTGTTAAATCTCCATCTCTGATAATCATATCTCCAGAATTCAGCTCATTCACAAGTTCTGCTGCTATCTTTAGTTCTGCCATCTTTCTGGCACTCTCTGCTATCTTGTTTGGTTCTGCCTTGTGTCCCTGCTCTGATAGACCTTCTCCAAATGCATTGAACTCTTTGTCAATACGCAGATGCGTGTTAAATGCCTCAGTATCATATACTGCCCTGCCATCTTTATGTTTTGCAGTAACCAGCAAGTAAAATTCTGTCTTGTTCTGCTTAATTCTTTTATTGTTCTCAAACACAGCAGAATATATCCTTAGCAATTGTAAAGAAAAGTTTCCTCCCCCGATTATCTCTGCATTTCCGCCGTCTACAAAAGCAACTTTATTGGCATTTTTGTCAGCAATGCTGTAAAAAGAGCTCTTGTCCAGCTTTACTGCCCTGGAATTATTCAGTATTATGCTGTTTCCATGATCATTCAGTTTTGTATTCAGCTTCTCTATTATTGTTTTGAACATCATTTCACCTTAATTTATAGTAAGAATTTAAAGGCTTCGTTTCCAGTTAAACTTATCGCAGTCACTATCACTCCTGCAATCAATACCCCTATGGCAGCAGCTTTGATAAAGTCTTTGTAGCTCATTCCTAATATATACGCAGCTAGTGCTCCTGTATAGACCCCTGATCCAGGCAATGGCACTGCAATAAACAAAGCCAGCCCTATCTCACCGTACTTCTCAACATATTTGTGTATTTTTTTCTGTGTTTTTGTGACGTAGTAATCATATACTTTCTTGAATGGTTTGATAAAGAAGAATAAGTGTATGACTTTGTCAATTAAGAAATACACAATCGGTGCTAATATGATGTTGGCAAGCACGCAGATAACAAATACAATCATCCAGTTAAGATTAGTGTTCAGTATCCCGTAAGGTATGCTTGCCCGCAATTCTAAAAACGGTAATAGTGTCAGTCCAATCAAGATAAGGATTTCATTCTGCATTTTTTCACTTTCCCATTGAGGTATTTGTCTTTGAACACTTCTTTTAAAAATGGTTCTGGTTCTCTGTGTTTGTATTTCAAGACAGTGACTATTCTTCCTTTTTTCATCTTTGTTTTCTTGTGCTTTTTCTTGAAATGATGAACACCTTCTGTAAACTCTGTCTTTGGCCCGACTCTTTCATATGTTGCTGGCAGTTTTTTATTCTTTAATACATAGCCAAATACTGCTTTTTTCTTCTCCTTATTCCAGCTCCATCCGCCTTCTGGTATTGGCTCAAAGTCTCTTAGTTTTTTCTTGATAAATAAATATGCCTTGAGTAATTTAGCCCCCACAGGATCTTCTTTGCCTTCTGGCACAGTTACATCTATTAACACAACAGTCCCTTTTTTCTTGTAATTCCCCCAGTCTACCTTTTTTGGCTCAAATGCTTCTGCAGATGGTTTTTTCAGGAACTTCTTTGCAGATTTAATAAATGTCTCAAACATCTTCATGTTAACTGCTGCAGCTGCGTTTCTGTCAGGCTGCACAGGGTCAATCACAATCAATGGCCCTTGTATTTTGCTTTTGTTCAGCACCATCACAGCTTTCTTGCCAACTTTGCCAGTTGGGTCTATCACTGTTTTTGGCTTCCACTTGACAGCAGCCCTAAGCAGTGGCTTAAACCCTTTGTGATATATAACTAGGATATCAACTACATGTCCTGAAAATCCCTTGATATAGCTCTCTGCGCCATATACCCCTTGTGCTTTGCAGAACTTTTTGGCTAATCTAATATCGTTTTTGTATTTCTTTCCTTTGGTGTTAACCCATTTAACATGCCAGGGAGAGAAATCTGTTATATTCTCTGCCTGTTCTGCTTTCTTGATGTCTAAGACAGGAACGATTTCAAATTTTATCAGGTTCTTGACCCAGAAATAATCTCTTGAGCCATGCACTAGTTCTGGTTTGAATACCTTAAGAGCTTTTTTTAGCAGCTTGCTAAGATTCTTATCCTTGTACTTCATGTCAAACTTCACAAATATATCTACATCATAATCCTCTTTTAGCCAGGTGTTCTTTGCATAGCTTCCTCCTGCTGCTGCTTTTGCCTTTATTTTAAGTTTTTTCAGGCAAGAATTTAATTTCTTTAGAAATTCCTCTACTTCGCGCACTTTCTCTTTCTCTGGCTTTATCTCTGCCAATACCTGTTTGAGGATATTTTTAGTCATAAGGCATTTAAAAAAGAAATGCTATAAAAATCTTTTTATACTAGTAAGAAATAAGTCATTAAAAAAGGGGTAATATATGGTAGACGCGCTCTCAATACTCACAGCGATTGCAGTTGTCTTATTGATAGGAATACTTTTCTCTGTTCTTGCAAAGAGGTTAAGGCTTCCAGAGATCCTCATCTTGATTATTGTCGGTGTGGTTCTTGGTTTTTTCACCTACAAAGGAGACCCCTTGATTCAGTTTCCTACAACGTTCCTGACATCTGTGAGCTTATTGGCTCTTGCCTTGATTGTCTTTGATAGTTCCTCTAAACTAAGGCTGAAAGAACTAGACACGCTGTCTATAAAGGCCCTTAAGTTTGTGGGCATCCTCACTCTGCTCAGTCTTGTTGTTTTCACAATCGCCTCAAAGTTATTACTGGGCATACCTACTGTTCTTGCTCTCTTGTTTGTCACAATCACTCTTGGCACTAGTCCTGATATTGTTCTATCATTATTGCAGGATACAAAGAGCAAGGTTATGGGTATCCTAAAGCTGGAGTCTGTCTTTAACACTCCTTTGAATGTCTTGCTCCCTTTTGTCATTATTGATTTCACCCAGGGCCAGTCCGAGATTTCAGGTGTTGTTGAGCTGATTGTTCCTTTCTTGACAAAGTTTGTTGTTGGCATTGGTGCGGGTATATTTGTTGGTGTCATCTTGTTCAAGATCATGCAAAAGCGATACTCTCCGCTATACTCACCTTTGGCAGTCATTATCGCTTCATTATTAGCATATGTCTTGGCAGAGAACCTTCACGGCAATGGTGTTCTTGCTGTCATCACGCTGGGTATCTTCTTTGGCAACGTAGCTGTCAAGGAAAAGTTAGAGGTCTTGTCTGTTGAGTCTGTCTTGACAAAGGCCTTTTTCATATTTGTTTTCATATTACTGGGATTGACCATCAAGCTTCCCTTGACTGCAGAGTTTTTCACAAGATCACTTATTTTGTTCCTTGCTTACCTGATTATTAGATACATCGCAGTTGTCATCAGCTTTAGAAAAGAAAAGCTTGTCTCAAAAGAGATGCTATTCATCACCCTTAATGCTCCTAAAGGCATCTCTACTGCTGCTGTTGTCTTCTTGTTAGCGATATATAACATCCCGGGAACTATCTATTACATCCCTGGCATAAGTATTGTTCTTGATGTCACTCTGGCATTTATCCTCTACTCAATTATCTTGTCAACTATTGTTTGTTCTTTCAAGGATAAGTTTATTGCTGCTAAAAAATGAAGGTTTATATTGGTCCTGGTGGCATTGGTTCTCCTCCTATTGAAAATCTTAAGAAATTTGCAAAGGCAGGCCTTACCTGTGCAGAGGTTGAATTCACGCATTCTATCTACATGAAGAACAATAAGATTGCCAAAGAGATTGGTTCTGCTGCAAAAAAATTTAAGATTGATTTGAGTGTTCACTGCCCTTATTACATCAATCTTATCTCTATTGATAAGATGAAGATTGGTGCTTCTAAGAAAAGAATACTTCTATCTGCAGAGAGAGGCCACTATCTTGGTGCAAAATACATCGTGTTCCACGCAGGCTATTACGGAAAGTTCTCTAAACAAGAGGCTTATGAAGGCATCAAGGAAGCAATTGAGGATATGCAGGATTTTATCAAGGATAAAAAGTGGAAAGTCAAGCTCGCTCCAGAAGTCATGGGTAAAGATGCTTCATTTGGAACCCTTGATGAGTTATATCAATTGCATAAGGATACTGGCTGTGCTGTCTGTGTTGATTTTGCTCACTTAAAAGCAGCCTATCGCGGCAGGATTGACTTCAAGCACGTGTTTGACACGATGAAGAAGTTCAAGTTTAAGCCTTTGACAGCTCACATGTCTGGCATTGAGTGGGGTCCTAAAGGAGAGAGAAGGCATCTTTTAACCCAAGACAAAGACATTAAGGAAGTCCTGAAATGGGTCAAGAGATACAAGTTTGATATCAGGATAATAAGCGAGAGTCCTGATACCTTTGGCGACGCAGTAAAGACCCTGAAAATATATAATAGAATGTAGAATATTTTATATACTTCTTTCATTTTTGTTATTCTGGTGGGATATTAATGATAGATGAAAAAGGAAAAATAATGCCATGGGGTCTTGGCGCACTAGAAAGACTTATTACAGATCCTAAAGGAGCATACATTTCAAGAGAAGCGTTTGTCAGGAAGTATTGCAGTCATGATTTCTTATACGGCCATGGTGTAAGCAGGACTGCAGAGGTAGATGGTTTTAAGACAATACAGCAATTTCTTGTATTAAGTGATGGAGATTCAAGAGGAATTCTTGTGTTTGGCATTCCTTCTAGTGATGAGCTTCAAGACATCATACAAGGGGCATTTAAAGACAGGATTGGTATTGGCAGGAACATATATGATCCTAATGTACAGATTTCTGTGCCAGATCCCTCTGTCTCTAAGCTTCATGCATATCTTAAGAGGGTTTCTGGCGGTTTGCTGTTGGTTGATGCAGCTTCAACATGCGGGACAAAGGTAAACGACAGGCAGATAAGACCAAGTCCTTCAAAAGAGGTTCTCAAACTAGGTGATAAAATTCAGTTTGGAAAGGCAAAACTTATATTTGAGTACATGTTAGCTCCTCATTGCTACGATGCCATAAGACAGGATATTAGGAATTACAATGGGAAAGACAATAATACTGGACACTGATTTTTTGATACATTGTGCTAGTTCTAAGGTTGATTATGCTGAAGAGCTGAAGAGAATCCTTGATTTTAATTATAAAGTCTATATAATCGATAAAACAATTGATGAGTTAGACAATATCATAGAGACTAAGAAAGGAAAAGCAAAGGCAAATGCCAAATTAGCAAAGGCAATCTTAAAAGCAAATAAGATTCCTTTAATTAAGACAAAGAAAGACAAGATTGTTGATGAACTCATTCTAAGAAAAGTCACAAAAGACTGCATTGTTGCCACAATGGATGCTGATTTAAAGCGAAAATTAAAGGATAAGGGTGTTTCTATTGTCGTAATCCGCCAAAAAAACCATTTAGAATTAATTTTTCACTAATCGGTAACAAAAACCATAATCTTTTTAAATGCCTGCCCTCTTTTTAGTCGTGAAATGAAACCGCCTGAAGAGAAATTTTATCGTATGTATGAAGCTCCGCCTGAAAAGCTGGGGCTGATTCGCAGGTACATAAAGGCAATCCCGTATCAGGGCATTGTTGTTCTAGATAATAATGTAATTCCTTATACTGATAAAAAGCATTTGAGAAGTATTCCTAAAGAGAATCTTGACGAGATTATAAAATATAATGAAGCGCTTAAAGAGAGTATTCAGAACTTTGGTCCAGAAAGAGTCATTATTGCTAAAGAAATCAGGGAAGAGATGAACCAAAGCATTGATTTTGTTATCCATAAAATCAAAGATATATCAGGTAATGTCTCTTTGCATAGCAAATTAATCAAGTCGTATGAAGATATCCTTGCACAGGCAAAATCTAAAAAAAGGCTGGAGCACACGTGTGAAGTCGATGACAATATCATTTATTTTGCTTTGAAAAACATTGTCCGTAAGCTTGTCCTGGATTTTCCAGAACTTAAGAAAGAGCCGAGTTCAGGCGATGAGCCTGATGAGCACATGATTGCTTATGCCTTTGCAGAGGCAATTGCACAGGATAAGAAGCTTTTCATAATGTCCAGTGATAAGGATGTTCTTAACATCGCAGGTGAGCTGTATGCTGTTCTTACTACTAAGAATGTTGTTGGCATAGATACAATTGCAGGCAGGCGCTTGAGTTTAAACAATGTTGAAGTTGTTTGTTTTGATTCTAGAAAAAATCTGTTCCAGTCGGCTTACAATGGAAAAGAAGATGCCCTCACAGAATGGAAGCCTAGGAACGGCTATTCTTCTCAAGATAAGGCAGAGTTCATAAAGTTTGTTCAGGAAAACCTTGTTGATGTCGAGGCCTCTCTTGGAAACGGCGCTGCGCTTGCTGCAATTATTAAGAAAAAAGAAAGCGTGCTTGTTCCAGGAGAAGACTGCCCTGCTGCAGAGGAGCCTGATCCAGAAGCAGATGTTCTCATGGCTCTTGAGAGGATTTATGCTCGTATAGGTATTGATCCAGAGAAGTTGAATGTTGATGATCAGGATAAGATTGCTGATGCTATTGATGTTTGCAGGGACTTTAAGGTTGTTTATAAAAAAAGCGGCATTTCTACAGCTAGTTTGGATGAGGAAATAAAGCAGCTGCAAAACAAGACATTAGGCAAGTTGATTAAGGCAACAGAGCAGGAATTGACGTCAATAAATGAGCAGATTGTTTCCTTGCGCCAGGATCCAAAATATCTTCGTGCCCGGCCTTCTGATTCTATTATACAAGAAGAAACACAGCTGATAAAGGATTTTGCTGAAAAGCAGAAAGAATTGTTCAGTTATGAGAAAAAAGCAAAACCAGATTTTGTGGACAGTGACGATTTTACTGAACAGCAGCAAAATTTTCTTGACGCCTTACAGGAATTAGGTGTTAAAGAAGACAGTTCTGGCCTTTGGGCATCTAATACAGATATCGCCAAGGCGCTTGGCTGGCAACAGATAAAGGTCAGCAGGCAATAGAGAAAGCTGGAAGCAGATGATA
>CAZXEZ010000033.1:0-10888 GCA_964640255.1 uncultured Methanosarcinales archaeon | reverse complement strand
GCCTTAGAGATATTAAGGAGTGCCTGTGCATTTTCTGGAGTTGGTTGACCCTCCATGATAATAACTGCATCAGGCATGTTTGTTCCATTCATTTCTTCATCATATTTTCCCTCTGGATCAAAAAAAGGAAGCAGAGAGAGAAGAGAGTAACCAATGATAGAGATCTTTGCATTTCTTAGGGCAAGCTCACAGCCAGGATTAAATGCAATTGAATTAGGGATGCCTGCAAGAGTCTCAACATCTGACCAGCTGTCACCAACATGAGTTCCAGCAAGCTTGCCCTCATGTTGCAGAATTTTTTTAACAATGCCTAATTTATGGGTGCCGTCTGCAAAATGTTCTATAGTGCCGTCATAAAAACCATCTTCAGAAACTCCTAATTTAGTTCCGCGCGTGATGCCTAGATTCACTCTTTTAGAAACCTCTTCTGCAGCATCTTCATGGCCTGCAGTGACTGTTGTGATATCATAACCAAGCTCATGAAGCTTTTCAATATGCTCTCTTGCTCCTGGAATCAAGCGAACATTTCTTCCAATAGCACGATTGATTTCAGAAGAAAGGCCTTTAAGCATCTGACCAACAAATAAAGTTGGGGCATACCAGCAATAAGCTGTTTTTCCATTTGCAACAGCGATTGTATTTGCATCAGCATATTGCCCGTATAATTCTTGTGCTTCTGGACCTGAGATAATCCTTGCAGCCATAATCGCGTTATCATCATAAATAAGAACACCATCCATATCAGTTGTTAGAATGCCAGAATCATTAACATGTGAAAGATATTTCTCAGCAATCCTGTGAATTCTTGTAAAAACTTCCTTTCGTGTTATTGTAGCATCTTCTTTTATGGTGCCATTAGATTTTACTGTAATTATTCTCATAAACCCCACCTAAACATTAATCTCAGAATCTGCCTCTCCGATTAAGTCAGAGTATTTCTCGAGGACAGGCTGAACATTATTTTTCAGGAATTCTTCTGCCTGAATAGAAGCAGCGCCTGCAAATCTCTCTGGATTTTCCAGGAATTGATTAAGGAAAGATTCTGTAACAGGAATCTCAGGATCATCTGCCAATCTCTGGAAAAGATCATTTCTTTTTCCTTCTAATTTCACTGTCTTTGCAGCTTCAAGAGAGTGTTTCTTGATTATTTCATGCATTTTCTGCCTGTCTTCTCCCTGCTTGCAGAGCTCCATCAAGATAGCTTCTGTGGCCATGAAAGGTAGCTCATTATTAAGATACCTCTTGATCTGGGCAGGATAAACAACCATGCCGTCTGTAATGTTCTGGTATAACTTTAAGACTGCATTAGCAAGCAAAAACATCTGAGGAATGTTCATTCTTCTAATTGAAGAATCATCCAGAGTCCTCTCAAACCATTGATTTGCGTAAGTGTGAGACATATCTGACTGAAGATTGATTAATTTCCTGCTTAGGGCAGTCATTCTCTCAGAACGCATAGGGTTACGCTTGTAAGCCATTGCAGAGCTTCCTGTCTGAGATTTTGCAAAAGGCTCTTCCATTACTTTGAGGTTGGATAGTAAACGCATGTCAACTGCAAACTTGTGAGCAGATTCTGCAATATTTGAGATGGTCTTTGAAATAAAACTATCCAGCTTTCTTGAATAAGTCTGTCCTGTGACTGGAAATGATTCTGAAAAACCAAGCTTCTTGCTAACCAAAGCATCTAACTGCTTAACTTTACCATAATCACCATTAAATAACTCTAGGTAAGAGGCTTGTGTGCCAACTGTTCCCTTGGCACCTCTTGCTTTTAATGAAGATTCAAGCTCTTCTAATTGTTTAAGATCAAACAAAAGATCCTGAATGTACAAGACAGCTCTTTTTCCAATAGTAGTTGGCTGAGCAGGCTGGTAATGAGTATAGCCAAGAGTGACTAAAGAGGCATGCTCTTGTGCAAATTTTGAGAGATTACGAATTGTATTGATCAAAGCAGACTTGATTAACCTCAATGCCTTTCTTATCTGAATCAATTCAGTATTGCAGCACACAAACATAGAGGTCGCGCCAAGATGAATAATGCCTTTAGCAGCTGGGCAGTGAGTGCCGAACTCAAAAACATGAGCCATCACATCATGCCGAATCTCTTTCTCCTTTGCCTTTGCAACACCATAATCAATCTTTTTCTGGGCAATAATCATCTCATCAATCATGCCCTGCTTAACCTTCGGAAGACCAAGCTCCATCTGCGCCTCTGCAAGAGCAATCCAGCACCTTCTCCAGGTCTGAAACTTAAAATCATTAGAAAAAATCTGTTGCATAGCTTTATCAGTATACCTGCTTACCAAAGGCTCCTGATAAATCTCATTATTCCCCATTTTTTATTTGCAATTAATCGTTCTCAACCCTAGGAGCAAGAATAAAACTTAGCAAAACCTTGTCAACAACTTTGTATTCAAGTTTTAATGGGTAGTCCTGGCTAAAACAAATACTAACTTCATTAGCCAATTTAGAGCCTTGCATCATCTTTTTCAGGTACTCTATAGAATACTTTGCCTTAACAGCTGCTTTTGTATCTGAAGCAATCCTGGTCACGTCATCTGCAGGGATGTCAATGCTTGCTTTAGACAAGTCTCCCTCTGCACTAATCATCATCTTATCTGGCTCTGCAGAAAAAGTGACTGACTCAGAGACAATATCTGCATCATCAATAGCATCATTCAAGACACATGTAGCAGTAGAGATAATAACTGGGAATGATAGATTAGGAACTTTTTGCTCTGTTTCTTCTATCTCGATCAAAGGAAGGCTGAAAGTCCTCGTAGCTGCTCCTTTTAGAGTGATTTTTAATTTATTTTCAGTTGTTAATTCCAAGGAAAGAATATCATTTGCCTTTGCTCTTCTAAGAATCTGCTTGAAATTAGCCAGGTTAATAGCGATTTCAGTCTCTTTTTCTATCTCATACTCTGTAAAAGCACTAGATAAAAGCTTAAAGACAACCATAGCAACATTAGCAGGGTCCATGGCAATCATCTCAATGCCATCTTTATTCAATTTAAAGCGTGCTTCGTGCACTAATTCAGAAATAACCGCAATACTGTCTTTTAGATAAGTTGAATCTGCTAATGTTAACTTCATTTTTATACCCCCTAAAATGAAGAAGTATTCGCTAATATAAATATTTTGTTATTTTGCAATGGTTATTCGAAGATCATGGAGTGGCCATTTAAAAGCTGATGAGCTGTCTTGCCCTCTTCATAGCCCATCTTAGTGCCTAACTCTATAAAAGCATCCATGGCAGGCTTTTCACAGTGCACAGGGATAATGTGCTTTGGATCCAGGAGCTTTATAAGGTCTCTAATGTCCTCTTTACGGCCGTGCCCAGAGACATGAGCCCCTTTAAAAATCCTGACACCCTTGTTCTTAAGGTGATCTTCCAGAATCTCCCTATAAGCCCTGTTTATAGGGGTAGGGATGACATTACAGGAGAAGATGACTTCGTCCTCGTCTTCGAATAAGAAGGGATAGACGCCTGTTGATATCTTGGAGAGGGTAGCCTTGGGCTCGCCCTGGTGGCCGGTAACAACCATCAAGTATTTTTCAGGACCATCTTTTTGGATTGATTTCAGCTTTCTGGCAATCTGTTTTGCAAAACGGCAGACCTCTCCTTCTTTTTGCAGGTGTGCAATGTTTGCCTCTGAGGCAGCGTTGATGTATTTTGCCAATGAACGGCCTAAGAAAACAACTTTCCTGTTCAATCGTTTAGCAAAAAAACAGATAGACTTCAATCTTGCAATATGAGAAGAGAAAGTGGTAGCAATAATCGCCTTTCCCCTAGAATCAACATCAAGCATGACACCCCTGAGCATCTCTTTAGCAACATTCTCAGAAGGACACTTGCCGTCATAAGGAGCATAAAGCGCATTAATGATAGAAACAAGAACACCATTCTTGCCTAACTTTTCAAGAGCAGCATAATTCGGCTTTGACCCAAGAGTAGGGGAATTGTCCAGCTTGAAATCAGCTGCATAGACAATAGCACCATACGGGGTATGAATAGCAACAATAGAGGACTGCGGAGTTGAGTGAGTCACATTAATCAATTCAATGGTTATCTTATCAGAGATTTTTATTTTTGAATTAGGATTGATTGCCTTTATCTGATTAGGGATTTTGATTTTTTCATCTTTTAAGATGGATCTCAAGACCGCGGCAGTAAAAGGAGTGCAGATAACAGTAGCATTCTTAAACCTGCCTGCAAGAAAAGGGATAGCGCCAACGTGATCTAAATGTGCATGAGTCGGAACAATTGCCTTGACCTTGTCTTTCCAATCCTTAATCATATCTGTATTAGGAATAGCTCTTGCCTTGATCAAATCATTAGCCTTGAGCTTGATGACATTCTCTCCCTCTTCTTCTGTAATCTTGATATAGTGCGGAAGATGGATACCCATGTCTATTATTATCACTTCATCATCTACCTTAACCGCAGTCATGTTCTTTCCAACTTCTGCATAACCGCCAACTGCTTTGATTTCAACTGCCATAATCCATTCTTTTAGAGAATAAGTATAAAAAGGTTATTGAAAAATTCGCGTTAGAAGAGTGATGCGGGGCGCAATGAGTCCAACAAACTTTTAAAAAAAGTTTGATCAAAACAGCACTACACAAGGTAGTGAACGCGAACCTTCTTTTAGTCCCTAATTCGCGTTAGAAGAGTGATGCGGGGCGCAGGATTCGAACCTGCGTAGGCACTAAGCCAACAGATATCTCACCATTCAAGATGAATGGCTGGACAAACAGATTTACATTCCGGCCTTGAGTTTGGATGTGTTTTAAGAAAAACACTCTGTCCCGTTTGGCCACTCCGGCAGCCCCGCGCAGTTGTACAAGAATTATAGTTAATATATAAAGTTTATTCTTTGTGTTTAGCACGCTTCTGAAGTTGCCTACGTACAGATTTATGAACAAATTGATTCAGGAACAGAAGACTTCGCCAGTTGCTAAGCACACTTATTCCAGGCCCTTAAGTCTGTCTTCGACCTTGGACAATTCAGATTCCAACAAGTCCATCTTAGATGCGACCTTGGCCATCTTTGTCTTCTTAGAAGAAATCTCTTTTCTCCTCCTTGCAATACGCGCTGCTTTTGGAGGCGCCTGCAGAGGAGTCTTAGGAAGATGTGTCTTTAATTTTCTGTTCAGAACAGTAACTTCGTCAAGAATTCTCTTTAATTCAATGACATATTTTGCCTTTTCCTGCTTAAGGTTCTCAAAACTCTCATAATCCTTCAAGGCATCAAGAATATCTTTTGAGGAATTAAGCAAAAGACGCCTAGCATTAATAGGATTCTTTATTCCGACAAAGAATTTATCCTTGTTCATAGTTCTGGCTCTAAGAGTAGATGATCTATCTCGTAAACTCTTTTGGTGACTTCTTCAAGCTCTTTTGTCCAGTTAACGATCTCTGCATCTTCCTGCTTCTTTATCTCATTTATTTTATTGAGCAGAAACCGTGCCTGGTCAAGCTTTTCCTTGATTAGGCCCATAATCTCAGTGATGTCCTTATAATCCTCTATTTTAACAAATACCGGTGCTTTTTGTTCCATTTTAATCACCCTTGTGCCTCAGCTATAACCTTATCAACATAAGAGAGCTTGTTCTCTACATTCTCCAGAGTCTTTCTCCATTTATCAAAAGCATTGAGTTCCTGATTCTTCAGATCTGTTAATCTCTGCAGGTATTCCTCTGCCTCAATAAGCTTTGATCTTACAAAATTAGTATTGGCAGCAAGGTTCTTGAAATCATCGACAGAGACAAACATAGGCTTGACCTCTTGAGGCCTCACAATCTCCTCTGGTTTTTTTATAACTTCCTCTATGGTCCTGTCAAAAACCTTTTCAGGAGTAAAATCCGGTTTTATCTCTGGAAACTCTGGTTCTGCAAGAGTCGGATGCTCTGGAAGCCTAGGCAGCTCTGCCTCATGAATATCTTCAACATATGCTTTTTCTTCAGGCATCTCTTTAGAAGGAAAGTCAGGAAAACCTGGCTTTATTTCAGGAAACTCAACAGGCACTTCTTCTTCCTCTGGTGCACTCGGAGCAGTAAGATCTGCAGGCGGCGCTGGAGGAGGAGGAAGTTCTATTTCTTCTTCAGCTTCGTGTTTTTTCTTTTTCAAGAATCTAAACATTTTTCCACACCCCAGAGTAACTATTTTTAATCCATTATTAAAAACTTTTGGGACTATCCCTAAATAGTAACAATTCTTTTAATAGAGGGGGGGAATAGAGAGAGATATGAAAGAGGCTCTTTGGTGGAAAAAGGTCAAAGATGATATAGTACAGTGCTTTCTGTGCCCAAGAAACTGCGTAATCAAGGAAGGGGACACAGGATTTTGCGGAGTCAGGCAGAATCAGAAAGGAAAGCTGTATTCCTTGGTTTATGGAAAAGCAACAGGAGTGCAGATAGATCCAATAGAGAAAAAGCCACTCTATCACTTTAAGCCAGGATCTGCAGCATTTTCAATAGGAACAGTAGGATGCAATCTAGTGTGCCAACACTGCCAAAACTGGGCAACAAGCCAATCAAAACCAAAACAATTCCATGCTTATGAAATCACTCCTGAAGAAGCTGTAGAAAAAGCAAAACAAGAACACTGCGAGACAATAGCATATACCTACAATGAGCCTACAATATTTGGAGAGTATGTGATTGATACTGCTAAATTAGCTCACAAAAAAGGACTGAAGAATGTCTTGATAACAAACGGGTTTACAGGAGATGGGGCAAGGCTAGATTTCTGCAAGCATATTGATGGAGTGAATGTGGATTTGAAATCATTTGAGAATGATTTCTACAAAAGATATGCAGGAGCCTGGATAGAGCCTGTTTTAGAGAGCTTGAAAGTCTATAAGAAAAAGAAAGTTTGGGTAGAGGCAACTAACTTGATAATCCCAACACTAAATGATAATATGGATAAGATAAAAGAGATGATAACCTGGCTTAAAGAGAATCTAGGTAGAGATGTTCCTCTGCACTTTTCTGCGTTTTATCCTTCTTATAAATTACAGGACCTTCCTGCTACATCTGCTGCAACATTGATGGAGGCAAGGAAACTTGCGCTTGAAATGGGTATGAATTATGTATATATAGGAAATGTAGTAACAACAGATGAAGACAATACATACTGCCCAAAATGCGGTGAATTAGTGATTGAGAGAATGAATTTTACTATACTGCAGAATAAACTGAAAGATGGCAAGTGTAAATGCGGGGAAAAGATTCCAGGAGTGTGGTAAACAGGCAATAGTGCGCTACGTCTTGCTTCTATTTTTGTGTGTTTCTTAGATTTATCAGATATTGTGTCTGATTCTGGGAGACTTCGCAGGCACTGTTGGATGGTAAACTTTTTATAGTCTTGTCTGATTCTGATTTTTATGGCAAAAATAGTGGCAAGAGTCATCATTGAGATGCTAGGAGCACCAAAAGAATACATAGAGACAACACTGAAGAATTACATAGAGAAACTCAAGAAAGACGGAATCAAGATAATCAAAGAGACTGTAGAACCAGCTCAAAAACAGAATGAATTATTCAGCACATTTGTGGAATTGGATGTAGAGTTTGAGAAAATGGAAGAATTATTTGGATTCTGCTTTGACTCAATGCCATCATCTGTAGAGATCTTAGAACCTGAAGAGTTGAAGATAACTGCAGGAGATCTAAGCGATCACTTGAATGATCTGCAGGCAAAACTGCATGAAGTAGACATGGTTGTGAAGACAACAAGAGCACAGAATAAAGTTCTTGATAAAAATGCAATGAATGTATTCAAGAATTTTGTCAAGCATCTTTGTAGAGACGGCATGACAACAGAGGAGATGTCAAAGATAGTAGGAATAGAGGAAAGACAACTCCAGAAGTTTGTTGATATTTTAGTCAAAGAAGACAAGATAAAAAAAGAAGGCGATAAATACCTAAAAAAATGAGTGATCTGAAGAACAGATTAGAATCAATTCTATTTGCATCAGGAAAAGCCCTGACTATTGAAGAGCTAAGTAGGTTAACCAAGGAAAGAGACCTAGAGGTAGTTAAGAAAGCATTATTTGAGTTACAGCAAGAACTTGAAGAGAAAAAAGGATCTGTGATGCTGATTAATGATGAAGATGAATGGAAATTGAATGTGAGAGAGAAATACCTGCCGTTTATCCGCAAGATAGTCACTAAAACTGAACTGCCAAAGACAATTGTTGAGACCCTGGCGATAGTTGCGTTTAAAGCACCTGTATTGCAGTCGAAAGTTATTCATATTCGCACGAATAAAGCGTATAAACATCTTGATTTTCTTGAAGAAAAAGGATATATCACTAGAGAGAAGAAAGGAAGAACTAAATTGATCAAGTTGACACAAAAATTCTTTGAGTATTTTGATGTTCCGCCTGACAAATTAAAACAAAAGTTTAAAGACTTTAAAGAATTAGACACTGCAATAGAAAAAATGGAAGAACCTTCTGAAATTGATTTAACAGATGATGAAGGCCATAAAGTCAAACTAAAAAAGTATGACACAGAGCCTGAATTAGAACCTTACACTGAAACACCTTCTCCTGTGGAAGAATATTCTGAAAAAGTCGGTGAACTAGAGACTTATGGAGAGAAGAAAGAGAAAAAGAAGAAGAAACACAAGAAGAAAGAAGAGAAAAAAGAGAAACCTGCAGAAAAAAAGGAAGAAGAAGAACCTGAAGAAGAGTTTGAAGCACCAAGTGAAGAAGAGCTGGCAGAAGCATTAGGGGCAGAAGAAGTTGAGGAAGAAGCAGAAGAAGTTGAAGAAGCAGCTGAGAAAGTAAAAGAAGCAGCACAAAAAGCAGAAGAAGTGATTAAGCAAGTTGCAGAGAAACCAGACGCAAAGCTAGAGAAAGTTGAGGAAGTAAAGAAAGAAGAAGCAAAAGAAGAAGTAAAGGGGGCAGAGAAACCAGAAGAAAAGCCAAAAGAAAAAAAGCCAAAAAAAGAGAAGAAAAAGAAGAAAGAGAAAAAGAAGGGCAAAAAGAACGCAAAGCTAGAAGAAGATGAAGTCAAGGAAGAAGACGCGAAGCTAAAAGAAGAAGAGAAAAAGCCTGAGCCTCGCAAAAAAATAAGTGCAAGAGAAATACATGAGCAAGCAAGAAAACTAGCAGAAGAGTCTGAGAGAGCACCGCCTGAATACGCAACAGAAGGGATATTCAAAGGAGAGATACCTGAAGAATTGCAAGAGAAAATCAGCCAGAGGGCAGAAGAGATAGCACATGGCAAAAAAGAAGAAATAGAAGAGGAAAAAGAACGAAAACTAAGTTTTGATGAAAAATTGGAACTTCCTAAAGAAGACAAGAAAGAAATAGAAACAGAAAAAAAACCAGAGCTCCCTAAAGAAGAAAACGCAAAGCTAAAAGAAGAAATAACCGAAGAAAAGAAAGAAGAAATCGAAGAGAAGAAGAAAAAAGAACTCCCAAAAGAAAAATGATACTACTTCTCAAATGCCCAAACTGCAAGAATAACATGAAGTACCAAGCAAAAGAGAGAATCCTGACTGGCAAAAGAAAGCAATGCGTGTATTGCGGCAGAAGTTTTAAGGTTGGGGATAATGTGATTAAAAGGATGGAAAAATGATAAAATATTCTGTGTATTTTGTTCCGCATCTAAAGAACAGGAGAAAAATATTGCCCCTAAGAGCAAAACTGTGCAGGAAATACAAGAATTATGAAAATATGCAACGCCCTCTCCACATGACTCTAACCTGGGGTGTTTCTATGCATAAATACCAAGAATTTGAAAACGAGTTAAGAGAATTATGCTCAAAACAAAGACCAAGAATCTTAAAAGCAAAATCTCAAACAATAATAATTCTTAAATATTTCTGGAGCGGAATTCGCATTCAAAACACGCCATGGCTCAACGGTTTTCAAAGAAAAATACGGCGCTTAGTAAACAAATATGCAACAAAAAAAGAAAAACACCGGTTCTGGCCACACATAAGCCTGGTTTACAGCCTAGAGGAAAAACCAATAGACCTAAGTAATTTAAAGCCGATAAAAAACCCAGTGATAAGATTCAATATGGATAGAGTGACAATCTGCAAACAACAAAAAGATGGAGAGAAATATAAGATTTTCAAGCATTTGAAGCTGGGAAAAGGTAACTTAGAATGATATCTGCAAAAGAAAAGAAAAAATACCTTATGTCTGAAAAAAAGGATTTTGTAATACTTGATTTAATACATGACTTAGAGAAACGCAGATTATCTTCTACAGAAAAGTTCTTGGTTTTGTGGACTAGAACTCAGCTGGAAAAGAAATGGAGAGACTACTTAATCCAGATCCTGCAAGTCATGAAAAAGAACATCAACAAACCAAGCAAAGAAAGACTCAAGAAAATACAAAAGTTTGCTGATAAAGAGTTTTGGAGACCTTAGTTTTGATTATTATGTGTTTCTTTTTAATAGACTATTAATGGTGGTGTCCGGATATTTTTCATATACGTACTCCAATATTCGTCTCGGCGTAAAACTTTGGACAAGTTTGCAAATTTGTATTACTGCATTTTTTTCTTTTGCGTTAATGCATTTTTGTTTTTTAGCTTCTTTTCTGCCTTCTTCTGTTATTTGATATAAAAAGCAGTCTCCCTTGCGTTTTTCCTGTATAAATTCCTCCTCAATTAATTCATTCACTGCTTGATTTAATTCTTTACTGAAAGGACCGTAATTATACGGGATGTATTCAAATAGATTCAATCCTGGCACTTGCATTTTAAATATGTAGAATAATTTCTGAATAAAAGTTTTACCATATATTGTTCCCATACGATTGAATGTAAACAATATTAAGTCTTTTTGTTTCTCATTCACTTGCTCCAACTCCGTTTTTTAGACATTTAAATATTTCTGGATCCACAATTTTATTTC
>CAZXEZ010000032.1:0-10973 GCA_964640255.1 uncultured Methanosarcinales archaeon | reverse complement strand
GGCTCTGTCCTAAATCTCTAATTTTTCTCGAAAGAATTATAACCCAATGCAGCCTTTAGGCTGCTATTGGGGGGAATCGTGAGGCGATTCCCATGACAAAGGAAAACAAACTGGTTAATAAAACTAAGCGTTTGATAAGGCGTTTAGGCTGTCCAAGATGGTTGCATCATTTTGGGCCTAAGAAATATGAGTTTTTAGAACATTTAACTGCATTGTTGATGAGAGCATTTTGTAGGCTTTCTTATAGGCGTGTTGTTCAATTGTTTGATTTGATGGGTATGAGATGTCCTAGCAAGTCTGCTTTGCAGTATACTGCAAAGAAATTAACTTCTGCTTTCTGGAACAAAGTGTTGAAAGCTACTTGTGGAAGTTCTTATTTAATTGCGGTTGATGGTACTGGTTTATCAAGAACAAATCCTAGTTATCATTATCTTCGAAGAATCGACGGTAAAATGCCCAAAGTTCCAATTAAATTAAGCATTGCTTATGATACAAGAAAAAAGAAAATTCCTGCTGCAAAAATAAGAGTTCTGCCAGCACACGACATTAAAGACGTTAAATATTTGCTTAAACAAACCAAACCAAAAGTTTTTGTTGCAGACAAAGCATATGATGCAAACTGGTTACATATTTATTGCAACAAAAACAAAATCAAAGCGCACATACCAATAAGAAATTACGGCAAATCAAAACATAAACAAATGAGCGCAAGAAGAAAAGCAGTAAAACACTTTAAAATAAGAACATATCATCGAAGAGAACTTGCAGAATCAGGAATGAGTAGTACCAAAAGGAAATATGGAAGCAGCGTAAGCTCTAAAACTGTGCGGACAATCCGCACAGAAGTTTATGCAAGACTGGCTTGCCACAATATTTTTTCTTTTATTAAGAGACTTTTAGGACAGAGCCGTTTGGTACTTATATAGCATAAGATTTATAAAAAGCCAGTTTCTATTCGGTAGATATGAAAGCAATAATATTGGCAGCAGGGTATGCAACAAGATTGTATCCCTTGACAAAAGACAAGGCAAAACCCCTTCTTCCAGTAGGGGACAAGCTAATGATAGATTGGATAATAGACAAAATTAAAGAGATTCCTGAAATGGGGGAGATTATTATTGTCACAAATGCAAAATTCTATGAAGATTTCAAGAAATGGGCAGAGGGGAAAGAAATAATTACGATATTAAATGATGGCACAACTAACAATGAGAATAGATTAGGTATGATTGGAGATATTTGCTTTGCACTGGAAAACGCTAATGTAAATGAAGATGTTTTGATAGTGGGAGGAGATAATTTATTTAAATTTGATTTAAACAAAATTATTAAGCTTTCTAAAGAGAGAAATGCTTCTGTTATAGGTGCGTATGATGTGAAAACAATAGAAGAAGCACGTAAGATGGGTGTTTTGGCAATAAATGAGGAAGGAAAGATAATAAACTTTGAGGAAAAGCCAGAACAACCAAAATCGACCATGGCATCTACTTGTATTTATCTTGTCAGGAAAGAAGACCTGCCGGATTTGCTTGCACAAAAAAATATAGGCAAGAACATACCAGTACCACAATTATTAATGAAAACAAAGCCAGTCTATGCAGTGGCATACACAGAACCCTGGTTTGACATTGGCAGTCGTGAGCAGTACGAAGAAGTGAACAAAATCTATAAGAAATAAAGAATAACAAAAGTAACAATAGCCCATAAAACCATTGCAATATCCATTCTCAAATCAAGAAAAACTCTTTCTGGGTGCCTTGAAATAGGAGAGCCAGTATAAACCAAAGAAAAGTACCTAAAAACCAAATACAAGGCAAATGGAAGTGAAAAAATCAAATAAGGTGTATTATCGCTTAAGAAGGAGTATAAGCTGTAAGAAACCACTAAAAGCGTTGTGGTGATGATCATCAAGGCATTTGTGATTGTAGGAGTGTATATTTTCAAAGTGCTCCTGTGCTTTTCTGCAGCTTTACCAAGAAACAAAGCATCTGCATATCTTTTGCCTGAGGTCAAGAACAAAGCCAGGAAGAAAACACAGGCAATAAGCCAGGGACTTGTCTCAACACCAATGATAAAGACACCTGCAACAGCCCTGACAACAAAATTAATACTGATTGCAATGATATCTAAGAAAGGCTCTTTTTTCAGCAATAACGAATAAAGCAAGCTAAAACCAAACAAAAACGCAACTGCAAAAAAGAAATTAATATCCAGACCAGCACTAATGCCAACTGCAACAATTAATAAAACAATTACCAAAACAATCGCCTGCCAAATCTTCACTTTGCCAGCAGCTATAGGCCTTTTCCTTTTCTCAGGATGCTTTCTGTCGCTTTTTATATCAATAAGATCATTAACCACATAATTAGCAGAAGAAACAGTGCAAAGAGCCAAAAAACCAACAAAAGTCAATAAAAGCAAATGTAAATTCGCAAGATTTCCAGAAAAAACAATAGGAAGAAAAACTAGCAAGTTCTTGTACCACTGTTCGGGTCTAAGCAGCTTTGCTATGCTCTTAATTTGCTTCATCTTGGAATCCTTTTGTTTTAAAGACAGTAATATTCAGTTCTTGCAGTCTTTGGATATCTGCATCAAGAGCTATGTCCATTTTTTCTGGATCAGATGTTGTACCGCCATACTTTTTCCTTGCGGTAACAGGGTTTCTGTCTTTATAATAGCCTGTGAAGACACCAAAATGCTCACAAACATACTGTGCATCTCCACCTTCATTTAAATCTGTTGTAATATCTACATGCGTAGGTTTGTCTTTTGATATCTGCGCAATAAATCTCTCTAATCCACGGTTAAATATGCTCATTCTCCCACCTTTGTCTTTGTTATTTTATTCTAAATCTTTATGAGTAACTATTCCGCCAGCACAGACATCTTCGCCCTTAACAAGAACAAATCTGCCAAGTTCTGGTGTTTCATTAAATCCCTCAATAATTATAGGTGCATCTGTCTTGAAAATAATCTCGCCAACTTCCCACTCTTTTAGTCCAGAAGCGTCTTCTTCAAGAACCTCAAGAGTTGAAGAATCTAATTTTTTCTCAATCTTCTCAGCAGCGCACTCAACCTCTTGTGTTGCAAGCTTTAGGATGATCTTTTCAGCCTTGTCAAAAGGAAGCTTAGACATCCAGAAAACCTTTCCCTTGAATCTTGTTGTGACTGTTGGCTTGTCTTTTTCAGGATCACAGGCAACTTCTCCTCTTTCAACAAATAAAGGATGTTCAATAGTTATTCCTGTGCTCTTGCCAGCAGATGATTCCTGTAATTCACCATTCATGTCTTCAATTGTTATAATCCTGCTTTCATTGTTAGATGGCAGGAACAAAAGCTTTGCGCCTTTCTTAAGCACTCCTGCCTCAACTCTTCCAGCAAGTATTCTCTTGTCATCAAACTTATAGACATCTTGTATAGGGAATCTCAAAGGCATTTTTGTAGGGCTCTTGAGTGTCTCAAAAGTATCCAGTGCCTCGAGAACAGTCATTTCAGTGTACCAAGGCATGTTCTCTGACTTTTTAGCGATGTTATCACCCAGTTTAGCAGATATTGGAACTATATAGGATGGCTTTATGTTTAGTGAATCCAAGAAAGCCAATAGGTCTTTTTTAACTTCATTAAATCTTTCTTCTTTGTACTCAACTAGGTCCATCTTGTTCATAACAACAATAACCTGCTTCAAACCAAGCATACTCAAGATGTATGCATGCCTTTTTGTCTGCTCCTGGATACCTTCATCAGCATCAACAATCAAAAGCGCAGCTTCTGCCTGTGATGCACCGGTAATCATGTTCTTTGTAAATTCCTTGTGGCCTGGAGCATCAATAATGACATAATGCCTTTTCTTTGTCTTGAAAAAGATCTGCGCAGTATCAATTGTAACACCTTGCTCTCTCTCTTCCTGCAAATGATCCATGATAAAACCAAATTCAATCTCTTTACCAAGCTCATCACAAGTTTTCTTAAGCTCTTCCATCTTGCCCTCTGGCAAAGAATCTGTATCATAAAACAATCTCCCAATTAATGTAGATTTTCCATGGTCAACATGACCCACAATAACAAATTTCAAGTGTTCATCATTCATTCTGCATCACCTTTCAGTTTTTTAGCTAATTGTGCAATTTCTTCTGTAGGTATTTCTAGTCTTGGAAAACCTGAACTAGTGTCAAGAACAAGCCTTGACTTGTCACCATCCCAAAGACGGTCTCCTTCCTGCCTTGGAATTATGTGCATATGATAGTGCGGAATGCTCTGGCTAGCAAACTTGCCGCTTGTATTAGAGAAATTCATGTGTTCTCCAAATTCTTTCTTAAGAATATCTGCAGCAGCACCCAAGGCAACACCAAAATCTGCTCTCTCTTCAGCATTCATCTCTGTCTGAATCTCAAAATGCCGCTTAGGTATTACCAGCGCGTGGCCTTTTTTAATGGGATTCAAGTCTAAGACTACAAAAAAATGCTTAGACTCGTAAACTTTTGTTGCAGGAATCTCTCCGCTTGCTATTTTGCAAAAAATGCAGTCACTCATTGTGTTTTCCCCCACTTTATTTTATCCCAGGCTCTTTCATGAGCATAGTAAATCAATAACTTTGTTATTACCTCAAGCACGCCAACGCCTACTGCAAGAGCCAGTTTTCCTGTAAAAGCAAAAACTAAAATCATAGTTGTGAGAGTCGCAAAAACCCTCCAGCTTAGTCCTTTTGTTATGCTTCTGATGTGTTTGTCGTGCATTTTATCACATGTACCCTAGTGATCTCAGTTTCTGCATGATGTAAGCAGATTCTTTGTCCTGTGCTCTTCCTGAACGCTCTGCTACTTTAGTTGTCTTCAGTTCTTCAACTATCTTGTCAACATCAGTCGCCTTTGAGCAGATTGGATTACAGCAGGTCTCACAGCCAATACTTCTGTATCTTTTCCACTCTCCATTTTCCATCTCTTTTGCAAAGTATAATTCTGTGATTGGAATATTCTCTCTCTTGACATAATCCCAGATATCCTGCTCAGTCCAGTGTAAAATAGGGTGGACCCTCAAGTGCTCATCATCAGCCTGCTTTGACTTGTACTGGTCCCAAAGCTCTGGAGGCTGGTTCTTGTAATCCCACTTGAACTGCTGGTTTCTAGGAGAAAAAACCCGCTCTTTAGCTCTAATGCCGTGCTCATCTCTTCTGATGCCAAGCAATAAAGCAGTAAACTTCTGCTTTGCAATAGTCTGCTTCAGAGCAATTGTCTTTAATTGATTGCAGCACTCAAACTTATTCCCTTCTGTAGGGCCCATTCCCGCTGCAATAGCTTCTTCATTCTTGCCAACAACAAGCTTTAATCCCCATTCTTTGACATATTTATCCCTGAAATCATAAATCTCCTTGAATTTATAGCTTGTATCAATATGCACTACTGGAAAAGGGATTCTTCCGAAAAAAGCTTTTCTACAGAGCCATAACAGCGCTGTAGAATCCTTGCCGATTGACCATAACATTGCAATGTTTTTGTACTGCTTGTATGCTTCACGAATTATGTATATGCTTTTGCTCTCTAACTCATCTAAATGATCCATTTTTTCACCTCAGTCTAAATATCCTAAACTTCTTAGCCGGTCTTTTACTTTTTCTTCGTCTTCCTCACTAAAAGCAGGCTCTTCATCTTTTTCTTGCTTTTCTGTTTCCAATCTTTCAACAACTTGCTTTAGGATGTATTCAACATACGCTTGAACAGAATCAAATTCATCTGTAGAATCAACCCTCTTTTTGAGTTTTTCAATAATTTCTTCAGGAATTTCAATTTTCATTTTTTCACCTCATAAATATCCTAGCTTTTTCAGCTTGTCTTTTATTCTTTCTTCGTCTGAAGCAGATATTTTCTGTTTATCTGCGCTTTCCATTAGCATCTGTCTTAAAACAAAAGTAGTGTAATCGCTTACAGAAGCAAAATCCGTCTTTTGTATTTTCTTGTTGATTTTATCTGTAAGCATTGAAGGAATAGAAATAATTGTTTTTTCTTGGTTAAGCTCTTTGAATACAGATATCATGTCTTGAAGTAATTCTTGATAAGAGATATCTCTTCTAGCTGCAAGTACCTTTAATTGCTTTCTTAAATCCTCTGTGACTTGTATTGTTGTCCTGTTTTCCAATAACCTCACCCTCTATAATACATAGAATTATGTATGCTGTATATAAAGCTTATGATTTTAGGTTTTATTTAAGAATTTTATGGTATTAATCTGCAGTAACTTTATAAATTGATGTCTGCTTATCCTCAATGATGTCGGCGATTTTGGTAACAGGAGGAGCAGGATTTATAGGCAGTCATCTATGTGATAGATTGTTAAAGATGGGCAAGAAGGTAGTCTGTGTAGATAACTTAAACCCTTATTATTCTCCTAAAAGGAAAGTAAAGAATGTTCAGCATAATTTTGGTAATAAGAACTTTCATTTTGTAGTTCTATACATACAAAAAAAAGACCAGCTTGAACAAGTATTTCAAAAACACAAAATAACTAAAATAATCCATCTAGCAGCAAGAGCAGGAGTAAGACCTTCAATAGAAAAGCCATTGTGGTATAGGGATACAAATGTCTCAGGAACACTTAACCTTCTTGAACTAGCTAAACAGTATAGGGTTAAAAATTTCGTTTTTGCATCAAGCTCTTCTGTTTATGGAAAAAACAAAAAAATACCTTTTAGTGAAGATGATAACGTCGACTGCCCAATATCGCCTTATGCAGCATCCAAAAAAGCATGTGAACTTTTCTGTTATACCTACAGCCACTTGTGTAAAATAAATATAACCTGCTTAAGATTCTTCACAGTATATGGCCCAAGAGGCAGGCCTGACATGATACCCTTTAAATTTACTGATATGATAAGCAAAGGAAAACCAATTCCTGTGTTTGGGGATGGTGCGTCAAAAAGAGATTATACCTATGTAAGCGACATTATTGATGGAGTAATCGCAGCACTAGGAAAACCGCACAAATTTGAGATAATAAATATAGGCAATAATAAACCAATTGAATTGAGGTATTTCATCTCTATAATAGAAAAATTACTCAACAAAAAAGCAAAAATAAAAAGATTACCTTTCCCTGCAGGAGATGTGCCCTTGACTTTCGCAGATATAACAAAAGCAGCAAGATTATTAAATTACAATCCAAAAACAACTATTGAAGAAGGCATGAAGAAAACAATCGAATGGTATAAAAAAGAAAAATTTTGAGGCGACGCAGAAATCAAGTTTCTACTGGTCTCAAAATTCAAAAAATTTTGGGGTGTAATTAAAATGAAGGTTTGTGTCATTGGAACAGGATATGTGGGGCTGGTTGCAGGTGCAATGTTTGCATCGGTAGGAAATATTGTTACCTGTGTAGACATTGATTCCAAAAAAATTGAAATATTGAATAGAGGAGAATTGCCGATCTATGAGCCAGGCTTAAAACCCATATTTGCTGATGCAGTTTCAGAAGGGCTCATAAAATTCACCACAGAACTGTGCAATGCAGCAAAATCAGCAGAAGTGATATTCATTGCAGTAGGAACTCCCTGTACAGAAACAGGGGAATTTAATTTAGAATATATTAAAGCAGCAGCTTCAGAAATAGGAAAAGCAATTGCAGGCTCAGAAGATTATAAAATAATTGCCAACAAAAGTACTGTTCCACCAGGAACAGCAAAATTAATAACTAATACAATCAAAAAAAACATACCAGAAGAATTAAGAGAAAAAACAAAATTTGAAGTTGTCTCAAACCCAGAGTTCTTAAAAGAAGGCAAGGCAGTAGCTGATTTTGAATCACCAGACAGAATAGTGATAGGTGCAACTTCAGAGCGGGCAAGAGAAATTTTAGGGGTGCTATATGATCCATTTTCTCTGAAAAAGAAAAAATTAGTTTTTATGAAACCTGTTGAAGCTGAACTAACCAAATTATTTGCAAATACCATACTAGCTAACAAGGTTGCAACAATAAATGAATTTGCACAAATCTGCTCCTTATTTGACGCAGATATCATGAGCGTACGTTCAGGAGTGTGCTCAGACTCAAGAATTGGCTGGGAGTTCATGTATCCCAGTCCAGGATATGGGGGGAGCTGCTTTCCAAAAGACATAAGGGGTTTAGTTTTTGCAGTGAAGCAGAAAGGATTTTCTCCGAAAGTAACCTATTCTATTGACGAATCAAATACAGCACACAAATCCTATCTTGTACAGGAAATAGAAAAATACTTCTCAAAAGAAGGGCTTTCAGATAAAACAATCGCAATCTGGGGATTAACATTTAAGGCAAGAACAGATGACATGCGCGAATCAGCGTCTATTGCAGTAATTAAAAGCTTGCTTGAAAGTGGCGTGAAAGTAAAAGTGCATGACCCAAAAGGCATGGAAAATGCAAAAAAAATATTTGGAAACACAGTAGAATTTTGTGACAGAAAGTACGATGCAGTAAAAGATGCAGATGCTTTAGTATTATTAACTGAGTGGACGGATTATAGATCACCAGATTTTGCAGAAGTAAAAAGTAATCTAAAAGTTCCAGTAATATTTGATGGGAGAAACATATATGATCCTGAGCGTTTGAATTTGATGGGCTTTGATTATATTGGTGTAGGAAGGAAGTTTTTACAGAAATAGTTCTGCTTTATTTTTGCCCAGGCTTAAACCTAATTTAAATGCTTCTAAATTTTTCTCTGGTTCGCTAGGCGAAGTTTCAGATATTGCTTTGTACAGATTTTCTTCTTTTAGCGGCAATAAGCCTGCACCGAATACAGCACCTATTAAAATTACGTTTCCAAAAATTGTTGAGCCAAAACTTTCTTTAGCAATATTTTTTGTATTGAAAACAAGAACGCTTTTAGCAAATGGCTCAATCTTTTCAAGCACTTTATCTATTTTTGGGTAGGGTATATCAAATATGTTTGCATAAATCGGTATTTGTGGGCAATTGTTTATGACAAAGCTTGTTTTGTTTTTTAAGGCGTAATACGTTGCTCTTATAGCTTCTACTGGCTCAAAAGCTATAATAAGATCTGCATCTGCTTGCATAATTTTAGGAGAAAATACTTCTTTTTCATCACCGAAACAGACAGAAGCAGATATTATACCACCTCTTTGCGCTAGTCCATGTAATTGCACGCCCCTTACAAAATATCCTTCAAAATTTGCAGCTCTTGCGAGAAGTGCGCCTATAGTGAGCACGCCTTCTCCTCCAACACCGGTTAATAGTATATTATATTTCATTTTTTTATGGGCGATATTGCTCCATAAGGACATATTTGGGAGCATACTGAGCATCCCATGCAAAGATTAGAATCTATTTTGTAGATTGTTTCTTTACCTTCTGTGGTTTTAATAATTGCAGGACAAGCAAACTGTTTTATACATAACCCACATTTCTTACACTTTTCTTGATCTATTTTAAACTTTGTAATAGGTATTCCATTTTTCCTTTGCTTTCTTTTTGTTATCAAGCGACATTCTCCCCTGCTAATTAAAACCCGCACGCCTTTTGATTTTTTAAGTTCATCTAAAGCTGCAATCAGCTGTTTATTATCAAATGCATTTGCTACAAGGACATCTGCTCCTAGGGCTTTTACAACTTCTTCTATCATAATTGGTTTTTCATTTTTGTATGCCTCTTGAGAACCGGGATGCGGCTGATGACCTGTCATTGCTGTGGTGTCATTATCTAGAATAATTATGATGGGTGATTTTTTATCATTAAACTTAAAATTAGCCATTGCAGGCAGACCTGCATGAAAAAAAGTTGAGTCTCCTATGATTGCAATTACTTCCTGGTCAGTAGATTTTTTTATGCCTTGCGCAAATCCAAGACTGGCGCCCATACTTATGCAGAAGTCCTGTACTTCATAAGGCTTAAATGCGCCCAATATACAACAACCAATATCCCCTGCATAAATTGCCTTATCACCAAAGACTTGCTTGATTGCATAAAAGGTTGACCTGTGTGGGCAACCAGGACATAAAACAGGTTTTCTTGGTGGCAAATCATTGAGCATATTACTTGCTTCCTGTGCATGTGATTTAAAATCAAAATCCTGTTTTTTTCCAAAAACTTTTTCCAGTACTGGCAAAATTATTTCAGGATTATACTCATTATCTATAGGTAACAAATCCTTGCCATGTATGCTGAGCGCAGGATTAATATCTTTTGCGACTTGCTTAATAAAATCTTCAATAATTGGTTCAAGCTCTTCAAGTACTAACACTGTTTTTTTATCTTTGATGAAGTTAGATATAAATTCTTTTGACAAAGGGTAACTTAAACCCACTTTGGCTATGGGTGATACGATTCCAAGTTTTTGTAATGCTTCTTTACAATAATCAAAAGAAACGCCAGATGTGATTATGCCTATTTCACCTTCTCCATCAATAAATTTATTCAGCATAGGACCATATTCTTTTTCTATCTCGCCAATCTTTTTGTTAAGCCTTTTATGAAGCTCTTGTAAATGCGGCCTAATAGTTCCGTATTTGTCTGGATCTTTTTTAAACTCACCTTTTGCTTTAGGATCCTGAAGTTTGCCTAATTTTACTGTGCCAATAGAATGACTTACATTTGTTGTTGTTCTTAAAAAAATAGGAATTTCGAATTTCTCAGATATTTCAAATGCAATCTTAGTAAAGTCTACGCATTCTTGAGGATTGCTTGGTTCTATCATAGGAATCTTTGCCATCCGTGCATAGAATCGCGTGTCTTGCTCTGATTGTACACTACTCCAGCCGCCAGGATCATCTGCAACCATGATGACCAATCCTGCCTTGACTCCAGTATATGCTACTGGAAAGACAGAATCACTTGCAACATTCAATCCAAAATGCTTCATGCTAACAAGCGCTCTTACACCAGACCATGCAGCTGCTGCAGCTGCTTCAAACGCAACCTTTTCATTAGTTGAATACTCAAAATAAATTCCTAATTGTTTAGCAATATTTGAAAAAATAACAGGAATCTCCGTGTTGGGC
>CAZXEZ010000031.1:0-11018 GCA_964640255.1 uncultured Methanosarcinales archaeon | reverse complement strand
TGCCCATAGCGCTGGTCATAGCATTAGTGATAATCTATATTTTCCTGACCAAAGTGCCTGCTTACATGGAAGGGGTTATCCAACTATTTCCCTGGAGCTTCACACTTTGGGGAACACCGATTTACATATTTAGCTTAATTATTTTTTGCTCGCTCATATTGGTGATGCTCTTTGCAGCAATGGGCATGAAGGCAGGAGGAGGCCCAAGAGGAGATAGAAGAGTAGGAAGAGATGTCTGGAAAGGAGCAAAAAAGGTCCTTAGAGGCCTGAAAAAAGGAGGAGCCGGCGTAGGCAAGGCAGGATGGGGCGGCCTGAAAGGGCTAGCACACGGCGCAGGATGGGCAGGGCGCAGAACACCGCTTCTTAAAAGATTCCTCAAAGGAGAAGGAGTAGCAACACCAGAAGACCTAGACACTGCAGGACAGGACACAGACACACAACTTGGCGACATAACTGGGAAAGCAGGCGAACTAGACAAGGCACTTGAGGCAGCAAAAGCTAAAAACCAAAAAATTGCAGAAATCCTGAACAAGATAAGAGATATATCAAAGACAACAAAAAAAGACATAACAACACTAAAGCCAGACGAGTGCACTGGCATTGCAGCTGCACTAAAAGAACAAATCAACGAGCTGGGAAAAATACCCCTGCCTGGAAAAGAAATCTTAGACAAAATTGCCAAAACAAAAGACTCGATTGAAAATGCAAAAAGCAGCGTAGAATTTTACGCAAAAACCGCAAGCATTTATAAAAAACTTCCAATACTACTATCCCTAATAGAACAGATAGAAGATACAGAAAAAAGAGCAGCATTTGGGGTAGAAGCCAAAAAAGAACAAGAACACATGAACTTCATAGCTGGAAAACTCCAAGAAATCGCAAAAGAGTTTGAAGAAAATGTTAACGCAATCCTGCAAGACAAAGACTTGACAGAAGTGACAACAAAAATCAACGAGCTCATGGACAATAGAGTAGAAATCATGACGCAAACAGGCACTATGATAGAGGACCTAGAGAAAATACCGGGACTTGCTGAAGAAAACCAAGAAGCTGCAAGAGTCAAAATAAGCGAAACCTGCACCAAACTCATAGACCTGACAACAGCTGTAATAGAAAAACTAGGCACATTCAGCAGAGCAACAATAGACGCCAAGCTAAGACCAGAGATACGCATGATAGACAAAGCAAGAGTGACATATCAAAAAAGCAGGGACAGAACACACGAAGAGTATAACACGCTAATGAAAGACGTGGAAGTGCTGATTGAACAAGTGCAGGGAATATTAGGAACGCAGGCGACACCAGAAGAGAAAGCTGCACTGATTGCATCATTAAGCGAAGTCCTGGAAATAATCAAAACAGAGAGAGACGCATTAAGAACGCTCCTAGGGCATGCAGAAACATTCATACGGGCTCTGGATGATGCATTCCTAAGCGTGGTAAAAGGAGAGGAAAGGATAGAAGCAGAAACAGTTGTGAAGAAAAAAGGGGCAGAAGTAATCAAAATGAAAGCAGCAGCAGCAGCTGAGGTAAAGATTCCGACAGGAGAAGCTGAAGCAAAAGCTGCAACGTTCGCAGCAATAGAAAAAGCAAAAAAGCTACGCGAAACAGTAGCAAAAGAACTCGAAGCAGGAGAAAGCATAGTAAAAAAAGCAGCTGCGCAACTACGTTATGCAGAAGGCCAGCTTACAAACATATTAGAAAAAGGAAAAGGAATCAGCGCAGAACAAAGAAAAAAACTAGACCAACTGCTGAGAAATCTAAATGCATTCTTTTCAGAGGAAGAAGACTTAAAAAGCCTAATCCAAATGCTTGGCAGTTATGAAGATTATGTTTTTGATATGATAATGGCGCGCGTGAGAAAACACGCCGCCAGAAAGGGCAAGCCAAAAATGAGTGTAAAGGCGGCAATAACAGAGATGGTAACAATAATAAACAGACTAAAGAAAAAACTAGAGTTACTTGATACAGAAGTAGGTTATCTTGAAAAAGAAGTAAAAGAACTCACCAAAGAACCAGTACCTCCACCACCAGGCAGATTCACTTCAGAGCCAGTTCCTCCGCCGCCTGCAACACCTGCAACTTAAGCAGCAGTATCAACCACATCAAGCTGCTCATCACAGCAGGCAATATTTGCAATATATCTGCGTAATCTTCCTTCTGCAGCCTCATCTCCAGGCTTTTCTGCAAGCTCTGCATTAGCAGCTTCAACTGCTAATTCATACTGTGCTCTAGCTGCTGCATAATCTTTTCTGTTTTCAGCCAGAATAGTCCCTAAATTACACTGAGCAACTCCTGCGATGTAATTATTTTGTGGATTTGTAGCAAGAAATCTTGAATAAACCTCTTGCTTTATTTCAGCAGGAGTCTCTGCATCAATATCAAGAGCATACATCCATCCCCAGACCTCTCTCTGGTGCTCTGACTTTACTTCAGCAATAAGCTGTGCATACCTTCCTTCAGCATCCTCTAAAGTAGGTATTGAAGCTTCCTCTTGCTCATGCCAAGGAGCATCAATGTCTTTTTGGCCTGGTCCTACACGCTTGCCAGACTTTGACTCTTCAATCAAGTCTGTGACAAGAACAGCCAGTTTTTTGTTTCTTGAACGCAGTCCTTTCAACTGCTCATTACCGCTCAATTCCGTGCTCTGCAGAGCTTTCTCTGTGAAAGCATACCATTCTGCAACCATGCTTCCAAGCTCAGCAAACCTTGCCTGGTAGCGGGCATTCAAAACAGTAAATGCAGTCTCATACTGCTCTCTTACTGATTTTTCATCTTCGTATTTCTTTTCTGCAGCTGAAACAGCCTCGTCCTTCTCTCTTTCAGTGCGCGCAACAGCCTCGCAAAGATTCTCTATCTCTGTGTCATTGCTTTCCAGCTGCGCATATGCTTTTTCAAGATCTTCTTGAAGCGCTTTATGCCTGTCTTCAAAACTGTTTAATTTATCATAAGCTTCGCCAAGCTCTTTCACATCAGCATCGTGATCTTTCTTTGTATCTGCAAGCTCTTGCTTAGCAGCATCAAGTTCATGCTGTAAATTAGCATAATCTGCCTCAAGCTTTGCCACTCTGCCAGTTAATACTGTATTTGTCTTGGCAAGTGTATTATAAGCAGAACCTGCCTCTGACTGCTCAGCCTCAAGAGCTGCAACTGCACCTTCTAGCTCCTCTTTCTTCATCTTAAGCTTGTCAGCTTTCCTCTCAAGCCTGTCACTCTTTCTTTCAAGAGTTCCAACCTGTCTCCAGGCCTTTCCTGCATCCCTTACCTCTGCACGGAAATCACTCTCAAGGTTCCTGATCTCTTTCTTGCAGGCGCCAATAACCCTGTTCTCAAGCCCTTTATCTAATCTCTTAACAGCAGTTATTGCATCAGCTACGCCATATTCTTTAAAGCTTTTTTTATTTTGATTATTCTCAAGGTATTTTAAAATAATATTTTTTGCACCGGTAACAAAACGCCTCACCTTTGCAGGATGCAAATGAACAAGATTCTGGTAATTATCCGCATCGTTTCTCAACATAGCAGGAAGGTCTTCTTTAGCAGCCATCACAAGACTCTCTGTAGCGCCTGCTGTGACTTCTTTCGCCTTGCCCTTCTTGCTGACTGTCTTGGTCTTTCTTTCCAAAAGGTTCATAAGTATGGTCTCAATAATACCTCTCTGTTCCTCTGTAATGCCGTAAGAAGGCTTTGTCTGGGCTCCTCTAAGAGCTTCAGGCTCAAAATAATCTGCCATCTCGTGCTTAGGAATGTAATGCGCTGCAAGGCCAGCAATAGCACTATGAAAATCTTTCAATGATCTTAACTTGGTTTCGTCTGCCATTTTATTCTGCCTCTACTGTCTCTAATTTATTAGCGTAAAACTCAACATTATGCTCAAGCATGCCCCACTTGTGCAGTGCTTCTGCACTTGGGTTTTCAAAAAGCCTTGCCTCTCCAACCTGGTTTGCTCTTTTTGCATAAGCAAAAGCGTGTTTATGATTTCCCTTGTCCAGTTCAGCATTTGCCAACTCACTCAAAACATAAACAAGGATATCTGTATCCTTTGATTCAGCGCCTTTAGCACTGGCATAAATAGCAAATACATAATTCCTGAAATCTCCTGCCTCCTGCTTTTTGCCTTCCCCAGCATTCTCATAAGCAAGGTCAAGATCCTCAAGAGTCTTCTCCCACATCTTCCTGTTTGCTGCATTAACAACTGCCTTTTCTCCAGCTGCAAACATCAAAATAGGAGCATATTTGCCATCAAAAGTAACACCAGCATATCTTGGCTCTTCAACAGCACTTTCCTCTAAAACTGTTTCAGGCTCAGGAACTGCATCATCTGCAGCAACAGCGGCCTCAAGATCTTCTGGCTCTGGAAAAATGATTCCATCATCAACTGGCTCGTCTACAACTGTATCAACATAAGTAATTCCAGCATCTTCACCTTCACCTTCCACAAAAATAACACCTGGCTCTTCTGGAAGAACACCTTCACCATCCCCTAGTTCTGCTGCCTGTGCTCTTAAATCGTCCTCAATTCTTTTGGCTTTACTCTTGTAATTAATAATTCTACTTACAAGCGGAATTTTGCTTAATATGCTTTTTTTCTTAGGTTTTGCAGGTGTTTTTGCAGCAACAACCTCAAGACCTTCTACAGGAGCCTCTTCTTGAGGAGCACCTTCACCAGAAAGGCCTCTAAAATCAGGCTTTAGATTCGGTGTAGGCAAAACTTCTGCATGTTTGCCTTTAAAATACTTAAATACATTTAATCCATCCAGAGCATGTCTGACAATGCCTTTTCTCTTAGGAGCTGTTTCAGTTGCTTTTTCACTTGTTACAGCTGCAACATCAATGCCATCAACAGGTGTTTTAGTATCCCAATCTGCATCAGGAGCTTCTGCACCAACACGTGTTCCAGGAACAGAAGTTTCGTCTTCAATAACTGTAATAGCAGGTTTATCTGCTGGTTCAGAACCTGGAAGAGTCACACTACTTAATTCTTCATCAGAAGGAGCCTCTGCTGGCTCAGCAGGGCCTTTGTCAGGCTCTTCAAGTAAATCGCTAAATTTCTGCTTGTTTTTGTCTTCTGCAGATGCTGGCTTTGCAAGTCTTCCTGTCTCAGCAAGTCTTTTTTCAGCTGCATCAAGTATACCCATAACCCCATCAAACAATCCAGTGCCTTCTTCAGAAGTCTCTGCCTCAGGCGCTGTTTCAGCACCAAGAGCTGGTGCAACAAACTCAGGAACAGATGTTTTAGAAAGATCAACAGCTGGCTCTGCAGTCTTTTCAGCTGCAGCTTTTCTAGCTGCTTCTTTTTTAATACGATTTCCAAAAGCAGCAGGCCTAGGTAATTTTCTAGGGACCTTTTTGTCATTTGATTCTGCCATTTTTTTGTCTTTCACCCACAATCTATTTTTTTATTACTAGTAAGTGGTAGTATTAGTATATAAAGCTTTCGCAAAAAAACAAGGTTTTTTTGTGAATTTGGAAATTTGTCAAAAATTTCCAATTTTCGGTTTTGCATGGCAAAAAAGAAAGCTGCGAGAGCATGCTCGAGCCTGCTTTCGGTTTATTCACTATTTCCCCTGTAAATCTGCAAATTTGCCTCAAAATCAGCAAGCCTTTCCTTGTCATCAGGAAGTGCCTTTTTACACAAATCAACAGCTCTCTCTGTAATCTCAACAGCAGCTTTAGAATCGCCTTCTTCATATTTTGTCTGTGCCAAGTCATCCAAAACATATGTTATGGCCTCTGCATCTCTTGAGGCGATCAAGCTGTAAATCTCAAATCCACACTCCCTGACTCCAGCAACATAATTCCTTATATAGCCAGGATTAGCAATCTCTTCATCAGCAGGCTTTGCATCAACTGCGCCCAGCAAGTCATTCAATAACCCTTCTATTTTTTCATCAATCACAGAGCCTGGCTCTGGAGCTTTTACTGCCTGCTCCAGCTCATTTTTGTAAGCCACAACTGCGTCTCTTATTTTATCAAGAACACTGATGTATTTAGTGACTTCCAGGACATCTTTTGGTTTTGCAGGCTTTTTTTTAAAAATAGTGACTGCAGTATCTTTCGCGCTTTTTGCTTTGCTGGTAAACCAGCTAAATGCGCTATCTGTTGCTTTTGGCTGTGATTCAGTATCTTTTTCCAGCACTTCTGCTGCAACTTCATCAAGCTTTGCATAAAGAGTTTTAACTGCTGACAATTGTTCAAATAATTTTTTAACAATCATGCTATCAAGCTCCTTGCCTGAATCAAGCGGGATTACTGTTCTGATTATTTGCCTAAGCAAAAGATCTCTTTTATTAAATTTCTTTTGCAACGCTTGGTATGTTCTTGTTTTCTTGACATTATCTAGTTCTGTTTCAACTGTTGTAAGAGCGGCTTTTTTAGCGTCAAGCTTCTGACTCACTTCTGCAAACTCTTCCTGCGCTGTTCCAAGGTTCGCTGCAAGCCCTGCAAGCGCTTTTTCCTTTTCATCAATATCTTCTTTTATCTCCTGATCTCTTTTATTATAATCTGCATCAAGCTCTGCACGCTCTTTAATGTCTGTTTCCCTGAATCTTTTGAGAGCGTCTTCTTCCTTTCTGCAAAGTTTTTTTGCTTTTTCTCTTTCAGCGACAAACCCTGCAATTTCTGTTTCAATCGCTTTAACAGCAGGACCTTGTCCTGCAATATACTGATCTATTTCATTCTGCTCTTTACGCAAGTCGGCAATTTCTTTTTTCAAGATACTAAATGCTGTTTCTTCTGTCTCTTTTTGAGACCGCAATCCTTTAATTCCCGCGTTTGTTCCGTGCAGTTGATCTTTGGCTTCCTGAAGCCTTGTCTCTAAATCTGCATTTTTTTCTCTTAAAGTTGCTGCTTCTGCCTGTGCTTCTTCTCCTTTTTTCAGCATTTCATTAATTTTTTCATATTCTTCTGGATTAAAACCCAAATCATCACCCACAAGAAGAGTTTTTGAACCTTCACGTTTTAGCATTGTTATTTTGTCAGGCAGTACATTATTGTCTTCATCCCAGAATTTATCACTTTGAGCAAGTGTGTCTATGTTTTCATCTGATACTGTATAACCTGCTCTAGCAAAAGGCTTAAAAAAATCCTCAAAATTAGATTTTCTCCAAACAAAATCTCCTATTTTGCCTTCTCTTATAGGTTCACTGCTCATTTTTCAACTCCTGCAAACTCTTCAAACTTTGCAATCTCTGACTCTATATCCTCTTTTACATCATCTGCTGCAAAATCTCTTGCATGTTCACAAATCTTTTTTGCTTTATCATACTGTTCTCTTGCCTTATCTTCCTGGTTTTCTGCAACGTAAGCGTTTCCAAGCATCTGGTGAACATAAGCCTGCTTTACAAGAGTGACTGGGTTTGTAAGAGGCACAGTATATTGCGCTGCAGTTGCGATATTTTCCTTAAGCTGATTTACTGCCTCTAAAACATATCCTGCAGGATCTTTTGTAAATCTTTCATCGTCTGGCTCTTTGCCTGTTGCAAGTGTGATTAATTCATAAAATGAAACCTTATTTTCTGCAATTGCCTGTGTTGCCTCTTGCAGTCTTATGCTTGTTGCAAGCCTGTTTGTAATGAATTCTGCAATCTTCTTGCCTTTCACGCCCACATTTTCCTCATTCAATATTTCTGTCAAGCTTGACCTGTCTTGGACATACTCTTTAGTTGCTGTCTCAGCATTATTAGGCTCTGGGAAAAGCTTCTCAACAGCAGAATACACTTTAGTTATGATTTCGCCACTATACTGAACAATCTTTCTTTGCTTTTCAAATGTATCTGAAATCAAGCCAGTGACTGCATCTGTGATTTCATGATAAGTAGTCTTGCCTTCAAGCGCCTGTCTTAATTCAACAGGCTGCTGCTCTTTTAGCTCTGTAATCAAACTTTTTATCAATAAGTCCAATTCAGTACGCGATACAAACATTTTAGGAATTGCTGCAGAAACCACTGCACGGTATTCTTTAGGGAATTCTCCTTTTTTAATCCGCTCTTTGTCTAATTTATCTGCTCCTTTCAAATCTTTCTGCAGACCTTCTATTGCTCCTGGCGCTATTTCCTTCAATAAATTCATTAAAAGAGTAAGTTTTGTTGAAAGAGCATGAACGTCACGCATGGCAATATTACCAGCTGTATCCCATCCCTCTTCTCTTTGAGTAAGTTCTATTAATTTTCCAACATAAATTTTAGCATATATCTCTTGTGTTGAGTCCACATTTGCATGCAGAGCCAAACCTTTAACACCAGGCGCAATATTATCAAAATATGTGCGCATTGCTTCACTACTCTGTGCTGCAAGAACTATTACTTTTAACATATCTCTTAATTGTTTCTGCTGGCGAAAGTAAGCCAATTCATCTGCCTTAACTATATTATCTCTTTTAAATTTCTCATTATCTGCACGCAACTTTGCATTTTCATCTGCTGTTCTATGAGTATTCGTATCCAGTTCTGGGTGTGTTTCTGCAATTCGTGCAACTCTTTTAAACAAGTTATAAAATTCCGACCTGATTCTCACTTCCTGCTCTCTTGATGCAATCAAGCCTTTGTCTCCCATCTGCGCTCTTATTCGCGCAATAAAGTCATGAATTGTTTCTTCCATTATTTTGTACATCGCTTGGTATTCTGCAAATCGAATATCCTTTTTTGTTGCACATTCTATGGGTTGTGATATAAACTTGGCAATATCATCCAAGACTTTTGCTGTGGTCATATTATCTGCTTCAAATTTCTTGTACAGTTCTTGCATCTCTGAATCAAAGCGCAGGATTGACCCCTTGCTCCTCTCTATAACTTGACCATTCAAATGCTCTATTTTTGCATCTCTTTCAGCAAGAGCATCATTCAGCAAATCTCTTTGTGCCTTAATTCCTGCGTATTCGTCTCTTAACTCAAGTATATCCATATTTGCTATTCTTTCATCAAGAGCAGGTTCTTGTGGTTCTTCTGGAGTTTGCTCTGAAGCAGGTTTCTCTGTAGAAGTATCTTTTCTTCCAAATATAGTATCTTTAATTTTCTCGAATACCATTCTTCACCCTTTCAGTTACCACTTAGTAATTACAACTATTGCCTGAACTTAAACTGTGATGGTTTAAAAAGATTATGGTTTATTTCAGAAACTGGCAGAAATTCAAAAAAATAAAGAAATAAAATGGCTTACTTAGCAAGCCACATATGCAAGCCGATTAGGGCTATAACGATTGGCCAGATTGTCAAGCCACCTGTACTTAGGTATCCCAGGTCAGCTGCCATGAACCATAGACCAACTAATAGAACCAGGATTCCAAACCATGCCGGGCACTTTGTTGGGTATGTTAGCCCCATCATTTTTTTCTTTGCCATTTAATCACCTCAAAATTTTTTGTTTTGAGACCAGCCAAAACTGTTTTGGCGCTGCCTCAAAGTGTTTTTAAACTTAATTTTATACTAAATCCGTGAATATCTTATATAAATTTTTCGCCAAAAACTCTGTTTTTGGTGAATTTAGAACTTTTTTAAAGTTCTAATTTTCGCCTACATTTTGAGAAAAATTTAAATAGTAGACTGCTCCCCTGTTCAAAATACAATGGCAGACAAAAAAAGAAGGGTGATATTGACAAAAAAACCAAAAGGCGTCACAGTTATCGAAGGATTCCCAGGAATAGGTCTAGTCGGTACAATTGCCACAGGCTTTCTGATAGACCACCTGAAATGCGAAAAAATAGGAAACTATTTCTTTGAGACACCGCACACACCGTCGATGATAGCTATTCATGAGTGCAAGCTTGTCGATCCAGTGGGAGTATACTATAACAAAAAATACAACCTTGTGATAATACACGCAATAACAAGCGCAACAGGCCTTGAATGGGAGGCAGCAGACCTAATCCTAGACGTCTGCAAGGAACTAGAGGCAAAAGAGCTCATAACAATAGAGGGCGTGGGCTCTGCAGAGGCTCCTGCAAAAGAATCACAGACATTCTACTTCACAAAAGACATAGCAACATCAAAAAGACTTGATACACTTGGACACAAGTGTCTTAATGAAGGCATAATCGTGGGCTCAACAGCAGCAATACTCCTGAAATCACCGTTCAAGACAACCTGCATGTTTGCAGAGACACACACAAAGATGCCTGACAGCAAGGCAGCTGCAAAAATAATCAAACTTATCGACGATTACTTAAGGCTGAAAGTAAACCCAAAACCGCTGCTGAAACAGGCAGAAGAGTTTGAGAAGAAGCTGAAGCAGATAGTCACTCAAGGAGAGAAGGCCCAGCAGCTCAAACAAAAGAAAAAGTTTACTTATATTGGGTAAACTCACTTTTTCTTTATTTTATTGTTCTGTGCCCTTCAGCATATGTTTTAGGCCTGGTTCTGAACTGTCCTAAAACTACTCAAAATTCTCTCTAAGCCAGTGATTTTGAATCCCTATTTCTCAGGCGCTCTTGAGCAAAAATTCAATGGTGCCTAAACTTTTGTCACTCTAAAATTCTTGGATTTTACCTGCGCTAATATTCAAGTTTTTCCCCTGAAATCTTTGCTTACTCTTGTTATCCTCACTTTTCTTACGTAAAAAAAATTAATTAGCGTTTTAAAATATATTTAGTAATGTTGATTTTGGTTACTATTTTTTGTTAAAGATTTAATGTAATTTATTATGTTGGGTTAGTTATTTGGCTTCCATTATTTGTCAAAGGTTACTATGTTCCCAAATGCCAGTGACAAAATCAATCTTTTCAGTTTATAGAGGATAAAAAAACAAATTTAAGATACTTTAAAATAGGGACATTTTAGGCTAAAAATGCCAAAAGTGAGGTTTAGGAAAACTAGTGCCTAATTAGGGTTTGGAGGAGTTGTACGGTATTATCCCAAAATTTCAAGAAACTGCATTACTTTTGCAGGATTTGCTGTTAAACCAAGGTTGATGGTGAAACGCCCCTTGAACTCATTTGTCGGGAAAATCACAAAAAATCAGGGAAAATCTCTGCTCTGTCGGCATTATGCCAAAAAAGATGATTTTTGAGGAGGTGAAAGTAGGGC
>CAZXEZ010000030.1:7828-11433 GCA_964640255.1 uncultured Methanosarcinales archaeon | reverse complement strand
GTTCTGATGCTTCTGATAAAACCTTGATTTCCCGCGCCTCAACCTCAACCTCGCCAGTAGGCATGTCTTTTTTGACCTGTTTTTCTGGCCGTGCATTAACTTTTCCTTTAACCTGCACTACTGATTCTTTTTTTAAGTGTCCGAATTCTTTTGCTAATTGTGGACTAAGAAAAAACTGAGTGATACCATACCTGTCTCTTAACAGCAAGAAACCAATCTTGCCCTGAATCCTAAGAGAATCAATCCAGCCAGCAAGAGTTACCTCTTTACCAACAAACTTCTCGTTCAATTCTCCACAGGTATTAGTCCTATACATAACCCTGAAAAAACAGGCAGAAGTATTTAAGTCTTTTCCTCTTTAAAAACAAAAATCAAGATAACGCCAACTCGCAATATCTTAATTTGCGAGTTGGGGGGATAAAAAAATTGCACAAAACATAGTCTTAATTAGTGCAATTTTTTTACAATTTAGCAAGAATAGCCTCGCCAAACTTCTTAGCAGCATTAGGGCTGTTTGCTGTTATTAAATTACCATCAACAACAACATCCTCTGCAACATAAGTTGCACCATTGTCCTCAAGAATCTTTGCTTGAGTTTTCTGGCCGTCATTCCAGACAGTTGCTTTTTTCCCTTTTAATACACCTGCTTTTGCAAGAGTAACAGGGGCAATGCAGATAGCTGCAAGAATATTTTTTGCACTCTGCGCAATCTTGTGAGCAGTCGGGTTCTCAAAATAAACACTTGCTCCAGGACCGCCAACAAAGACAACAGCATCAAACTCATTGATTCTATTCAAGGCCTCATCAAGAGTGATATCAGGAGTTATTTTACCTCCTAAAGAACCTGTTGCAGGAGTTGTCTCTGTACTGGCGATTATAACTTCTTGATCTTTTAGAACCTCTTTTGGCTCAAAACACTCTTCATCACGAAAACCTTCATGAGCAATAACAAACAAGACTTTTGCCATATCATTCACCTCAGCATTATTGGATATTGTAGGGGTTTTTGCTGCACAACCGACTAAAAAAATCAGCAGAAGAAAAACTAATTTTCTCATAAAACCACCTCAAGAAGAAATAAGGAAAAACTATATTAAAAACTTTCCGTTTTTCATGATGCATTTCTTGTCAAAGAAGATAGTTGGTTTCTTGATGACACCATCAAGATGGCACTTTGCATATATCTTTCCACCTAATGCAGTGCTGTTTCCAAGAGCGATGTGGCAAGTTCCTCTGACTTTCTCGTCTTCCAAGACCCTACCAGTCACTTTTGCCTTTGGGTTAGTACCAATACCCAATTCTGCAATGTTAAAAGCAGACTTGCCTAATGGCTTAATCATATTCAATAATTTTTTTGCCTGAGCACCACCCGCAATATCATAAGCATAACCTTTTTTGACTTTTATTATGATAGGTTTCTTTATCTTTTCATCAAACATAGAGGCATCGACAACAAAAACACCTTCTGTAGCTCCTTCTTTAGGAGCAAAACATACCTCTCCCGCAGGAAGATTACCTACTGTGCCTTTTTTTGTGTAGATGCCGTTATCATCACACAACTTCCTGCCCTTAACAACCATGATTATATCAGTCTCTTTAGCAGTTGTTATGTGAACCTTGCTTGTCTTTTTCAGATATCTTATAAGTTTCTTGTTAAGAGCAGCCATTTTTTTATAATCAACAGGGAAGCATCGCTTAGCCATCTCTACAGTAACTCCTGGCATAGAGGCAACTCTTGCACCTTTTTTCTTGGCAAGCTTAGTTGCATTTGTATGCGTGAGAGATTTAGTTGTAATCAAGAGAAGAACATCATACTTTTTCATTACCTCTCCTACTAATTTAGGAGGCTCTGCACCGTGAATCTTGCCAACAGGAATAGTAACCAACAAAACATGCCTTGCAAGAGGCATTGCCTCATAGAAAAAAACTTCTGCAATCTTTTTCTTAGGCTTATCAGTTATAATCAGAACAGAATCTCTTTTTTTTACGCCCATGCACTGAGTGAGGGCAATACGTGCAGCTCTTTGCAACTTCGTTGCAGAACCTTTCCCATTAGCATGCGAAAGTTTTTTCATTTTATCTTTTTCTTCAATTTAAGCTCAAGAATCAGATTTTCAAGCTTGTCCAGGCCATACTTGATAGAATCAAACTTTCTTCGAACAGGACTATTCCTGAAATCAAACATCATCAACTCTCCATAGATGTCTGAAACAAAATCGCGAATCTTTAGAGCTGTCTTGAAATCGCCCTTGATGCTGGAATTAATCGCTTTCCTGACCAACTCGCCCACTAAATCACAGATACCCTGGATATAAACCACAGTGTTAACACCAAGCTCTTTAGCAGTAGGAAGCTTATTCTTTTTTATGAAATTGTAATAAGCTGCTGCCTCAACATACTCTTCAAGAGCCTCTGAATATGCTCCAACAGAGACAAGAGATGCATTCTTCTTGATAAAGGAATTCATCTTCTTGATGATTGTCTTTGCTTTTTTCAGCTGCTTAGAGGCCTCTGAAATGTTATGCCTATGAATATTGTAGATAGTTGCCTTGGATAATTTAAGCAGATCCCTGGAGGTCTTTATCAAGTCCTCCCTAAGAGAATCAAACTGCTCAATCTCCCTGCGCATCGCTGCAAAATATTTCTTGTTTATCATAAAAAGCATTTATAAAGTGAAACAATATAAACCTTTTGTTTAGCGGGGCAATGGCGCGCTATGTCTTATTTTTGTTCCTGCTTGTTTTTCAGATTTATGTATGCCCGAATAGTATACCACGAACTATGCCTGGCGTCATTGGCAATGCTGCGCTTCGTTACGCTTCTGAAACTGCACAGCACTCAGATTTATCAAATCATGTATATAATCACGAGAACTATGCAAGGCAGCATTGCCATTATTGACAATATCAATAGAGCGAAAAGTTTATATATACTAAAGAGAATTTTTTCAGTAAAGAAAAAAAGGAATGAATATGGCATCAATTTTAGGTAATGTAATCGGTTTTTTACAAAAAATAGGAGTCTATGAGGTTGTTCTACCATTCTTATTGACATTCACAATAGTTTTCGCAATACTTGAAAAAACAAAAATATTCGGCTCAGAAGAGATAGAAGGCAAGAAATACACAAAGAAAAACCTGAATGCAATGGTGGCATTTGTGATAGGATTTTTAGTGATAGCATCAAGCAGGCTTGTTGAGGCAATAACAGCAGTATCTGCAAACATAATCATACTATTGCTATTGTCTGTCTTTTTCCTTATGCTTGTAGGAACATTTTTCAAGAGCGACGAAGATGTAGCACTAGAGGGAACGTGGAGATACATATTCATGATAATAATGTTCGTGGGAATCGTGTTCATCTTCCTCTCTGCAATAAAGACAGAAGCAGGACTTAGCTGGCTTGAGGTATTCATAAACTGGGTAAGCAGGTTCTGGACAAGCACAGCAGTGGCATCAATAATCCTAATAATAGGCATAATAATATTTGTATGGATAATGGCCTCTCCTCCAAAATGGATGAGCGGCAAAAAAACACCAGAAGGAGGCAAATAAAATGTTATTCCAATATGGCGGAGGCATGTTTCAAGACACATTCTATTACTT
>CAZXEZ010000030.1:0-7818 GCA_964640255.1 uncultured Methanosarcinales archaeon | reverse complement strand
GCAATGGGGAGTACTAGATGTACTAGTCCCATTTGTATTGATATTCACTATTCTTTTTGCAGTCCTGCAAAAGATAAATGTATTTGGGGAAAAGCGATATAACGCAGTAATTGCGCTAGCAATAACCTTAACAGCAATAATCCCGCATATACTGGGAACATATCCCACTGGAATGGATGTAATCGCAATAATGAACGCAGCCATGCCAGAGACAGTCTTGTTGATAGTAGCAGTTGTATTGTTGATGGTCATGCTTGGACTGATGTGGGGAGAGTGGCCAGAGTACTCTGCTGTTTCAGGAATAGCAGCAATAATAGGCGGCCTTATCTTAATAGGAATCTTTGTATCCAACATAGTAGACATCCCAATACTGAATTGGATATCACCAGAGGTACAGACATTAGTGATTGTGCTAGTAGTCTTTGGATTGATATTCCTATATGTAACACATGAACCAGGACTAAAACCAGGAGAGACAGGATATGAGCCTTGGTCTACATGGGTACCTAAAATGTACAAGAAACATCCACCAACTAAATAAAAATGGCAACACCATTAGATATTGGATTACTGCAGAAGTTTGATGTAATTTTTCCTTTCTTATTGATAATTGTCTTAGGCTATGTAGTCTTGACAAGAATCTCCTGGTTCAAGGAAAACCACGCCATAGCGCTGGTGATATCATTTGCTTTGGCAGTGCTCACTATCTTCAACCCTGTTGTTGTCAAGACAATAAACATGATGGCACCATGGTTTGTGCTGGTATTTATCTTCATGCTCTTGGTATTCATGGCATACACTGCCTTTGGAATAAAAGAAGAGACAATATTACAAACAATAACCAGCACAGAATATGGAAAAGACTTTGGATACTGGGTCTTGGCAATTGTATTAATCATAGGAATAGGCTCTTTGACGACAGTAATCTCAGAAGAAAAAGGCTTCACACCACTAACAACAGACGGGAATGTGACTATTGTACCAGAAGGAGCCACCACAGAAGAGGCAGGATTTTGGCAGACACTATTCCATCCAAAAGTATTAGGGCTTGCACTTATACTATTAATCGCCATGTTTACAATACAGAGACTCACAGCAAAAAGCTAGCTTATTCTGTTGTTTTCTTCTTTCCTTTAATGCCCTTAGTTATCCTGCTAAGCTCAGAAACACTTCCAGTGAGTTCTGGAAGAACTTTTTGAAAGACTTTTTCCATGGCCTTTATCTCTGTTCCAACATCAAGAAGATTCTTATCATACTCTCCAATCTTGGCAACAATGGCCTTATGAAGATTCTCAACATCATCTTTCATGTCCTGCACCTCTTGCTCAACCTTTATGATGCGAGATTCTGCCTTGTCTTTCCACTCAGTAATCTTGGCAAGCTCTTTTGTGAACTCACCCCACTTTTCCTCAACAATAGACTCTGCAATCTCCTCAACATTCTCAGAGAGAGCCTCTTTTCTAGGCCTTTCCCTGAAAGCAGGCATCTCTGGCTCAGGAGGCGGCATTCCAGGTATATCAGAAATAGGACCTGCAGGAGGACCTGCCTCTACCTGAGCAATTGCATTATTAATTGAAACAGGATCATAACCTTGCGCCTGCAGAGTATTGATTATCTGATCATTAAGCATGCCCTGGTCTTTCAGTGCCTGAACCTGATCAATAGGCAATCCAGGAGCTACAGCAGGCAGAGCTCCAGGAGGAGTTCCAGGATAAGGCGCTGGTGGAGAAGGAGGGGCCTTTTTCTTCTTTGCTTTGAAAATATCCATAAATGCCATATTATACCTCTTTTTAAAAATAAATTACTATTTTATTTTATAAACCTTTTGGTATATCTGATGATTTCTTTTTAACTGGCGCGTTTTGTGAACTCATTATCTCTTGCACAATATTCTCAATCTGCTCTCTTGTGACAAAACGCAAGGGATTCCACAATTCAACATATTTCTTCATGACATCAATATCTTCTCTTTTAGCAGTAAGTCTCAATTCCTTGACAATCAAGAGTATCCTATCCTGGATTTCATTGATTTTTGAATTAACATCTGTTATTTCTGAGTGCAAAACCTTTATCTCATTCATGGCTTTCTTGTGGTGAGAGAGCATATTCTGCTCTATCAGCATGAGTTTTTTCCTTAGCTCTCCATATCTTTCTTCAGAAATCTTGAGTCTTGCAGATAATTTAGTGATATCTTCTCCCCTGCCCATGGCAGGCTCTGGAATAGGGGGTTTTGCCCCAAACATGCCTGCTTTTGGCCTTTCACCAGGTTTTGGCGCTGTAATATCCACCATTTTCCTATTTAATTATTACTTAAATAATAAACTTGTGTAACCATACGAGAGTAGTTGACAAATCTAATAAATTTATCATATAAAATATATTATATACTATGAAAAAACATAACATATATAAAATAATATGTTTTTATTAGCTAAAAAACAATGAAAAAACCAATATCTGCAACAATAGATGAAGACCTGATCAAGTGGCTTGAAAAAAGAGTTTCTAAGGACAGGAAAAAGTACAGAAATAAATCACACTTAATCGAGATTGCATTAGAGAGACTAAAGGAGGAGGAAAAAGACTAAAATGGCATGCGGAGAATATGACATAATAAGGGAAGGAGAAGAGATAACAATCAGGATAAACTGCGAAGACTGCACTTTTTTCCCATCTATAGAAGATTCTCCAAAAACAATGAGCATGGTGATTGAGATCCTTGCAGAGACAGGCAGTGCAACAAGAATAATCATTACGCAAAAAAGAGATTATGAATACGATTATGACCAGACAAGAATGCTTGTAGAGATAGCAAGACTCTACAAAGACATACTAAAACATAAGCTTAAGAAAGGACTTCTAGCATCACCGCAGTGCAGAAGATATGTTGACCCAAGATATATCGCATTACAAACTCTGATATTCCAAAACCTAAAATCAGACCCAGTGGGAACATATGTGCAGCTAAAAAGAACAGCAAGACACGAGCACAGCCTTGTTGAGAGAAAAATAATGCCTGCAGAAGGGGTGAAATGCCTGCAACAATATTACACCCTATTAAAGGACATAACTGCAAGCCTTGAAAAAACAAAAATAGTGCAGTTATCAATCCCTCATCTGGCAGGATTCAAGATAGGGGACAGGGAAGTCTATAGATTAATTTTTGCACCATTAGTAAAACCAGATTTCATGTTTACAAAATTAATGTCTTCATACCCTCCTGAAGCAGAAGAAGTTGATTCTTATGAAGTAGAGGGGACAGAGGTAACAATATTCACCATGCCAAACACTGTGCAGAATCTCTACCACATTGTTCCTCCAGAATTCAGGCTGACAGAAGAAAAATACGAGCTGCTTGATGCTGCAAGAAAAATAATGGCTGAACACAAGCCAAAAAGAAGCGAATTCGTAGATCCTGAGAGAATGAGAGAGGTCTTTAATAACGTAGGAGCAGACTTGCTGGAAGAATTATCAGGATATAGAAACTACACACTAAGAAAAAAAGACAGAGAAGAACTCACAAAAATACTAGTGAGATACACAGTAGGATTTGGATTAATAGAAGTCCTATTGCAAGACCCAAAAATACAAGACATAACAATAAACAGCCCAATGGGCAGAACGCCGATATTCATCAACCAAGGAGAATTTGGCGATTGTTACACAAACATAATTCCAACCCCCACAGAAGCAGAGTCCTGGGCGTCTAAGCTCAGAATGATCTCTGGCAGACCACTAGATGAAGCAAACCCGATTCTAGACACTGAATTGGTCCTGCCAGGAGTAAGAGCCAGAGTCGCGGCAATAACAGAGCCACTAGATCCTCATGGGATTGCGTTTGCTCTGAGAAGACACCGTGACAAGCCCTGGACCCTGCCTTTATTTATCAGAACAGGCATGATAACTGCACAGGCAGCAGGAGTGATGAGCTTCTTGATAGACGGAGCAAGAACAATGCTTGTTGCAGGAACAAGAAGCGCAGGAAAAACATCCTTTCTGGGATCTATGATGGTAGAAATAATGAGAAAGGGAAGAATAATCACAATAGAAGATACATTAGAGCTGCCAGTAAAAGCATTAAGGGATTTGAACTACAACATCCAATCAATGAAAGTAGCAAGTGCAATGACAAGAGGGACAACAGAGGTAAGCGCAGATGTAGGCATAAGAACTACTTTACGTTTGGGGGATTCCAGCCTGATAGTTGGAGAGGTAAGAAGCACAGAGGCAAAAGCGCTATACGAAGCAATGAGAGTTGGCGCCCTAGCAAATGTTGTTGCAGGAACAATCCACGGCGACAGCCCTTATGGCGTATTTGACAGAGTAGTCAATGACCTGGAAGTCCCAAGAACAAGCTTCAAGGCAACAGATATAATCTGCGTTGCAAATCCTGTCAGGAGCCCAGATGGACTGCACAGGTGGAGAAGAATAACACAAATCACAGAAGTAAGAAAACACTGGGAAGATGACCCATTGAGAGAAGGCGGATTTGTTGACCTGCTAAAATATGATGCAGTGACAGACAAGCTGATACCAACAAAAGATTTACTAAACGGAGATTCTGACGTCATAAAATCAATAGCAGGAACTGTACGAGAATGGGCAGGAAACTGGGATGCTGTATGGGACAACATTGAATTAAGAGCAAAAATAAAAAAGGCAATAGTTGAAGCAGCTGACAAGGCAAAAAATGACGACATACTAGAGGCAGACTTTACAGTCCTGGCAAATGACCAATTCCACAGGATATCAGATGAAGTAAAACAAGAGGTAGGGAGCCTGGACAGCAAGCAGATACTATTCAGGTGGAATGAATGGATGAAAAGACACATCAAAAAAATGAATTTATAATATGACAAATCAAACAGATGTAAAGGACCTGGTAGCAAGATACAAGCAAAAACTACAGTCAGAACTAGAGCTAAAAGAACTAGGCCCATCTGAAAGGACATTCACAAGAGAGTACAAGCAATTCAAGAAAGAAGCAATGCCTAAACACATGACACTTTATGAAAAAGCATGCAATTTCTGTGCAAAAATACTAAAAATAAAAGTAAAGCCAGAAAAGGCAGAAAAAATCCAAGAATCTATAAACATATGCCACCTGAATATAACACCAGGAGGGGTGCAGGCACTTGCTTATTTATTACCGCTTGCTGTAATGATACTAGGAGCGACATTCAGCATCTTAATAGGATCATTATTCTTTGTAATGCTATTTTTCCTGTTTGGAATTGCACTCATAGCAGTACTAAACAGAATGCCTGGCTTCTTGGCAAACAACTGGCGAATGAAAGCAAGCAACCAGATGGTCTTGTGCATTTTTTATGTCGTAACGTTCATGAGGCACACCTCTAACCTAGAGAATGCAATAGAGTTTGCTTCTGAGCATTTATCACCTCCCTTATCGCTTGACTTGAAAAAAGTAATATGGGATGTAGAAGCAGGAAAGTACGAATCTGTAAAAGCAGCATTAGATGTATATCTAGAGACCTGGAAAAAATGGAACAATGAATTTGTAGAGGCATTTCACCTGATTGAGAGCTCTCTTTATGAGACATCAGAAGACCGAAGACTTGCAATGCTTGACAAATCTTTAGACGTAATCTTGACAGAGACATATGAAAAAATGCTTCACTATGCACAGAACCTGAAATCACCTATTACTATGCTGCACATGATGGGCGTGATCTTGCCAATATTAGGATTGGTTATATTGCCACTTATTGTGAGCTTTATGGAAAATGTAAAATGGTGGCACATCGCAACACTGTATAATGTCATATTACCTGTTGTTGTTTACTATCTTGGTAAAAGTATACTATCAAAAAGACCGACAGGCTATGGAGATACTGACATTTCTGAGATTAATCCAGAACTAAAGAAATATAAGAATATAATCGTGAATATCGGCGGATTTGAATTACAGATACAGCCAATATTTATTTGCATAATAGTAGGGGCGTTCTTGGGCTTGATAGCCTTAACACCATTAATATTACACACCATAAATCCTTCGCTTGGATTTGATATTAACCTACCTTTCGGGATAAAACTGTTAGAGTACAGGGAAAGCAACACAGTACCAGGCAAAATAATAGGGCCATATGGGCTAGGGGCGGCTTTGTTAAGCCTGTTTTTTCCATTGGCATTAGCATTTAGTGTTGGTCTGTATTACAGACTTCGGAGCAAGAACATAATTCAGATAAGGGAGCGGACTAAAAAACTAGAAGATGAATTTTCATCTGCCTTGTTTCAATTAGGAAACAGATTAGGGGATGGGCTTCCTGCAGAGATAGCATTCCAAAAAGTAGCAAGCGTTATGGGAGACTCGACAAGCGGAAGATTCTTCAGATTAGTGTCTAACAACATAGTAAAACTAGGAATGAGTGTGAAAGAGGCAATATTCAACCCAAAAACAGGAGCACTTGTTTACTTCCCCTCCAACATAATCCAGAGCTCTATGCAGGTATTGGTCCAGAGCATAAGAAAAGGGCCTGTGATAGCTGCGCAAGCACTCATGAACATTGCAAGATACATCAAAGAGATACACAAAGTAAATGAAAGACTGAAAGACTTGATGGCAGACGTCATATCTGACATGAAATCACAGATACATTTCTTAACACCTGCAATTTCAGGAGTTGTTATCGGCATAACATCCATGATAACTTATATTTTAGGTGCACTCTCTGGAAATATCCAGAACTTGGGAACATCAGAGGTAGGGGGCAGGATAACAGACATAGCTTCATTGTTTGGAGACGGCATCCCGACATATTATTTCCAGGCAGTAATCGGAATCTATGTATTCCAGATTGTTTTCTTGTTAACACAATTATCCAATGGAATTGAAAATGGTGCAGATAAATTAGGGGAGAAGAATGCACTAGGACACAACCTGATAAGAAGCACTGTTCTATACTGCTTGATTTCCGCAACAGTGATGCTGATATTCAATGTAATAGCATCAAGAATAGTGACTGTGACTGGAGTAATTGGTGGGTAGAAATGAATCAAAATGTGAGTTTTAAAGATGCAATTAATCATACAAAGGACATTATTAAAAGATTTGAAAAAATTGAAGGCAAACCATGGGGTGTAGAAGGGGCAATCATAGAACTCCAAAAACAAGTTGGAGAATTAGCAAAATTTGTCATGGTTCAAGAAAAATATTACTTTGCAGATAGAGATAAGCTTGATAAACAATATGAAACAAATAAAGAAAAGATAGGGGATGAATTAGCAGATATTCTTTATGTTATTATTAGAATAGCAAATCACTACGGTATTGATTTAGTTGATGCACACATAAACGCAAGAAAAGCTGAAGATGAATTTCTAAAAACCAAAAGCGTGTGATTAGATAATGACTGTGACTGGAGTAATTGGCGGCTAATCCTTTAGAAAAGTATTAGAATTCCAAAAAGTGCAACACAAGGTCGCGAATAAAAAATAAATGGGGCGAGAGGGACTTTCACCCTCTTCTGAAAGAAGTTTTGAACCCTCGATTGTGGAAAATCACAGCCGAACTGTGCATTTTTCACCACGGTAACTGAAAGCGAACTTTCAGGTGGAGTCCTTACTTCAGCCGTGTGCTCTCCCAGGTTACTCCAACGTTATTGGCGTTGTCTGAGCTATCGAACTGGTCCATCAAGAATAACTCTTGTATGAATCCCCATGATACTCAAACAACAAAACAATAGAAAAAAAGATGATTTATAAGCTTTGCGTTTACTTAAGGTCTTTAAAATCGCTCTAATGCGTCTTAGTTAAATATTCAAGAAAAGTCTTATCTGCAAAAACAGGGATTTTCAC
>CAZXEZ010000029.1:0-11639 GCA_964640255.1 uncultured Methanosarcinales archaeon | reverse complement strand
TAATTGTATTGAGCAGAATGCAGAATTAGGCCTGCCGTTTGATTCCTGCCAGCAGACCTATAAAGAGCATAATTGCTTGTACGTGGATGGTGCTGCCTGGCGTGTTTCAGGCGGTTCTGGAATCGCGTTCACAATGAATATGTTATTGACATTTATTTTAGATCACCTGCCATTGATGGCTGCAAGCAAGGCATGGAGTTATGTCTGTGACCCTGATTGCGGTATTTTTGGCGAGGAGCAGACAGCTGGAGAGGAGGACTGCGGCAAGTATGGAATGGCGCCTACTAAAGGAAGTGATGAGAGCGCTTATCCTGATCAGTGCATGGATTATCCTGCAGATGATTGGCGTGTTCCTTTGTGCGGTGTCTGGACAAGCACAATGCTTGTGATGGAGACTGACTTTTTTGGCTCTAATAAGTTTCCTTGGGAGAAGTATACTTCCGAGCTTGAAGGAGAGGATTTTTGTGATTGATAATAAATTGACAAAATATTGGAACTTTTTTACTTGCAATTTGTTAGTTGGCGAATCACGCAAATGCTCAATACTTAACATGATTAGCCATAAAAAAGGAATTGTTGCGTTAATATTTGCAATGTTGATTTTGATAGTTGTGCTTGCAAATAATATAACTGCACCAACCCCGACAACTCATTGGTATCAGGTGGAAGACTGGGAAAAAGAAGTCTGTTCAAAGTGGGGAGGGACTCAGTTTTCAGGTCAGGCAGCTGTGACAATGGGAAGAAAATTCTCTTTTGCTTCTATGAGCGCAACCATGCAAGGCAGGAAATTCAAGACTCCTGATAATTATTACTTGTATGAAGTTGCCTGGTACATTGATTCTTTTGCAGAAGATACTGATTATGATGTCTTGATGATTGATCCTGGCAAGCCAGATGTTTTCAAGCGTGTTGCCTCAGGAACTCTGGCTCCTGGTGCAGGAACAACTGGTTTTGAGGTGTATAACTTGACGCAGGATTACACTCATTTAAGATTCAAATATACTGGCGGAGATATCCTGACGCCGATAATAAGGGTGAAATAAAATGAAACTGATGTTTATTGAAAGTTTTAAGAAAATTGACAAGAAATTCATCTATGTGATTTTGTTTGATTTTCTTTTTTATGCAGGTCTTGCACTGTCGTTTATCTTGTTTTCAAAGCTTTTGATGTGGGCTTTTGGGTCTTTTTTCCAGATTCCTGGAAAACTGCTTGCAATGTCCAAGATGTCTGAGCTTGCCCAGGTAGAGGCTGGTCTGGAAGGTGCTGGTGCTTTGCTGGATCAGTTCAAGTCAAAGCTTGCAATAAGTGCTATTGCGATTTGGTTATTGCTTGCTGTTGTTTTTACTTTTTTCAAGGGCGCCGCATGGGGTTTTGTCTCGAAGAAGAGGCTTGATAAAAAATATTTCACGCAATTCCTGAAACTGAATCTTGTGTGGTTTGGAATACTTGGCCTGCTCTTCTTGATAATTTTCTGGTTGACAAAGCCGACTGCCACTGGCTTCTCTGTCTTGCTCTTGGCAGCACTCGCCCTGTACTTTACTCCTGTATTTTATTCAATCTTTGATCCAAGAAAAGATATTAAAGAATTATTTGCAAGATTGCGGCATGTGGGTGTTGAGCGGTTTTATTATTTTGTTTTGCCTTTCCTGCTTGCAAAAGTGATTTTGCTGCTTTATTTAGGAATAATAGCATTGATAGCATTGGCAGCAGCACCTGATGCTGCCTTGTATATTTTGTTTGCCTTTTTTGTTGTTTGGCAGGCATGGTTCAAGTATTACATTTATTTGGTTGCGAGGAGCATTAAATGAATAAGAAAGCGCAGATAACAATTTATATTATTATTGGGATAGTCATCCTGTTTTCAATAGCCACTGCAATCTATGTTGCAAATAGGCTGCTTGCTCCTCCTGAGGAGATCTCTGCTGTTGACAGGCCGATAAAGGATTATATTGAGATTTGTGTGCAGCAGGTTGGTGAAGAGGTCTTGATTCCGATAGGTGCGCATGCTGGTTATCTTGACCCGCTTGATCCTGTGCTCTCTGGTCAGGATATTTTTGTCTCTAGTGATCCTGCAGAAGGTGATGCCTTGCTTGTCTCTGAGATAACAAGGGATATTATTCCGTATTGGTTTTACATGTCTACTGAAAATACCTGTAAAGAGTGTATGCTTGAGTCTCTGCAGCCCTCTATTGAGCAGATAAAGGGGCAGGTTGATGGTTATGTTGAAGCGCATTTAGAGGATTGCCTTAATTCATTTGAGCCGTTTCTTGAGCAGGGCTATATTTTTGAGACAGGAGAGGTTAATTCAGATGTCCTGCTTGCAGAGGAGAGCACAAGGTTCTTGGTCAATTATCCTGTGACAGTCAAGAAGCTTGATGTTACCACAAAGATGGAGAATTTTGTTGCAGATGTTGATGTTCCTTTCAAGAAAATGTATTATCTTGCGAGTGAGATAACAAAACAAGAGAGGGAAAAGGCGTTTCTTGAGAGTGTTGTGTTTCATTTTATCTCATTGCACACTGGCTTGGAGATGTCCAAGCTTCCTCCGCTTGGAGGTATAACTCACGACAAGGTTCTTGTCACCTGGTTTAAGCCAATGGTTGAGATGAATCTTCAGCAGTTGCTGCTTAGCTACATTCCTTTGATTCAATTGTATAACACAAAAGAGGCAAAACAGATTACCTCTGGAGAGAATGCTTTTGAGCAGGGCTTTTACAAGGCGCTTTACTTGAAATTCTTGAAAGAGAAGTATCCTCTTGATGTTAATTTCATGTATCTTGAGTGGCCTGTTTATTTTGACATAACTCCAAGAAATGGGGACATCTTGACAGGAGAGGTTCACATCCAAGAATTTCCATTTAATTTTGCTCCTGCCTTCCAGACAAATTATTATGAGTTTTATTATGATGTCTCTGCTCCTGTCATGATTGAGATCCGTGATCCAGATGCGCTCAATGGCAATGGTTATTCTTTCTTGTTTGCCCTGGAGGCTAATGTCCGGGATAACAAGAATTTTATTGAGTGGAACAAGGGAGAGGGAACAATTGGTTACTGGGATCCTTCAAGAGCAGATATCGAGACAAAAGAGACAGACACCACACCAGGCATCTGTTCGCAGCAGGGCGGAAGCTGGAAATGTGATATCACTGGAAAATCTTATTCAGGACAAATAGAGTGTGTTCAGAACTGTTATGTCTCAAAGTCTAGAAAAGTTCCTTTCCAGCCCACAAAGAAGTTATTCACAGATGAGGATCAGAAAGTAAGTGATACAATCAAGATTTCTGTTCTTGATGCAGTCACAAAGCAAGGTGTTAATGAAGTCAGTCTTTTGTTTACTTGCGGCAAGTATCAGACAACAGCTCTTGGCGGAACTAATCTAAAAGGCGAGCTAAAGACTAAGATGCCTGTTTGCATTAATGGTCAGTTGTCTTTTGATAAAGATGGTTATGCAAAGAAAATTATTCCCCTTACAATAAAACCAGATGACCGCAAAGATATTGAGGTGTTTATGGAGCCAGAGGCAGAGCTTAAGGCAACTATCAAGAAATATCCAATACAGATAAAGAACTTGAGAGAGCTGGATTATGCTCAAGAGGCAGAGCCGCAGCTTTCCACGAGTTACGCAGATATTGACAGTTGGGAATCTTTGGGCATGTCTGCCTTGACAGGATTCTCAGAGCAGATAATATCTCCACTTAAGTTAAGCATTAATTGGGAAGAAGAGGGCTACAAGGTTGGCAGGGAGCAGAAGAACATGATGATCTATGACAGATATTGTTGTGATGCTCCTGAATCATTGAATGCAAGCTATAAGGCAATCTTGATGATTGAGAAAATCCCTGAGACCATTCTTGAGCCGAAATATTTCCAGGCAATGATGCTTGAACCTGGAGTTAAGGAAGACATCATCAAGTTGGTTCCTGGATTGTACAAAGTCACTGGAATGCTTATTGATGTAAATGGTTTTGTTATCGAGCCTGGATGCCAGGAGATTTGTATTGAATATGACACAGGAACAGAGTATTATGTTGAGGAGATTGTTAGCGGGGCAGGAGATGTCTTGGGTGTCATGCCTGATGAAAAGCCTGACTGCAAGACCTGGGGCTATTTTCCAGAGCAGGAGATTGCTGCAAAGCCTTCTTTGATGGGCGGTGTTCAGCTGGATAATGTCACTGGTTATTGGAATATAACAAGAGCAGACCTTAACAAGGGTGGTGTTGAGTTTTATTTCATCCAGACCCTGAAGCCTACCTGCACTGTTGTGCAGGACTGTGTTCTTGATGTCTGTGTTGATGTTGCAGAGATACAGGCTACAGGCCCATACTCACTGAAATACAGAGAATATCTTGAGCCTAAGTTCATGTCGCGGTGATGTTTAAGGAAAGAAAGTTGTTGCAGGATTTTTTTATTTCTTCATCTTTTATGTTTTCGCAGGTCTTGTATCCCAGCACTGCAAAGTTAAAATAGCATTGGTCTCTCACGATTTGTTCGCTCACTTTTGCGCAGAATTCTGGTTTTGCTGCTGCGCTTGCAATTTGCAGATAGCAATTGTCTTTTTCCATTTTAGTGTTTAAATCATTGCATAGCGCCTCTGCCCTCTCTGGTTCTGTCAAGCTTATTTCTCTTATTGTTTCTATTTTTATTGAGCTCTCAAAATCCTGTGTCTCTTCCACTGTTATTATTTGTATTTTTTCTGCAGGAGATACAGGCACTTTTTCCAGGTCTATCTCCTCTTTTTCAATTATTTCTTCTTTATGAATCTCTTCTTTTTCTTCTTGAATCCTTGTTTCTTCGTATGGTGTAAAGGCTTCTTCTTCAGGCGCCTGCATCTTCATGTAGACAAGAATGCTTAACACGATTATTACAATAACAATCAAGGCGATTGCAATCCAGATCAAGGGAAGTTTTGGCTTTGCTTCTTTTATTGCAGCATCAACAGTAGCTGCGCTGTTTCCTTGTCTTAGCAAGATTTGCCTTATTTCAGCTGCGCCATACCCTGCTTTTAGTTGTTCTTTGACATATTTTGTCAAGCCTGCATCTGCCATGTTTATTGATAAATTGCACTGATATTATAAAAAATGTTTGTTACAAAAAATTGCCATTCAAATATAGAAGATCCAAGCAATTCTTTTATTCACAAAATCGCTGGCTATACTTGTGAATGTATATTATATCATCCAGCGATTTGGTGTTATTAAGTGATAGTTAATTTTCACACGTATAATTGTATATAAATTTCCAATAAATTTATAAATACAACGAGGATAAAACCTAAATATACAGAAAAAGGGTTGATTGTGTGGTTTTAAAAAAGGGGCAGGTAACAATATTCATAATCATAGGGATAATTCTTGTCATTAGTGTAGGTATTTTCATCTATCTTTACCAGGCAGAGGTCATCAGGCCTTTTGAAGAGGTTATTGTTCCTACCATAGAAAAAGCTCCTTCTGAAGTGAGGCCTATACAGGATTTTGTCACTGCCTGTGTAGAGGCAGTTGGGAAAGAGGCCTTGAGAAAGGTCGGCGATTATGGCGGTTATGTTGACAGCTCCACTTTCCTGTATAATCCTTTCATCCCTACAGACGGGGATGCTGTGCAGTTCAGTCCTGATTCTGATTTGATAATTCCATACTGGTGGTATTTGAAATCACCTAATGACTGCACAGGCAAGTGCGCTTTTTCAAGCCTGCGGCCAGAGCTTCACAGGGCTTCTGGAAAAATAAGTGTGGAGGGCCAGCTTGACCAGTATGTAAATAAGCATCTTGAGGACTGTCTTGCAGGCTTTGCTCCTTTTGTTGCGCAGAATTTTGAGTTCAATGAATTGGGTCCTGTTGAGACAGAGACAACAATTGCAAAAGACACTGTTTATTTTCTTGTGAATTATCCATTGAGGATATCACGGGCAGACCAGAGCTTTACTGTAAAGGAATATCTTGCAGAGATTGACCTTAATCTTGGAAGGATATTTGAGCTTGGCACTGACCTGGTGAATCTTGAGTCAGAACACCAGATGCTTGAGAAATTTACTATTGAGATGATTGCCTCTTTTTCAGACCTTGATAAGAACATGCTTCCGCCAACAAATGATATTGATGTCAAGTTTGGCCAGGGCATAATCTGGTTTAAGTCAAGGATTGCAGAGGCGCTTCAGGAGATATTGACAAGTTATGTTCCTATGCTGCAGGTCGGCAACACGCGATTGTATATGCCGATTATGGCGCCTGAGGATGAGGACATTCGCGATAAGGAGTTGTATGAGGCTGTTTATAACCGCAATATGATAATTCCTCTTGAAAAAGAGTACAGGGACATATCTGCTTCCCTCACTTACATTCCTTGGTGGAATATTTATTTTGATGCTAATTGTGAAGGTGAGGTCTGCATGGCGCAGAGCGTATCCTCTAATTTGAAGTTCCTGCAGATTGGCCTGCACAAGTATGATTTTGCTTATGATGTCAGCTATCCTGTGCTTGTTGAGTTAAGAAACCCTGATGCTTTCAAGGGAGAGGGTTATTCATTCAAGTTTTTCATTGAGGCAAATGTGCGGAATAATTTTCCAATGCCTTCTGTTTTTGAGCCGTTGGAGGCATATGAGATTTCCTTCAACAGCATGCTTTGTGACTTGAACCAGAGGACATCTGGCAATGTCACTATTTTTGTGAAGGATGCAAGAAACAAGAGGGGTATTGATGAGGCAATGGTTGGTTATACCTGCGGCAGGGAGTCCTGCACTCTTGGCCAGACCTCTGATGGGACTCTTGTGACTCAGCTTCCAAGATGCCTTGGCGGCCTGCTTAGTGCATCCAAGCAGGAGTATGAGACGCACATGGTTCCTCTTGATGTCCTGGATAACAGGTCATTGGAGGCAGAGATTGCTCTTGAGCCTTATCGCTATATGGATTTTGCTGTCAAGAAGTATCTGCTCAGCAAGGGCTCAAGAGAGTGGACTCTTGATGCCAGCAAGTCTGTGAATCAGGCAATGGATGAGGACACTATTATACTGCTTAGAAAAAAAACAGGCAGGTTCTCTCCTGCTTTTTCTGCAGTCAGTGAGGTGTGCGGGATGCCTAATGCAAAATCCACAGCTGCCTGCGGCTCCCCTCCTTCAGAAAATGCAGAGCATATTGCCTTGATTCCAGGAGAGTATCAAGTTAGTATTTATTCAATGAAATTCCCCCGACCAAGCATTGTGATTCCTCGTGATTTGAGGACAGCTGGAAGCGGCTTGATTAAGCAGGAGTTTTTTGTTCCAGAAGAGCCTATTGTTTTTGATGAGGGCAGTCCTTTCCCGTCTGGTTTTGCAAATTTTAACTGGGCTGTGACTGCAGAGCAGCTGGACAGCGGCAATGCTGTTGAGTTTTATTATATTAATGTTGCCTTGGACAAGGTTCCTAAGCAGAGGAGAAAGATTGAGGACTTGGGGGAGATTGGCAAGGCGATTGATTACTCGTCTATTTACAGGAAGTCTCTTGAGCCGAAGGTATTTAAAAAATCAAAGGCAAAAGAAAGCACAATCACTGTTAAGGTATAGCAAAAGCAACAAATTTTAGAACATAGAATTTGCTTTTGCTTATTACGAAAACCTCAGGCTTTGCCTGATGGCTTGGAAATTTTTAATTTCCAAGAGCAAGCAAATGTTAGATTATTATTTGCTTTGAGTATAAAATGAATATGAAAATAAGGTTTGCGGCATTTGCAATGATTTTCCTAGTCTTGTGCATGCCTGCTGCTTTTGCGCAGAAGCTTGATATCACGAGGTTTAGCGGAAAGGATAATGTTGAAGAGGTTATAAGCTCTGCAGATGATGAGCTGTATATTGTTGTGTCTGCAGAGATGCGCGGCAGCCCAAGTCCGGAGGTTGCAAGGACAAGGCTTAAAGTAAGGCACGCTGGTGAAGAGGAGTATTTCAGCGAGTGCACTCGCCAGGATTCCTTGTACAAGTGCACTTATGCCTCAACTGATTTGATTAGTTATGGTTCCGAGGATTATGAAATTGTCCTGCTTGATGCAGAGAATAATGAGCTTAAGTCTATAAAGAAGATATTGAGTGTTGACTGTGTTGCTCCTGAGATAATCCAGTACTCTGTTGAGCCAAGGATGTCAAGGACAGGTGATATGGAAATCTCTTACTTGATTGAGGATTACGGAAAGTCTGTAGGCGATACCTCTGCCTGCGCAGGTATAGAGGAGATAAGCATCACTGCAGGTGATTCTCTTGTCAAGAAAGTTGGTTATGATAATCCAAGAGTGTGTGACAGTGAAGAGCAGAAGATATCTTACAAATATTCAACTTCAGACAAGTTTGTTGGGCTGGATATCTGCATAGTTGCAAAAGATTATCTTGGCCAGGAAAGTTCTGTCCAGTGCGATTCCTACAGCATAGACAACTCTCCTCCGCAGATCAAGGCAGTTGAGTTCATGGACAATAAGGGTTATGCCTTGTCTCACATAAAAACAGGGCAGAAGGTTGTTGCAGACATGTCTGTCATTATTGAGAGTGAGGATGATGTTGTCCTTGAAAGCGTGAAGGCAGACCTTTCAAAGATTCATCCAGGAGCCGGAGTGCGTTCTGCTGATGATGTCATAGGTGATACTTTCATATGGAATGATGTTGAGATAACAAGCCCTGGAACATGTGAAGTAAGCGTCACTGCAAAAGATAAGATCGGCAACAATGCTTCTGCAAAACTTACCTGCTCCCTGCCTGTTGATGATGAAGGTCCTGTTCCTACTGTAATCTATGCAAGTGCAGCAGATCTTAATGGAACACCATTGATTGGTGTTAATGGAACTATTTTTGTTGACTTCACAGAAGAAGGCTCTGGCATGGGTAAGGGCAATGCTTTCATGGATCTGCATAATATCGGCCTTGGCACTGTTGTTCAGGCAGATGAGTGTATTGATCAGGGAAGTGGTGTCTGGAGATGTAAGTGGAATGTTGTTCCAAAGGCAGGCACTGGCAGGCACAAGATAATGCTTATTGAGGGTACAAGCGATGACCTTGGGAATTATGTGAAGTCTCCCTTGAGTGCAGAGGTTCTTGTTGATACCACCCCTCCTGATATTAAGTCAATAGACATCACTTTTGTTCACGAGAATGCAGACTACGGACCTAATGCTGTTTATGGCGACACTGTTGAGTTCTTGTTTAATGTAACAGACGGTGTTGAGGGTTATGTAAACCTCTCGATGATTGGGGGCAATTACTCCCCTGCTGTTGAGTGCACTGGAAAACACTGCAAGTTCTACACGCTTATTGATGTCTCTGGCCCTTTGAATGCCACGCTTCATTTTGATTTTTTTGACCTTGCAGGAAATCAGGAGTCTTATGATTATGATTTCTTTATTTATGGTGTCCTGCTGAATGACACTGTCACGAATTACTGGGATGCCCGTGTCAGGTGCTCTCCTAAGATGATTGACAGGCACACTGCTGAATTGTATAATCACCCTCTTTATTGCCACATTAAATTAACACCTAATAACCCAGAGGCAGAGACTGTCTATGTCTCTCCAGGTGTTCTTGGGGAGTGCATTGGTGAGGATGTCGGCTATGTTGTTGACATGGAGGTCATCAACAATAACTTTGGCTCAAGAGACCCTTATGTTGTTTTTACTCTTGCTGCCACCCCTTTCACGATTAATCAGTTGAAGTTTAATTGTCCTTTGTATATTGCCACTCGTGTTGGTGATTTTTTCTCTCCTGTTGTTGAGATTGAGAACATCACTGCAAAGGTAGACTTCTATAATCTTCCTTATGGAGAGGCGTATGATAATATTGAGGGCAGGATACAGCACTCTATGGAAAAGGCAATGGATAATTGGAAATGGGTTGGCACTATTGAGAATGTCCTGGATATTGTGCGGTCTTTGTGCAATACAAAGAACACTATTGCTTCTGCATTTTCTGTTCTTGAGGCTGCAATTGAGTTGTTTGTTGTTGCTGCTGCTGCTGTTGGTCTTGTTAAGGAGAGTGCTGGCGAAGCTTTGATAGAGCAGGCTCAGAATCTCTGCAATAATGGTGCTGGTCCTATTGAAAAATTGTTTTCAGGAGAGCCTGAGAAAGGTCCTGATGGAAAGATAATTCCTAAGAAAAGCAGTGAAGATAAGAAAATCGGTAAAGAACTGAGCTTAAAGGATTTGTTCAATCTTCTGGATTTAGCCTGCAAGATGGCTAACTGCCAGTTGTCCAGGAAAGAGGCTAAAAAGTATGACAGTAAGCTGGTTGTTGGTGCTTCTTATATTTTTGGAGAGGGTTCTGAAGAGGCCTGCACAGCATATAAAGAGACTGTTTCAGGCGCATATTTTCTTGTTGATTATGATGCAATTACAGCAGGTTCTGAGATTGGTGACACAAAAAGCCCTGTTGATGTCAAGGAAAGCATTATTGGCAGCCTTGCCTGCACATGCCTTCCAGGCATAACATATAACTTAAATAAGATTAGGCAGATTTATTGCGGTTATGCTTATTGTCTTGGCAAGAGGGTTCTTGAAGAGGGCCTGCCAAGGTCTTATTGTGATAATGAGAAAGCATACCTGACCTGTAATTATGTTACTGGCCAGATTTTTGAGATATTTCCTTTTGCTTCTGTTGTTAACAGGTATGTGAGCATGATTCAAGAGGCTTATGCTAATCCAATATCCTTGATTACTATATTGTCCTCTCTTGCTTGCGGAGGTGACAAGGGCACTGGAGGATTTTATGATTACTGCATGAAAAGAGAATCGTTCGAGTTGGATACTGCAAACATGGCTATGTATGTTATCTGTTCTCTTCCAAAAACAGCTGCAAAGCTTGGGGATGCTATTGCAAGCTATCAATTGAGTAAGTCAGAAAGTTTTGGTGCAAAGCCTGTTACAAATGATTATTGTGAAATGGCAGAGGAATTGCTGGAATGAGATTGAAAAAAATATTGTTTATATTGTTTGTCCTGGTTTTGTTAAGCATAGCTGTTGCTGCTGATGGCGAGCCAAAGAAAACAGAGGCGCATAAAGATAATGCTAATCAGCGTGTAGAGCATATGAAAAAATACTTTAAGCATAAGCAGAATATTGTCACACAAGAATCTCTGCAAGAAATCTATAGTAAAGCGGCAAAATATTCTGAGGATAAGTACAAGAAAAAATATGAAGAGCATGCAAAAAAGGCAGGTGAAACATTAAAAGAAGAAAAAGCAAAAGCATATGCAGAAAGAATTGCAGCAGAAGTGGCTTACCCAAGAAAAAGGATTTGGGACAGGGGTTTTTATTCTTTTTATGATATCATTGATGCTTATGAGGATTACTCTGGCATAAACAAGTACAGTGCTCTTTTCTTTGGAGAGGACTGGCTTGCAAAGAGGCGTAAGATGGCTGCTGATTATTTTTGCGAAAAGACCTTGCTTCTTGGAGGGAAGCAGTGCTGGCAGTCAAAGATTTGTGAGTCATATTATGATAACAGGGAGCCTCCTGTTGGCAGGAGTGTCCTGGTTGCCCAGACAGGCATTGGCGGTTATGAGCCTGGTGTCTCAATACAGGGCGAGAGGTCCTTGCCAATCACTTACAAGGAAGGCGGAAAGAGTAAGAATCATTATGTCTATAAGATTACTTATTTCATTGCAAACCCTCACAATGTTGCCTTGACTTATCAGATCAAGCT
>CAZXEZ010000028.1:9156-11708 GCA_964640255.1 uncultured Methanosarcinales archaeon | reverse complement strand
TTTCATGAGCTGAATCGTAAGTCTCTTAATCAGTTTAGTCTTGATTCTCCCCATGCAGTAGTCAAGTGATGCAGGAATATATAAAGTTTTCTATTTTAAACTTTTGCGGCGTGTATCTAATTTAGGCAAAAGTTCAAAAACTTGATTTTTCGCAGTACTCAAAATCAAGTATTTAAAGAAGAGTCATTAGAGCTTATTTAGCTCATCTAGCAGGCCTTTTGTGGTATCTGGGAGCTTTTCAGGCTTTTTCTTTGGCTGGACTTTCTTGACAAGCGCTTTTGGTTTAGGCTTTTTGATAGATGCTTTTGGCTTAATCTTTGTGACAAGTGCTTTTTTAGCCTGGAACTTTTCTTCTTTCATGCTTGTTTTCTTTGGCTTAACTGCACGCGCTCTCAAGAACCTTGACAAGGCAAATAAGTAAACCAAAGCACCTAAAACTATAACAAGCAATGCTGCTCTCAGAGCATTCCTGGATGTCAATATACCTGGCTTTTCTTCAGGACCCTTAACAACAGTAGGCTTGAATTCATCCTGCTGAATCTCTCCAATCTTAACCTCTTCAAGCAGGGCAGGCTCTTCAATTACTACCTCTTCTACTTTACAGTGCATTATTTCAGGAGGCTTGTTTTTTGTTGTACCGCAGGTATTCAAGTCAACACAAGTCCTTGTAGTCTCTCCAAATTCACACTCACCCCAAGGCTCGCAGAACCAGGACTCTATGCAAACCTCTTCCTGAAGCTCTTCCTCTATCTGCTGCCAAGACCTTGCTGCACCGCCGCCGCCACCGCCACCAGGTGTAGGAGGGGGAGGAGGGGGAGGGCCGCCAACAATAGTAACATTAACACGAGAAGTGTTAGCATCACCGCTCTGGCCGCTTTCATAAATACAGAAAAACTGCCAAGACTGCCCAGCTGTGCCATTAACAGTAACATTCCAGGAAGTATCGCAATTCTGGCCAGGAATAGATGAATTCAAGCAGGACTGATTATCAGGATATCTTGGATTCTGGTTTATTGTGTAGAACGGAGAACCTGAATTCATAGGAATTGTTCCTTTATTGCCGCCATAGAAATTCCTGGATCTTGTAGCAGAAGAACCGTTTGTGTTATTAGCAATCACAGTACAGACATGCATTCCTAAAACAGTGACATTAAACAGGCTTGAGTTGTATATATCTCCGCCAATATTAGTTCCGTTTAACAACAAACTGCCTCCGCCGGGGAATGTCACATTGAATAAAACAGTATCAATAGTTCCATTGGTAGTTATGTTTGCAGAACAATAAACATTGGTCGATGGCACAGGCAGCTGTGAAGGAACAACAATCAATGAATTAATGGTCACGACTGGCGGAGGAGCAGGACCTGATGGACATGAGTTATTGAAGAGCATTACCATGCCGTTCCCCCCAAGCCAATCCGCAGCTGCAGCGTATAAATAATCATCATCACAATAAAGCCCTCTGATAGACCAGCCAGAAAAATTAATACTATCATTGATTACAAAAGATTTCTTGTTAAGCTGATAAAGAGAGCCATTTACAGGAGGGCCCCCTGTTGCTCCGCCATAATATGCAAAATCTAGCCCGCCTATGCCTGCTGCAAGACCAAAGCTGAGCCTGCTGGTGTCATTCCAATCAAACAAGACTGCATAATTGGATTTATTGTAAACCCTTGTCCATGCAAAAGGAGGACCAAAAGGTGAAAACAGTCCTGTGGTGATGATATAATTATCATCAACACTGATTGCCTTGACCTGATTACAACTTGCTGGAACAGGGAGGCTTGCAACAAAAGCGAAGTTGGAAATATTTGTAATATTTACTGAGCAATTATGCGTGACAGAATAAATGAAGTTTGAATCAATATCAATACCCCTTACTATATCTGCATATGTAAAGTTCTTCACACTTGCAAATGTTGATTTATTGTAAATAGATAAAAATCCAGGTCCTGCTCCTGGCCCGATACCAATTCCCCCAACTGCATAAATATAATTCACATCACTTTTTACACCATAAACACCTCCTGTGGGAGTCAGGTTGGTGACGTGTACAAAAGGGGTGACAAGATCTGTCCTGTTCCATATTGACAGGTTGTCTCCAAATCCAACTCCGCCTGCATAAATATACTGAGAATCTGCAAAGACAGCTCTATTAGGCATTGAGGTGTTGATGACTGTGAACAAAGCAAGATTTGTCTTGTTCCAGACGTATATACCGCTATCATTACTCGCGCCGTAGATGAACTGAGAGTCTGCATAAACAGCATGGACAAGCAAGGTAGGCTGAGTCAAATTAGTCAAAGGATTAAGCGGGTCAAGAGTAACGTTAACCTGCACACACTCTCCTCCAGTACACTGCATCCTGCAGGTGACGTTAAAAGTGGTTCCATTATTCACGTTAGTATTTCCTGGCGGTGTGACAACTGACCCAGAGACATTTCCAAAAGGAATAAAGAAAAGAGAAGTGCCATTGCGCTTTGCGCCAGAAGTGTTAGTGCAGGTAGCGTCAAGAGTCCAGTTTCCAGAATCAAGAATCTGGACATCAGGAT
>CAZXEZ010000028.1:705-9146 GCA_964640255.1 uncultured Methanosarcinales archaeon | reverse complement strand
TTACAAAAAATGTGTTTGCATCAAATAAATTTGTCAGGTTGAAAGTTGCATTTGAGACAATACCATTCAGCGGAGTGCAATTGACCCTCACTCTGGTGATATTTGCAAAGAAAGTTGCGTTCCTGCAGCTTAAGAAAGTTCCGCTGTTATTGAACTCACACTGGATATTTTTCACATAAATAAATGTCAAAGGATGATTATCCCCTCCATTAACAATTTCATTAGTCAAACCTTTCCAGGGAAGCTCTGTATCACCCAAACCATCATTGTCAAGGTCAGTCCCATTGTAATTTAACCAAAAATTGCCGCCCAAATAAGGGCCATTAATAATATTTGTTCCAAGAGTCTTTGCAATATTCCAAATATTATTCATGCTTGCATTATCTGCAAAAGGAAGATTCTCAAAATAATTATTATAAATCCCATTGTTGCTGGCATTAGTAAGATTTATGCTGTACGTGTGATTCAACACGCGATTCAGTGTTATATTTATTAAGACCGCAAAATGAAGATGAATTCCCACCCCTGTATTAGAAATGGCAGTATTATTAAATATCATTTCTTCCCGGGTATTATTGAGATAAATACCGTCTCCTGAATTATTATAAATCAAATTATGCATGACAGACAAATTAATTCCCAGACCCGGCCCTCCGCCTGGCGGATTATGTATATGAATACCATGCACACTATTATCATATGCCAGATTATTGGTTACATTAGCATTATCACAATTAAAAAAATCAAACCCGTCATCGGAATTATTAAATGCAGTATTGTTATGAATGATTTCAGTACCAAAAGATGGCATATCTGCAAAACAAAAACCATCTCCAGAATTATTGTACGCTGTACTGTTGATTACTCTCAAGCCTGTTCCAGTAACTGCCATATAAAATCCTGCATCATTATTGTCATAAGCAGTATTGTTTATGAAATCATTATCAAAATCATTAAGTGACCGAAATCCATAGTCCTGGCAATTATATGCAAAGTTATTAAAGATTTTGTTGTGGTCACAACTAAGAAAATCAAAGCAATTAAGATTATTTTTATATGCAATATTGTCACTTATATTATTATAATCTGCGTTAGAAAAAGAAAAACCGTCTCCTGAATTATTATATGCCTGATTACTGCTGATATTATTATAATCAGAGAAAGAACCTATCAAAAAGCCCTGCCCGCTATTATTATAAGCGATATTATTTGTTATATTGCCGTACTCAAAATTAGCCATAACAAACCCGCTGCCAGGATTATTATACGCTGTATTATTCATCAAAGTGTTATAATCATTGTGGCCGGCCTTTGAATAAAAGCCAGATCCGCCCCTTGTCGCGGTATTATCAAACAAGTAATTATAATCATTGTCTCGCTGCAAACGAATCCCATAAGCAGTGTTGTCGTATGCAAAATTTTGAGTCAGGTTATTATGATTAGATGCATACAGCTCAAACCCATCACTATTATTGGCAGTTGTGCAGTTATACACAGTATTATTGTCAGAGTAATTAAGATATATGCCGTCAGTAAAATTAAACACATTGCAATTTTTAATTGTTACATTATCAGAACTATTCAACAAAATACCATAACCTGCGCCAGACCCAGTAATATTAAAACCATTACAATCAAAAACAATATTGCTTGTATTAATTCTTGGACCATTGCCTGCACAATTAAAATTAGCGGCAATCGTGGTGCTCATAGTTATAGTTGCCCCGCAGACCTGCGCATAGACAGAAAAAGCATTCAAAATAACTAAAACTATCAAAACTAGTAATAACTTCTTAATAGTCACTCTAAGTCCCCTTTTTTTATACCCAATATAGTCTAAAAACAGAAAAATAGTATATAAATGTTTCTAAAGAAACTAGCACAATTCTACTACTAATTTAGCCGCCAAAAGAGCAGTAATATTATTGATATCTTTGTCAGGATTCAATTCAACAATATCCACTGCTTTAAGATTCTTTAATTTCTTTAATCTGTGCAAGAAATAAAACAATTCTCTTGAAGTCAATCCTGCAACCTCTGGATATGTAACTCCTGGAGCAAAGGCAGCGTCAACAGCATCAAGGTCTATTGACAGGTATAAAGCATCAAAGTTTTTTGCAGCAGCCATTATAGCATCGCAGACAGTTTCCTTGCCTTCTTCTGAAATAATGCTCATAGGAAAATTCTTTATCTTGTTTTCTTTCAAGAACTTGATTTCATCTGGATCAGAGTTTCTTATGCCTGCTAGAATGACATTCTTTGGTTTTATTACATCATGCTCAATCAAGGCCCTTAAATAATTTTCATGATTAACAGGGTCTGTAGTTGGCATCAAGTCAGGGTGGGCGTCAAAAACAATCATCCCAGGATTCTTGTGATTAGAGGCAAAAGCCTTGAAACAGGAATAAGTCATTGAATGATCCCCGCCTAAAGCAATGAATTCTTTTTGCGGTTTTATCTTGTCAAAAACAGTCTTTTGTGTAGGAGCATCTACTTCATCAAATTCATAAACCGGCAGAACATTTGTTTCACTAAACCAGAAATCCTCTAGATGTTTTACAATTTCATCAGGGCCTTTTTCAACGCCAGTGGTTTTCTTTAACCAGCCTGCACTGACTGGAATCTTGATTATTCTCATAACAAGACAAAAGAATCATCTCTTTTTAAATCTTCTGGGACCGCTATATCTTTCATCTATTTTTAACTCAAACTCAGCCAGGTTGTCTGGGTAGTAAGCCACATAACATTTTGCCAGGCTGAAATCATGCCAAAAATGCCTCTTGAAAAAACCAAGGCCTTGCTTAAGGCCTTTTATCTTTCTTTTTTCTTTTGCTCTGCTGGCACTTATCTTAAACAGATGAAGCACGTCAGCAGACTTGTGCACAAATTCAATGACTGTAAGCGATTTTCCACGCTCCAGTATCTTAACACCAGGATACAGGTCTGATTTTCCAAATTTATTTTTTAAGGATGCCTGAATCTTCTGCTGCACCTCAATAAAAGAACCAGTATAGTTTGAGGTGACATCGTCCTTGAACCAATAAAGATATTGATCAATGGAAGCAACAACATTAAAGCTTGTATCATTTCCTTTGCATTGCTTCAAAATAACATCTCCAAGAAATTTTTTGTCAAATTGTTTGTCTACAAGCACAGTGAGCCCGCCTGTTGATTTCTTCTCCCGGACATCTAAAAAATAAGGCCTGCTTCCCAATTTACTTAATAGAACATGCTTGTTATTCGCTTGTACTTCATCCATTCCCCACTCACCAAATAATATAACATGCCAGTAATATATAAAGCTTACATCTCTTCAGGAGCATCAATACCCAGAAGATATAACTTAACAATATGCCGAAAGCTTTATAAAGGCAAAAATCTATAAATATACCATGATAGTAAATCCTTGCTTGTTGTGGGACTATGAACTAAAAGACGCTGATTTTGAAAGAGGAGACGTCAGGGAATGGTACATTGCAAGAGTCCTTACAAAAGGAAACTGGAATGACATCCAGAATGCAGGTTTGGATAATATAAGAAAATACCTGCCAAAAATAAAGATACCCCCGGACACAAGAGAGTTTTGGGAGTGGTATTTTAACTACGGTGAGAAATATGTCAGTGATAACAAAACCACAGAGAACGCTTATTGCGATAGCGACTGAAGCGCCTTTAATAAAAGAATTCTTTTGGTTAGCAGGAGCCACAGCATTGGCAGAATTCTATCTCCAACATAGAACTTCGCAAGATTTAGATTTCTTTACTGCAGAAAAAGAGGGATTTAAGACTGCGGTGAGAGAATACCAATCAGAAGCATATAAAAAGAGCATCCAGTTACAGTTAGAGATAAAAGGAGGAACCTTTGCGCGTTTTACTGGATCTATTGACGATGAGTTTGTGAAAGTAGAGTTTTGCGTTGATTCACCCTACCGGTTTGAGCCAACAGTGAGTTCAAAATATGGAATACAAGTTGAAAATCCATTGGATATTGCATGCAACAAGCTATCTGCTTTATATGATAGATTTGAAATGAAGGACTTTGTTGATGTTTATTTTATTCACAAAGAAATGTATGTGCTTGATGAATTAATCCCTATTGCTAAGCAAAAGCACGGCGGCATGGAAAATCACATGCTTGCTATTTCCTTTCAAAAAATAAATAAAATATCTGACGACTCTCCACTCTTTACTAAAATGATTAAACAAGTAGACAAAAAAAACATGCGGGAAACTTTTCTTATATACGCTGCTCGCTTAATAAAAGAACCTTTTGAAGCAAAACCTTACAAGAAATAATTTCATCTCATCAGGGGCATCAATACCCAGAAGATTCAAGCCATTCTTTAGGACTTGTCTTGTGCAGTCAATCAACAGCAGTCTTGCCTTTGCCAATTCTTTATTTTTCTCTTTCAGGCAGTGGCATGCGTGATAGAACTCATTAAAAGCCCTGCCTAATGTGAGAAGGTATTGTGCTACTATGTGCGGCCTTAGTGATACACAGGCATCTGCATTTTTTGCAGGGAATTCTGATAATGTTTGAATTAATACAATCTCTGAAGGCTTGCCCAGCAATTCATAATTGATTTTTACGTCAGGAACCATCTTCTTTTCTTTAGCTTTTCTTAAAATCGAGCAAGCCCTTGCATGAGTGTACTGCAGATAAGGGCCTGTATCCCCTTCAAAAGAGATGCTCTCTTCTGGCTGGAAAGTCATGTCCTTGATTGCATCAATCTTCAGCAGATAAAACTTTATTGCAGCAAGACCCACCATTGTTCCACGCTCATGAACAGTCTCTTCCTCAAGATCCTTGTGCCTTTTTGCAATCTCTTCTCTGGCCAGGTCCTCCATCTCAAGCATCAAGTCATCTGCATCAACAACAGTTCCCTCTCTTGATTTCATCTTACCCTCTGGCAAGAGAACCATGCCATAAGCAAAATGATAGCAGCCATCTGCCCAGGGATATTTTAATTTTTTCAATAAAGTGAACAAAACATTGAAATGATAATTCTGCTCTGTGGCAACAACGTAAATAGACTTATCAAAATTAAAATCATTGTGCTTTAACTGCGCAAGATACAAATCCTGGGTCACATAAACGCTTGTGCCGTCTGCCCTTATCAAGACTTTTTCCCCTAATCCCTGCCTGCTTAGGTCAACAGCAATAGCACCATCATCTGTCTCATAGAAAATTCCTTTTTCCACTCCATCCATGACAATCTCCTTGCCCTGCTGATAAGTATCACTCTCAAAATACTCTTTATCAAACTTAGGGAGGCCAAAATGCTCATATGTCTCTTTAAATCCATTGAAGGCCCAGGTGTTCATCTTTTTCCACAAGGCTCTTATCTCTTTGTCGCCTGTCTCCCATTTTATCAGCATTTCCTGAGCTTCAGCCTCTAATTTAGTGTCTTCTTTAGCTTTTTGGCAGAACAGGACATAGTAATCGCCGACAAAATGATCTGGCTTTCTCTTTTCTTTTTCAGGGGTCTTTCCTTTTCCCCATTTCTGGTAGGCAAGCATGCTCTTGCAGACATGGATTCCCCGGTCATTATTCAGGTTGACTCTCTTGACCTTACATCCCTGGCTGGCAAGAATATTCGCCATGCTCACACCAAGAGCCATGTTTCTCATGTGACCCAAGTGCAGCGGCTTGTTTGTGTTAGGGGCAGGATATTCAATGACAACAATCTCTTTCTTGCCAATATCTGAATGCCCGTACTTGTCTTTTTTCTTTGCAATCTCCTTGATTGTGTTTTCTGCAAGCTTTGACTTGTTTATGAAGAAATTCAGGTAGGGCCCTGTTGACTTGACTTCCTTGATATACTCGTCTGGCTTAAATGTCTCTGCAAGCTCTTTAGCAATCTCAACAGGATTCTTCTTTTTTTCCTTGGCTAAAGCAAAACAAGCAAAAGCAAAATCACCCAGCTTCGGGTCAGGAGGCACCTCTAGCGATACCTCTTTAAGCTTCAATGCTTTCTTCAACAAATCCTGTATGTATTTCTCGAACATAATAAGGAGAATAAAATAAGTGTTTATAAATGTTTGTGCGGAAGCTGTCCAGACATTATAGATTAACACTGCAAAAATTTAAATATTTAAAAATTTAAAAAAAACAGATATGCAAGAATACATAATAATAACAAAACCTGCTGAAAAAGAAGGTAAACATACTATTACTCTTATGGATGGAAAGATACTTCAGGCAGGACTTAGAAAAGATGTAGAGACGCTTGAGGATTACATCCAAAATCTGGAATGCACCCTTAAATCGATGGAAGTCAATGGTGAAGACAGGTTTAACACACACTATTACTTTGTAGATGGTGCAATAAGATTAAATCATTACTGGAAAGATAGACCGCTGGATATTAGGCCGCTAAAGCCAGAAGCTAACCTGCACGGCTCTGTGAATTATCGTGCAAAAGCAGTTGATATTCTGTATCAGTTTGACAAGAAACTAAAAGAAATGTTTCCAGAAGCAGAGTACAAGTTAAAAGTCAAATATCATGCCTGCTGCGTTATGCAGCCAAGGCTTATATTCAAGATGTATAACACAAAACCAATACTGAGGGCATTTCCAGAGTTCAAACTGGCTGACAAGATAGATGAAACAAAATACGACGTAAATGTGATTCCTCCTGAACTAAAGTATGAAGATGATTATACTGACCATTATTATGATTATTACGACTGCCCAAGATGCGACAATAGTCCTTGCTGGGGAAGATACAGGGAAGAAAAACCTGAAGAAGATCCACATGATGAATTCTATGAGCAAAAAACACCAAAAAGAAGCAGGGGAAGTCCAAGGGCGCACTGCTTTGGAACAAGAATAAAAGAATACCCTGCAGAGACTGAGCTTGTTGAGATGGGATACTGGAAACTCTCCACAGAAGAACTGTTCTCAAGAATAGAGAATCCAAGAAAAAGTGATGACCTTACACTATTGATTGATGAAAGAACAAGCAGAATCTTCAGTGGAAAAGTAAAGATACTCCTGACTGACAAGCCGATTGGCTTTAATGAGCTTGGGGACATACTTGTTCCGGACATAGAGGCTGGCAAGAAACTGGCAGAATTGGAAAAAAGAGGATTGATAAAAGGATATCATGCAAAACAAGAAGCGTAGATTATGGCACAATTTTTCTCATTACTATTATTTAGTGATTAAAATAACATCAGATTTATAAAGTAGGAAGATTTATATACAAGACAAACATGATAAATGATATACTAACAGGATGGAACAGGAAAATACGCGTTACTTTGGATGACAAAGACAAGGTCATAAAATATACAGTACATCTCTACAAAAGAATTAATGAATCCTGGTATGATGAAATAAGATATGATAGCCATGATAACAATAAGGAAACACCTCATCTACACATAAAAACACAGACGCCATTCAAAGCAATCAGGAGAATTGATGATATAACAGATGAACTCAGCAAAATCATTGGAAAAGTCCTGCCAGAGATAAAAAACATTCAAGATGGTAAGAAGAATAATAATTGATGAAAGCCCCGAGGGAAAACTTGAAAGAGACTGCATTATTGATTATGCTGCACTATCTGCAAAGGAAATAATCGATAAAATAAAAAAATATGAAGACAATTATGGCTCCTTTGACAGCTATGCTAAAAAAATCGATTGCGGACATTCTTCTATAGAAGAAATAGACATTCGTGATGATTGGGACATTTTGCTTCAAGAAAGAAGAAAAAAGATATTAACAGGAGACATAAGAATAAGCCTTAACAGCAAGCCGCTTTCCAAAGAGGATCTTGAAAAGATACTGCAGGAAAATACTTATGAGGCAGTACATGCTTTAGAGAAAAGAGATTTAATCAAAGAATACTTCCCCAGATAATCACTTCAAAGCAGATGATTCAATCTTTTTCAATACCTGGTCCACGCCTACAAACAAATTATACTCTGTCAGTCCTGAATTAAACTGCTTGCCTTCGCTAACCAGAGCACCAGTCACTTCAAACTGGCTGTTGCCCACTTTCTTCATCCTGACTGTGAGCTTCTCAATGCCCCCCAACCGGTCAGAGAATTTCCGGGCATAACTGCCTATGACTTTCTTTAGAATAATCATAGAGCCGCCATCAATCTCCTGAAACCCTACTATCTCGATATTGCCGCCGAGCTGCTGGATATCTTCCATATGCTTTCTCCTCCTTCTTTATTCTTTTGAATTTTTATTGAAATTATCAATACTTTTCAAAAACTTGGCTATGAGTGTATCTCTCGGGATATCATTCTTGAGGCTTCGGAAGAATTTAATGTGCCGGAGATCAAGCTCATTCGAGCCATCCATGATGCTCACGGCATTTTAGACAGGCTTTCCCATGAAAAGGATAAATACATAGCCTATGTTCAAACGGCACTATTGAAACACTTTTGCAAGGACAACATAGTCTATCATGGGCTGG
>CAZXEZ010000028.1:0-695 GCA_964640255.1 uncultured Methanosarcinales archaeon | reverse complement strand
ATTATCAATACTTTTCAAAAACTTGGATATGCGTGTGTCATAAAAAAAATCCCGGGATGGACGCGTCCATAATTCCTTAACAACCGGCTGGAAATCTTTGCCTTCTATTTTTCTTAGATTCATCATCATGCGTGCAAAAGAGTCGTCCTTATGCGTCAGGCTCAGATAAAATGCGATAACAATCGCCTGGGATGGATTTATCCTGAAAACAACAGCCGAATTATTAGAAGCATAAAGTGACTTTTTCAGGTGCTGCGTCAATTTCTCGCCGTGCATCGCAGCAGGGTATGATATTTCATAAACAGTCATGATGTCAAGCCCAATTTCGCCAGGAGATATTGCTGCATCAAGCCTAATCAATTGCGAGGCAAGAAATCGGTCTGTTATGGTGCGAACAGTAGGCTTGCTAAGGCCTGTTTTTTCAGCTAATGCAGGAATGTTTACCTTTACACAATCACCTATCTTATCCAGAATTTTTTTCTCATTACTGCTCAAACCGTTGTTTTCCATATGACAAATTTGCCCCTGTATTGTTTTGAAAAACCTCTATCATTGGCTGGAAAAATTTAATAATATAAAAACTTTGTGACTTATTTGCTTTTCAAATTGAAAATTTCAGGGTGTTAATTACTCGCAAGTAATACAAAAGCATAACTTTATAAATAAAGCAGGTTTATTCAATAGCATGGGGGGAG
>CAZXEZ010000027.1:0-11777 GCA_964640255.1 uncultured Methanosarcinales archaeon | reverse complement strand
GTTTTCTTAGTGGTATGACAAAGAAATCATTATTTTTGAAAATGTTTGGAGACAGTCCCCTGCTCAGGGTTCTTGATTTTTTTATGGCCTATGAAGACTTTGATTACTCCATGACAGACATAGCAAGAAATGCAGGAATAGGATACTCAACACTGAAACTGTTCTGGAAAGATTTAATCAAATACAAAATAGTTAAACAGACAAGAATCATCGGAAAAGCTAAATTATATCAGTTAAACAAACAGAACAGTATTGTTCAGCAGTTCAGAAAACTTTACTGGACGACAACAAAAAAGGAAACAGAAAAACTATTAAAACAAAAAATTAAAATTTAAATTCTTTCCTGAATCTCTTTAACAATCTCCTTAATGAAAGAATCAACTTTCTTTGCACCGTGAACCTTGTTGTCTCTTGTTCTGACTGCGACTGTCTTGTCTTTTACTTCTCTCTCGCCAATAACAAGAATATAATTAATCTGCTGAAGCTGTGCTTTCCTGACTTTCTTTCCAATGCTCTCTGACCTTTCATCGACTTCTGCCCTTATTCCTGCCTCTTTCATCTGCTCTGCAACCTTGTCTGCATAATCATTAAACCTGTCTGCAACTGTCAGGATTTTCACCTGAACAGGAGATGCCCAGAGAGGAAGCTTGCCGGCAGTGTGCTCTAAAAGAACACCAATAAATCTCTCAATGCTTCCATAGATAGTCCTGTGAAGCATTATCGGCTGATGATTCTGTGTTCCATCCTCTCCCATGTATTTCAAATCAAAATTAATCGGCAATTGGAAATCTAATTGCAGAGTGCCGCACTGCCAGGTCCTTCCCAGAGCATCTTTAAGATGGAAATCTAATTTTGGGCCATAGAACGCTCCATCGCCAGGATTAAGCGTGAACTCTCTCTTTAACTCTTTCATTGCATCTGCAAGAGCTTTCTCAGCCTTGTCCCACTGCTCTTTTGTACCCATTGCTTTCTCAGGCATTGTGCTTAACTCAACATGATACTCAAAGCCAAACTTCTTGTAGATCTTGCCAGTAAGAATAATAACTCCCTTAATTTCATCTTTTAATTGCTTTTCAGTACAGTAAATATGAGCATCGTCCTGTGTAAAAGACCTCACCCTGAACAGTCCTGCAAGAACTCCGCTTAATTCATGCCTGTGCACAAGACCAAGCTCTGCCATCCTCAAAGGAAACTCTTTATAGCTTCTCACCCTGTTCTTGTAGACCTGAATTCCGCCAGGGCAATTCATCGGCTTTAAAGCATAATCCTGCTCATCAATCTTTGTGAAGTACATGCTCTCCCTGAAGTGCTTCCAGTGGCCAGACTGCTCCCACAAAGTCTTGTTAAGAAGAATAGGTGTTATTATCTCGCCATAGCCTGCTTTTTTGTGCTCTTCACGCCAGTACTCAATCAATTCATTCCAGATTATTGTCCCCTTAGGGTGCCAGAAAACCATTCCAGGAGAGCACTCATGAAAAGAGAACAACTCGAGATCTCTCCCGATTTTTCTGTGGTCTCTTTTAGCAGCCTCCTGCATCTTTGTAATATAATCATTTAATTCTTCTTTTGTTGGAAACGCAATGCCATAAACCCTTGTCAGCTGCTTGTTTTTCTGGTCTCCCCGCCAGTAAGCACCTGCAATCTTAATTAATTTGAAAGCCTTGACATCTCCTGTAGATTTGACATGCGGACCCCTGCACAGGTCAACAAAATCACCAGACTTGTATATTGTAAGTTTATCCCCTGCTTTCTTGAACTCTTCTGCCATCTCAATCTTGTACTTATTGTCCTTGAACATCTTCTTGAGTTCTGCAAGAGTGACCTCTTTCTTCTCAAAAGGATATTTTTTCCTTACAATCTCCTTCATCTTTTTCTCAATCTTAGGAAAATCCTCTGGAGTTATCTGCAGATCCCCAAAATCATAATAAAAGCCTTCCTCAACAGGAGGACCTATAGTGTTCTTTGCCTTAGGATATAATTCTTTAATAGCATGAGCCAGGATATGAGCTGCACTGTGCCTTAATTTCTCAATGTCTTTCTTATCTTCCTTCTTCTTTGCCATACACTCAGAGATAAAGTATCTTTATTTAAACTTTACTGAATATAGTGCAAAACCACAATCAACAAAAAAATCTCTGATTTTTTGAGCTTGCCTTTTCTGCGAAAACACAAGCTTTATAAACAAATCCAGGTTCCTTGGTTCTATTCTGGATGATCAAAAACGTGAAACGTGAAACGTCAAACGTTGAAAAGAACATCCAATGTAGACCGAAAGGTCAGAATGAAGTGATAAAAAATGACCAGATATGATGTACCAATAAATGAACTAATCCTTAAGACAGCTGCAGAGCTGGAGAAAATGTCAGACATTACTCCTCCAAGCTGGTCTGATTTTGCAAAGACAGGACCGCACAAAGAGAGAGCACCGGTTCAGAAGAATTGGTGGTACATAAGAGCAGCAGCAATACTGCAGACACTGCAGAAAAAGGGGCCAATCGGCGTATCCAAACTAAGGACAAAATACGGCGGAAGAAAAAACAGAGGCCACCAACCAGATAAATTCTACAGAGCTTCTGGAAACATCCTGAGAAAAATACTCCAGCAGCTAGAGAAAACAGGCCTTGCAGCAAAAGAAGAAAAAGGCCTGCACAAAGGAAGAGTAATAACACCTCAAGGCGCAAAATTACTAGGCAAAGCTGCTGCTGAAATAATGGCTGAAAAGAAAATCACAATCCCGAAGAAAAGCAAAGAAGAGCTTCCTGTTGAATATCCTGTTGTAAAAAAGAAGAAAAAGAAAACAAGGAAAAAGAAAACAAAGAAGAGAGCAACAAGGAAAAAAGCAACAAAGAAGAGGGCCAAAAAGGCAGACGCGAAGCTAAAAAAGGCAGCAAAAGAAAAAACAACTAAAGCAGATAAAACAACAGAAGCTCCAAAAGAAGCGGCACCAAAAGCACCTGCTGAAGAAGACGCAAAGCGGAAAGTAGAGGAATAAAATGGCACGATACACGCACCCAAGCAGGAAGAAACGGCTCACCAAAGCAGGAAGGCAGTGCAGATGGGCGCCTTACTGGACAGTGCCAAAAAAATACGGAAAAGGCAGGAGAGTTCACCCAGGAAGACACACAGTAGTAAAGAGAAGCTGGAGACGAACAAAGATAAAGGCATAAAATGGCAAAAATAGAGAGAACTTACACAATACCGCTGAGGAAAGAGTGGCTGAAATCTCCAAAGTACAGGAGAGCGAAAAAAGCAGTCACAGCTGTGAAAGACTTCCTGATCAAGCACATGAAATCAGAAGATATAAGGCTGGGCAAGTATCTTAATGAAGAATTATGGAAACACGGAATCAAGAATCCGCCATGCAGAATCAAGGTCAACGTCATCAAGGATGACGAGAATATTGTGAGAGCTGAAATCTTTGGCAAGAAAATAGCGACAGAGAAGAAGAAAGAAGTAGAGACCAAAGGAATCGCAACAAAAGTAAAAGAGACCATAACTGGCAAGAAAGATGACAAGAAACTGCCTGTAAAGAAGAAAAAAGAAGAAAAGAAAGAAGAAGTAAAAGCAGAGCCAGAGAAGAAAGAATTGAAAGTTGAAGGAAAACACTGTGCAAACTGCGGAGCAGAGCTAAACAAAGAAGGTTTTTGCGATAATCCTAACTGTGAACTGAAATCAAGAATGTCGCCAGCAGAACAACCTGCTGAAAAATAAATAATAACACATACTCTCGATGAAACATGTTTTACCGTTTGAAACAATTAAAAGAGAAGTTCTAACTAAAAAAAAAGCTGAGACAGATCCTTCTTATGGATGCAAGCCTGAAGAGAGGCCTGTTGAAGTTCTAATCAATTACGGCGTTGTAAATATAAACAAGCCAAAAGGGCCGACTTCACACCAGGCAGCAGAATACCTGCAAAAAGTTCTTCACATCAATAAAGCAGGGCACTCTGGAACACTGGATCCTGCAGTAACAGGAGTCCTGCCAATGGCACTAGGAAGGGCAACAAGAATAGTGCAGACATTACTGCCAGCTGGAAAAGAGTATGTTGGAATAATGCACCTGCACAAGCCTGTTGACAAAAACAAAATAAAAAAAGTTCTTGATGAATTTGTGGGCAAGATAAAACAACTCCCCCCTATAAAGTCTGCAGTAAAAAGACAGGTCAGGGAGAGAAGAATATATTACATAGACATATTAGAGATAGAGAATCAGGATGTTCTTTTCAGGATAGGGTGCCAGGCAGGAACATACATAAGAAAATTCTGTCATGATGCAGGGAAAAAACTAAAGGTCGGGGGGCACATGGCTCAGTTAATCAGGACAAAAGCAGGCCCATTCACAGAGAAAGATATGGTGACACTGCATGACTTATCAGATTCATACTGGTTATGGAAAATTGGAATCAGAGATTCCAAATTCACGAAACAAAGTTTCGTGAAAGAGAAACAAGACCAAAGCATAAAAAAATACATAAAACCTGTTGAGGAGGCAATACCTCATATTCCTAAAGTCTGGATAATGGACAATGCAATAGACACTGTGTGCCATGGATCTGACCTTAAAGTGCCAGGGATATCAAAACTAAACTCAGAGATAAAAAAAGAAGACACAATCGCAATCATGAGCCTGAAAGACGAGTTAGTTGCGCTTGGAATTGCAGAGATAAGCTCTGGCGAGATGATGGACAGAGAAAGAGGGGTTGCAGTAAAGACACACAAAGTCTTCATGGAGCCAGGAACATACCCAAAATATACTCGACTTTCGCAAACAAAAGTTTCGTAACTTGAACTTTTACATGAAAAAAATGAATACATTTAAAAAAGCAAAAGTTCAAGTACAAAAAGGATTAAATAATAAAACATTTTTAATAAATAAAAAAAGGTGATTATTTGCATTACGAATTATTATACTTAATCTTAGGATTGGTAGGGCTATGGATTGGAGCAGAGCTGACCACCAGAGGCGCGATAAGCATTGCGCAAAAACTAAAGATATCTTACATGTTCCTGGGACTAACTGTCCTGGCAATAGGAACAGACCTGCCAGAATTATTTATTGATGTAACAGCGGCAATACAAAAACTTCATGGCGTAGACACATCTGGATTGATTCTTGGAGAGACAGTCGGCACTGTCATAAGCCAGACGACATTAATACTAGGACTTGTTGGATTATTCGGCATAGTCATCATATCTAAAAGAGAATTCTTGAGAGACGGCATGATAATGGTGGGTGCAGCGGCAGTCATGTTTTTGATGGGAATGGACGGCCAGATATCAATGATGGATGGAATAATACTCGTCATAATATATATCTTTTACTTCATGACAGTGCTCAGAGAAGAGAAACTTCATGAAAAAATAAGAAACAACAAAGGATTTGGAATGATGGTTTGGGCAGTGGTCTCCCTTATAGCAGGGCTCTTTTTCCTGGTGTTTGCATCAAAAATAGTAGTAGAGAATGCAGTTGAGCTGGCAAACCTTTGGGGAATATCACAAACATTAGTAGGACTGCTGATAGTAGGACTCGGAACAAGCCTGCCAGAACTGTCTATATGCGTAAGTGCTGTGCGGAAAAAAGCAGGACATCTATCAATTGGAAACCTTATCGGCAGCAATACTTTTGACATATTATTCACCCTTGGATTAAGCTCTATAATAGCAAAAGGGTTTAATGTAAATGCATCCTTGATTGAATTTGATATACCTTTCATGATAGGCGTATGTGTCCTTGCAATATTCCTGCTAAGGACAAAGATGAAGCTGGAGAAAAGAGAGGCAGTCACGCTTATCTTAGCATATGCAGGATATGTTGCACTGAAACTGACAATGACACAATTCATCTAGCCATAAAGTTCAGTATATAAGATAAAACAAAAAATAAGATAAAAAGAGGAGAAAATGGTAAGAAAAACTATATCTGCAATAAAGAATAAAATACGCTTGTTCACACTGATAATGATCTCTTCTGCGCTTGTAATAAGCGTAAGAAACTTACCGACAGAAGCAGAGACAGGAATGCACATGATATTCTTTGCTTTGTTTGCAGCAATAGGATTCTTCATACCAGTAGCATTAGTATCTGCAGAACTGGCAACATTACTCAGAAGAGTGTGGCAGACAAGATGAAAATCAGCAAAAAGATGCGCGAGTATCTACAGATGAGCCCGTTTGAGCTAAAGAATGTTCTAATAGACATGGCTGAGGTCTCTGCTAAAAAAAACAGAATTAAATTCCTGAATGCAGGCAGAGGCAATCCTAATTTCTTGAATACGACTGTAAGAGAGGGATTCAGCCACCTGAACATGTTTGCTGCGCAAGAAGCCGGCAAAAGAATCTCTAAAAAAGACCTGGGATTAAGGACAGAAAAAAAAGGAATTTCAAATAAGCTGAAAAAATATCTCGGAAAACAAAAAGGGGAAGGTGCTTTGTTCCTGAAAAAATCAATAGCATTTGCTGAGAAAAAATTCAGATTAAATCCAGATGACTTTGTAGATGAGATGACAGATGCAATCAGGGGAGATTTCTATCCATCACCACCAAGAATATTCCCCCAGATGGCAAGAGTGGTGAATGAATACCTGACAGAGATACTTTGCTCTGACACAAAACACGCTGCAAAGAACTTTGACCTCTTTGCAACAGAGGGAGCAACAGCTGCAATGGTCTACATCTTTAAATCACTTAAAGAGAACATGATCTTGAAGGAAAAAGATTCTATCGCAATAATGACGCCAATATTCTCGCCATATCTAGAGATACCTGCACTTGCAGACTATAATCTAGTAGAGGTGTATGTCAAAGGAGACGAAGACAAAGGGTGGCAAGTGCCTGACTCTGAGATGGAGAAGCTAAAAAACAAAAAAATAAAGGCATTTTTCATGGTGCACCCAACAAACCCGACATCAATCAAGCTGAAAAAAGAGACACTGAGCAAGATTGCAAAAATAATAAAGACAAGAAAAGACTTGATAGTCTTGACAGACACTGTCTATGCAACTTTTGTTGACAAGTTCAACTCATTTGTTGAGATGGTCCCGCGCAACACAATATGCGTTTATTCGTACTCCAAATTCTTTGGGGTTACTGGCTGGAGACTCGGAGTCATCATGCTTCACAAGGACAACATAATTGACAAGCTCATTGCAAAACTTCCTGCAAAAGACAAGGCAGCACTTGTAAAAAGATACAGGATGGCATCAACAGACCCAAGCAAGATAAAATTCATTGATAGATTAGAGATGGACAGCAGAGATGTTGCTCTGGCACACACAGGAGGGCTTTCCTGCCCTCAGCAGTGCATCATGACACTATTCTCATTATTTTATCTGCTGGACAGGAAAAAGAAATACAAAAAATCAATACAGGCAATCCTGAAGACAAGAGTGAAAAATCTCTACAAGAATCTTGGAACTCCCCTGCCAAAAGGGGCAGAGCACACTTATTATTATGCACTGATTGACATGGCAAGGGTTGCAGAGAAAAAATACGGCAAAGCATTTGCAGAATACCTGCAAAACAATGTCCTGCTGGACCAATTCTTGTTTAGATTAGCAAAAGAGCGAGCAACAGTGTGTCTTCCTGGAGAGGGATTTGCAGGGCCAAAATGGTCTTTGAGAGTTTCTCTTGCTAACCTGGATGATAAATCATATATTTCAATCGGCAAAAATATTAATTACATCTTAAAAGAATATTATACCCAATGGAAGAAAAAATGAGGAAATTTCTTCTCTATAACCGAAATACTTATATACTCTAGCATACCATATATATATATAATTTATATAAATTTGTGGGTTGAAGATTATGGATGACACTAAAACAGGTATACAAGTCTACCAAGAAGATGACAAGATCCAAGCAGGAATACAAATAATCAGAATGCTGTGCAGAAGAGAGCCATACTTATCAAAAGGCCTCATCTATTTTAAAGAAGGTGAACAACACGCATTCTCATTTTATAAGATTCCAGAAGTACCAAATGATAAATCTATAAACACTATATTTATTGATGAGCCTGTAGACCCAGTATTTACTGTTGTTGGTGAAAGTATTCAGGACTGCTTAATAGAGATAATCTCTGCAATACATACAGACGACAGGCAGAATGGCGAACGTAAATGGAGAATCCTGCCATTTGATGAAAAAGACCTTGGAGAGCTAGAACAGAGACTTGATTCAGATGTCTGGATCTTGCATGAGGCAACTGGAATATATTTTGCACACAGAAAAAAACCCTTAACCAAACATAATCCATATGCAAAAGACTACACACCAGAGATGGAAGACCTGAAAAGAAAAAAAGAACTTGCTGAATTAAAAGCATCCATTATTACAAGGCTCAAAAAACCTGCACGAATACTGCAGATAGAGCCACAAACAACAAACATACCAGCACCATAAAAAAATCGTAAGGTATATATAGACGACCTTCTACTCGTATTTCAAAGTGATACATATAGGCAGCATGCTTGGATTATTAGCACTTATTAGTCTAATCCCTCTTATCTTGCTCTATCTGATAAGGCCTAAACCTCAGACAATAGAGATTCCAAGCCTCTTGTTCTTCATAAAATCATCTGGAAGAAACAAGCTGAGCTCTTTTTTCAAGAAATTCATAAGAGACTGGCTCTTCTTGATACAATTACTGATCTTATTATTGCTGGCTTTAAGCATAGCACAACCATTCACAAACTACCAGCATGACATAACAGCACAAAACACAGTGATAGTGCTGGATGCAAGCGCATCTATGCAGACAATGGAGGGAAAGTACAGCAGATTTGACAAGGCAAGAGACAAAGCAAAACAGATGCTAGGGGCAAAAAACACAATAATCCTTGCAAAAGAGGTGCCATCTATTGCTGTGAAAGAGGCAACATCTTCTGAGGCATCAAAATACCTGAACAAGGCGCACCCAACAGAGTCAACCTCCAGAATAGGGGATTCAATAATACTTGCAGGAGAAGCCCTGGGAAACGAAGGTGCTGTAATTGTATTAAGTGATTTCATAAATACAGGAGGGCAAGACCCTAACATTGCAAAAGCAATACTAGAATCAAAAGGGCTTGTTGTTAACTTTGTCAATGTTGCTGAGAAAAAAGCATCAAACATAGGAATAATAGATATTGAAGCAGACAGAGAGACAGCAACAGTGTATGTGAAAAACTTTGATGAAACGGCAAGAACAGCAACACTAAAAGTAGGGGATGTCCAGAAAGAATTAAGCTTAGGGGCAAAAAGCTCTGAGACATTCACTTTCAAGACACCAAATGGAATAACACAGATGCTCTTGATAGCAGAAGATGATTTCAAGACAGACAACCTGGCATACCTAAGCACGCCAGAGACAGAACAGACAAAAGCGGCGCTAGTCACGAACAATGCATCTGTCTTCCTGAAAAATGCACTAGAGGCATCAGGAGATGTTAAAGTCACTGTGACAAAACCGCCAGTCGTGCCAGTAGAGGGCTATGATGTCTACATACTGCACAATCTTGACATGAATGAAGTCCTGCCAGGAACATTTGATGCCTTATATCACGCAGTTGAGAACGGGGCAAGCCTTGTTATTCACATACAGGATGATTCTGGCCAAATCAATTACAAAAAACTGCTTCCAATAAAGATAACCGGCAGGGGGAACGGAGGCTTTGCCTCTATTGAACAGCTAAACAAATTCACAAAAAACATAGACTTTGGGAGCATGACAGGACACTTCTCAACAACAGGACAGGAGAGCGGCTTCACAACAATAGTATCCCTAGGAAATGACACAATAATATCACTAGGAAAAGCAGGGGGCGGAAAAATAGTGTATTACGGAATACCAGAGAGCACTGCTGACTTCAAGTACTCTCCAAGCTACCCAATCTTCTGGACAGAGATGCTGAGATACCTGACAGGACAGCTAGACCTGAAAAACCTGAATTATTTCACAAAAGACACGCTAATACTTGAAAGAGAGCAAAAAATAAAGACACCAATCAAGACAATAAAACAGGCAACAATAATGCTGGAAAACACAGGCATCTATGAGCTGGAGGACAGGAAAATTGCAGCAAACCTTCTTGATGATAAAGAGTCAGAGGTAAATTCAGAGGCAATCTTAGGGGCAAAATCAACAGAGTTTGAGCTAAAGCCTGTGAAAGAGACAAGAAAACTTGAGTTCGAGCCATTGCTGATACTTGCATCAGGACTCATAATACTGCTTGAACTAATGTATATCAAAATGAGAGGGGATGTATGACATTTGTGAGAACAGCGCTGGAACTTGCATACAGATATTTTGAACAGCCCTGGGTAATCCTGTTATTCATACCCATTATCATAGTAGTTTATTTTGTGCTTAAGAAAAGATTCGTGAAAGTAAAAGAAGATCCAGACGTTGTGAGACAGAAAAAATTCCTGCAAAAGGTGTTATTCTTCACAAGAGCAGCAATAATCATATTGCTGCTGCTTGCGCTTGCTTCGCCATATCACCAGACAAGCAAGATGATAGAGGGAGACACTTATGTCAAGATACTTGTCGACAACTCCACATCAATGAAATTGTTTGAGAGCAATGCAAATGAACTGGCAAAGCAGCTTGAGAAAAAGCTGACAGTAGAGGTGAAGACAATAGGGGAAGAGGAGCACTCTGCAATAGGAGATGCAGTGCTGAACAATCTTGAGCCGCACGACAGCATCTTATTGATATCAGACGGAAACTCAAACTCAGGGGCAAGCCTGGGAGATGTTGCCTTGTTTGCATCAAAACTAAACTCAACAATAAATGCAATCGACATAGAGCCAATACACGATGATGCAGGAGTTGTTGTAATAGGCCCTTCAAAGAGCCAGGAAGGTGTTGAAAACAAGTTCAGCATAATAATAAATACAGTAGGGACGGTCAAGAAACTTCCAGTAAAAGTGACATTTGACAATGAAGTCGTGATTGACAAGACAACAGATGAATCAATACTGCAATTCACAAAATTACTGACACCAGGATACCACAAGATAACTGCAGAGATACAATCAAATGATTATTTCCCTCAAAATAATGTCTTTCACAAGACTGTGAAAGTTGTGCAGAGACCAAAAATATTCTTTTACACAGAAAACCCATCCCCAATGAAGACACTGCTAGACCAAATATATGTGGTGGAGAGCGGAAACAGCATACCGCCATTAAATGATTATTACTCAATTGCAATCAACAACATCAATGCAGAGACGCTAAAAGCAGAGACAGATGTCCTGAACGACTTTGTGGCAGACGGCAATGGAATGGTGGTGATCGGAGGAGACAACTCATTTGACAGAGGAGACTACAAAAACTCATTATTTGAGACAATACTGCCAGTCTATATCGCAGCACCAGGCAAGAAAGAGGGAGAGACAAGCATAGTCATTGTTATAGACATCAGCGGCAGCACCAGTGCGGCATTTGGAGACTCAACAACAGTGGACATGGAAAAAGCACTTGCGCTGGGAGCGTACCGCGATCTCTCTATGAACACCAGGCTAGCTGTTGTTGCATTCAACACAAAAGCATACCTTGTATCAGAACAATCATATGTTTATGAAAAACAAGGGCTTGAAGACAAGATAGGAAGGCTGTCACACGGAGGAGGAACTCTGGTGAGCTCTGGCCTATTGAAAGCAATACAGATACTAGAAGAAATGGCAGGGGGGAAAAATATCATCCTGATCAGTGACGGAAAGACACAGGCAGAGGCAGCAGCGACAGAATCTGCAAAACTAGCACAGACAATGGGGATAAAAATCTACAC
>CAZXEZ010000026.1:0-11798 GCA_964640255.1 uncultured Methanosarcinales archaeon | reverse complement strand
AAGCGATTCTCTGGAAGATTACTTAGAGGCAATATTCAATCTGGCCGACCAGACTAACCAGGCCCACAGTAAAGACATAGCAGCTGCGCTGGATGTATCAACGGCTTCCGTTACCGGTGCCTTGCGGGTTCTAAAGAAAAAAGGCCTGGTTAATTACATTGTCAAAGCAAATAAGAAGTTCTTTGCACCAGCAGATCCTGAAAATCTGCTTAATCCTGTTAAAGAAAAGTCTGCTTTTATCCATGATTTGATTCCAGAACTAAAGAAGATTGAAAAAATCAAAGAAATCCCTCAGGAAATCAATGTTTACGAGGGAAAAGAGGGTTTGAGAGCCATGCTTAATTTAGCATTAAAAGAAAAAGAGTATTGTGCATTTGGAGCAACAGGAAGAGCATTCTATGCTTTGTATGAAATGCCAAGAGTGGCAAAACAAATAATGAAATCTGGCATAAAAGTAAGAATAATAGGAAATACAAAATTAAAAAAAACAGAGCCTTTTGCTTTTAAGAAGTTTGAATACAAGTTCTTAGATATTGACAGTGAAGCAACAACAAATATATTTGGAAATTACATCGCAATACATTTAATTAAGCAGAAGCCATTAGTTATCATCATAAAAAATAAATTAATAGCACAGACTTACAAGAACCACTTTGAAGTTCTATGGAAAATAGCTAAAAAAGCCTAGAATTCAGTCAACTTCTTTGCATAACTAAGTATTGTAGTATTCCCTTCCTTCCCAGTAACTTTATTTGCGATAATGAATTGTGCTTTACTTAATTTCTCTATCCGTCTCTGAAATGTCTTATATGCTCCTAAGCCTCCTTTCTTCTTATACACTTCAAATAAATCTCCTATTTTCTTGTCAGAGTTCTCTTTGACAACAGAAAGAACTAATCTTGTGTCTTCATCCAGATCAGTTGATTTCTTGATCTTAAAATCCTCTAGTTTAGCTATCGCTTTCTGTGCGTGCTCTTCTGATATTTTTTTAGAGCTTAGGCTCTCTGCGACTCTTCCTGCTTCTCTAAGTAAATAAAGTCCTGCTCTGATGTCTCCTCTCTCAGTAGAGGTCTTTGATATAAGACTAAACGCAGCATCCTCTAAGACTCCTGGAATAAATGCATACATTGTTCTCTGTTTCAGGATTTCAGATGTTTCTTTTTCATCATATGATTTGAATTCAATTATCTCTGGCAATAAGCGAGACTTAATCCTGTCTTCTAATTTATCCAGCCACTCTTTGTAATTTGTTATCAGGAATATGCTTTTCTTGTAAATATCATTTAATATTGAATACAGAAAGTCAAAATCCTCAACCTTATCAATCTCATCAAATGCAAAAACTATTGGCTTTCTGTTTGCCATGTTCTGCACAACCTTAAACAGATCTTCTGTGTTCTTGTTCTGAGTAAATTTATACCCTAGTTGATGGCACATCTCCACTATGATTTTGTAGGTTGTATTTTTCTGCCAACAGTTGATATAAATTGGTACAACTTCATCTGTGTTATATTCTAAATCACGAAAAATCCATTTTGTTGCTGCTGTTTTTCCTATTCCCGGAGCGCCGCAAATAAACAGGTTCTTGCCGTTCCTGTTCTGCATGAGTGGCTTGATACTCAAAATTATCTCTCTCTGCTGCCCTTCTCGAAATGGAAGTATCTTTGGGACAAACTCAGTATCTAAGGCATCTTCATTTTTAAACAGGCTTTCTTCATCCCCCAATATACCATCAAATAGATTCATACTCTCCAATTTATCTAGTAACTTATTTAAGCTTTATTGTGGTGCAGAAATCATTTGTTGGTCTTTTTAACAGCAGTTATCTTCTTAAATCCTGTGTAAGGATGCAGAACTTTAGGTATGTCTACAGAGCCGTCCTTGTTCTGGAAGTTCTCCAGGATAGCCACCATTATTCTTGATGTTGCTATTGCTGTATTATTTAAAGTATGGACATTTGTTTTAATCATCTTTTTATCAATTGCTTTCATGTTCAGTCTTCTTGCCTGGTAGTCTGTGCAGTTGCTGCAGCTTCCGACTTCTTGATACTTGCCCTGTTTTGGTATCCACACTTCAACATCTACTTGTTTTGATTTTAGATTGCCTAGGTCTCCAGAGCACATCTCTAATAATCTATACGGCAGGCCAAGTCCTTTCATTAATTCTGCAGAGTTCTTTAGAATCTCATTAAAGTAAAGCATGTCTTCTTTTGGTTTGCATATCACTATCTGCTCTATTTTGTTAAACTGATGTGTCCTGAATAATCCTTTTGTGTCTACCCCATGACTGCCTATCTCCTTACGAAAACACATGCTGTATCCTGCTAATTTAAGCGGTAATTGTTCAATTGGGATGTTTTCATCCATGAATTGTGCTATCAGGCTGTGCTCGCTTGTTGCAATAAAATAAAGATCCTCTTTTTCTGCTTTGTACATCACATTCTCAAAGTCATCCAGCTCAACAACTCCTTCATATGCTGTCCTCCTTAACATCAATGGAGGCTCAACATAAGTAAATCCTTTTTTCATCAGGAAATCAATTGCATATCTAATCAATGCTTGATTAAGTATCGCTAGTTCATTTTTGATGTAATAAAATCCTGCTCCAGAGACTTTTGCTGATCGTTTAAAATCAGCCAACCCAAGAGATTCTGCTAGTTCTCCATGACTTTTTATCTCAAAAGTAAATTTCTTTGGCTTGCCTGCTTTTTTCAGCACTTTATTGTCTTTCTCATCCACCCCTATGGGTACTGATGAATCAAGCATGTTTGGAAGGTTCAATAAATATTTCCTTATTCCCCATTTAAGGTTCTTCATCACTTCTTCTATCTCTTTTATTTTGTCAGGTATCTCTACAGCTGTTCTTATCTCTTTGTCTGCTTTTTTGCCTTGTTTCTTTAGCTCATTTATTTTCTTAGAGAGTTGATTTCTTTTAGCTCGTAAAGTATCGCTTTCCTGCTTTAGTTTCTTCCACTCTGCATCTTTCTTTAATAAATCATCAACTACTGGGATCATCTCTTTATCATATCTGTCTTTGAGATTTTTCTTAACCAGTTTTGGCTTTTCCCTGACTAAATTTATGTCAAACATACTCTGGATTCATAGCTTATAGTATATATACTTTTCTGTGTCACAAAGCTTTTATATGCTTAATGCGTGCATAGTTAAAAAAAGGATTTGGTGAGTATGTCAGAGAGAAGGCCGACAGCGCAGATCATAAACAGGAAACGAGGGGGGAAACTTCTTCAGATTATGCGGGAGGATTTTGCAAAACATGAGGCGGTCTGCAGGATTGTGGAGCAGGCATTACGGTCTTGCGGCATTACTGATGAAAGAGTGACTCCTGAACTGCAGGGAAGAGTCTGTAATTATATTTGGCGTGAGCCGCATATTCCTGAGCAGGATAAAGAATACGCTGTTGCCAAGATACAATATGGTTCTAGGCAGTGAATATCCTTATTCTCTCTCCGTATTTCTGGGCATTCATTATTGCCTTTCCTAGAGGATTGCTTTTCTTGATCCTTATTATTCCTTTCTTGCCGATGTTAAAATTGGCCAGATACTCATTTGCTACATAGATGTCAATGTCTTTGCCTTTCATTTTCTCTCCAAGGTAGATCTCTATGTATTTGCTGGCAATGTTTAGGTCATGGTGCATCTCTTTCCCCTCTGGTTTTGCAGCTGCTGCTGCCTCTTCTGCCCCTAGCTCACGGATATCCAAACCAATCCCTAATTTTTCTTCCAGCTGTGTTACGTTCTTGCCTTCTTTTCCTATTATTCCTGCAATGTATTGCTTTGGAACATAGACTATTGCCTTGTGTTCAGATGGCATCTCTACTTTAATCTGGTCTGTGAACTTCTGCATTGCTTTCTCTATTGCATCTGCAGCCAGTCTCTTTGCTCCTGTCATTTTTTCAGATGTCTCTGTCACAGGAACTACCACTGTCTCTTCTCCATATGAATAGATTTCTGCTATCGGTTGGTTTGTCTCAAAGTCAGAGATGACAATGACCGGCCTGGCCAGGTCAGCTTCTGTCATTCCAGAAGGCACTTTTACCAGCATCTCTATTGCAAGAACTTTATTGATTTGTCCATCTTTGATAAACACTAACGTATCAATGACGTGAGGTATAACTCCTAACTCTAGTTTTCCGATAAATCTCTGTATTGCATCTAGTGGGTTTGTTCCGTGTATCACTCCAACCATCCCCACTCCTGCTAGTCTTAAGTCAGAATAAAGAAGAAAGTCTGGTGTGTTTCTCATCTCATCAAATATAGTGTAGTCTGGCCTGGATAACAAAAGGACATCATGCACCTCTTCTGGTGTTCCTCTGCTTATTGCTAATTGCGTGATTGTGTCAGGCAGCACTAAGTCTCTTGGTGCCTCGACTGTCTTGACAATTTTATGTTGGTCTGCAAAATACTCTGACAAGGCTTGTGCAAATGTTGTCTTGCCCTGTCCTGGTGCTCCTGCGATTAATATTCCTTCTGCTTGCTCTGCAATTCTTTTCTGCATCTTCTCGCTCAGCTTGTAATCAGCTAATGTCAGTCTTTTGATTGGCTTTACTGCTGTTATCTCCCAGCCGTCTGAGAATGGAGGTCTTGTTATGACAATCCTATAAGGTCCTAGCTGGATTATTGTGCTTCCCTCTCTTTCAATTTCAAGGAATCCATCTGCTCTTGATCTTGCGTCCTCTATTATTTCCTGGCTTATGTCTTTTATTTTCACTGCAGTTAGTTTAGTCTTTGCCAGTTGGACAAATTCCCATTGCCCAGGAACCCCTTTTTTTGCCATTGGGAACACGTTTTCTCTTAAGTGCACAGACATTGTTGTTGGGTCAAAGTATGATTCTAATTTTATTTTTTTAACAGGACCTAGCTCCATTGGCACAAACATCACAGACATCCCTTTTGCTTCTCCTACTTTTGCCTGTACTTTATCAGATGTCATTAGTGTTGCGTCTTCATCCCAGGCCAGCTGTCTTATTAAGGCATCTATCTCTCCTGTTCCTGCGTATCTTATTTCAGAACCAGTAGGTCTCTTGCCGCAGATTCTTAGTTTTACCTTTGTTTTTTCTGCCGATTCCTGTATTTTCTTTAGTTCATCCAGCCCTATCAGGCCTGTTGACCTGCCTTGGTTTGCCTGGTGCTCTAGTTCTGCAAATACTGCTTCATGAAGAAGTATCTCTTTTCCTTTTAATTTGCCTTTCTCTATTTGATTTCTTAATGCACCCTCTATTATTACTGATGTATCTGGTACGATTTTGTTATTCATTTTATCACGCTTCCAATAAATTCTTTCTTATCTAAATAATTTTTGATTTGCCTTAGTTTTTGGCCGTTTATTATTGCCACCTGCATTTTGAGTTTTTCTGCTAATTTGCTTGCCACAGGATCAAATGGCGTGTGCATGCCATACTTAAATTCTGGAGGTATTATTTTCCTGTAATCCTTCCAGCTTACCTCTTTTAATGGCTTTGCAAATGTGTGTGTTGATGGATCTTTATTATATACATAATCTATGTTTGTAAGATTCAGTATTTTATTTGTCTTGAACAGCTTTGCTAATAATACAGCATCATAGTCACTGCTGCTCCCTGGCTTATACCCTGCCGCAACAACCACAGGTTTTGTGGTCTTGATTTTTTTAGTAGGGTCTTTTATGACTTTTGTATAAGCATGCTCGCTGAATATTATTCTTATTAAGTGTGCATTTAGTCTTGTGCAGTGTATTCCCAGCCAGTCCTTGTCATCTTTCTCTACTTTTGTTATCTGTTCTGCTGCTGTTGCATACTCTCTTGCTATGTAGCCTCCCCCTGTTGATATTATGAATTGGTACTTGTCTATATATTGTAGTGTTAGTTTTCTGAATTCTTTCAAAAAGCCTATGTCTATCTTTTCTGGAATTATTATTGAGCCTCCAAGGCTTATCACCAATATCTCTTTTTTCATGGCTATGATAGATTTATCTGGAGTATTTAAGGTTTACTCCATAAATTTCACTTTTTTCTTCACTTTTACTGATTTTTCTAGCTTAGAGAATATTGCGACCAGTAAAACAATAAAAAATGTGCTGAAGAATACAGACGGCGCAAATAGTGTTAGCGGAATGTCTGTTAAGAAGATTCCTAGCTGCAGTGCTACCATTATGATGACCAGGCTCTCAACATCTACTGATAGCATTGAAGAGCTTATTAATGCAGGCATTTTTAGTTTGTATTTTTTCATGTAAGCATATGTTATGATGAACCTGATTGAAGCATATGCAAGGAATATCAATACTGCAAGGATTATGTGTTTCCATATCTCTGATAAGTGTATTTCTAGGCCAAACCATACAAAGAATAGTGGTATGAACAATCCGAAGCTTATTGATTTGATTTTGTCTTCAAAGCTTCTTGTCTCTGCAAACGGCATTTTTGCTATCAATACTCCTGCAAGGAACGCGCCCACTACACTTGAGAACCCTATTACCTCTGTGATGTATGCCAGTGCAAGGATCATTATCAGTGCCAGTGAGAATTCTGCTTCTTCTATGTGAAGCCGCATGACAAATTTGGATATTTTTGTTAAGAAATATACTATGCCAATTGTTATTGCTAGGAATAATATTATCCCGCCTGCTTTGAATAAGATGTCATGTAAGTTTGGGTTTATGAATACTGTTGCTACTGTGAATAATAGCAGGCCTATAAGTATATTGACTATTGATGACCTGATTGTTATTCTGCCTACTGGCAGGTTTATTAGTCCTTTTGAGATTAGTACTTTTGCAGGTACGCCGATGTCTACTACTGCAAATGCAAGTCCAAGGATAAGGGCTTGGAATATTGTGAATTTGATTCCAAAAAAGGCAGGTATGAAGTAGAAAAACGCAGTCATGATTATTCCTGTTACAATAAGCAGTGTAAGGCCGATTTTTAGTGCTGGTTTGTCTTGGTATATTTTTTCTATGTCTCGCTGTTTCATTCCTGCAACAAACAAGATGAGCACAGAGCCTATTACTGCAAATGCCTCTATGCTATCTGCATGGACTATGTTCAGGAGGGACGGTCCTAGTATGATTCCTGTTAATAACTCGCCTAATGTGCTGTCTAGCCCGATTCTCTCAAATATTGCTCCAAGTAGCTTGGCAAAAACTAGAATTAATAACAGTATTAATAGTATGTTTCCTATCATTTTAGTTGTATGTGTCTCAATAGTTTGCCCTCGTCAATCACTCCGACGACTTGGCCTTTTTTGTTTAGTACTGGCATTTCATTGACTTCTGCTCTTACAAATTTTAGCGCCACATCCATGGCATCATCATTTTCATGGCATTTGATGTCATGCTTGCGCATTATTCCTCGTGCTGTTTTTGCAAAGAATTTTTTTTCAAGATCAAAAGCAAGCTGTACCCCCACATCTTCAAATAGTTCGTTGGGTATGAGCATATAGAATAGGTCGTTTTCATGTATGTCTCCGAGGAATTTGTTGTTTTTGCCTACTACTACGAATATGTCTGCTGCAGGATATTTTTTTGCTGTTGCTAGTAGTTCTTTTTTTGTTGCAGTTGGAGGAACAGTTACTGCTGGTTTCATTATTTTTTTTATTTTGACCATCTAATTACCTCTTTTTTGAGTATTTATTATATTTGAGTATAAAAACCTTGCTTTTTAAAAATACGCCGCGGATGGGATTTGAACCCATAAATCCCGAAGGAAACTGGATTAGCAATCTTACACCATAAAGACCTGTTGTTCTTTATGTCAGCGCAGTACCAGGTTGTGCCACCGCGGCGCAAAAATCTCCTCACAACCCTTTATTTTTCCAGTTGAGGTACTTATTTAAATGTTTCGGATTGCTAAAATCAAAAACCTTTATAAATAGAGTGTAATTTTACAGTCACATAGCGGGGTTTTTATAGCGGGGATTTATTAAGTCCGTGCTTAATAAACCGCAATGGGGCAGCGGTTTGAAGGTAACCTCTTTAGATCGCCCAATCAGGAGTGCCCGGAGGGCTCATAACCCTCAGATGAGCCAAAAACTCAGAGGAAGTCGATGGTTCAAAAATGGATCACGAATGAGTGTCCATCTGGAACTCCATCCCCCGCTATCCGCTTTTTTTTTAATTTCATTCTATCTTACTTATAGCATCTTTCGGTTTTTCGTACTTATTATAAGCCACTGGTCATTTCCGGAAGGTTTTCGGATTTCTATTGTCGATAAACACTAGCCAGAAAAACACTGGACAAGTTCTTGTAAGATATATAAATCAGTATTTCTTAGAATATTTTTGAAAAGAGAACATGCAGAACTGCTAAATAATGATTTTTGGTCTGCGCCACAAAAATCAATTATGCAGTTCTGCTCAGGCGTTCCCTTTTCCCGAAAAGCGAGACTTCCAATAAAACAAGGAAGTCTCGCGCCAGATGAGATTCCTGGAGGAATTAAAATGATTATCAAGATTGAAGAATTAATCAAAGGAAAGAAGACTTACCCTAAATGGCACTCAAATGCCGAATACGAATTAGTATCAAAGATACTGAATAAACATCAAATTCTAGTCTATTATAATACAAAAGGCCCAATCAAAAGGCGCGTTAAGCGCATCTTTCCCCAAGAGATTGCGTGCGATCCTTGTTTTTTATGGGTGTTGGGATTCTTAAAAGGGGAAGGCGCGAATTCTTTGGGAAAATCTAATTATAGACGATTTACATTAACTAACACAAATCCTCAATTAATTCAAATAGTTTTAGAGAAGTTAGAAGAAAAAGAATTATTGCATATTGCAGATATTCCAGATGCCGCATTTAACATCATTCACACAAAAAAACCAGCAGAGAGTGTAAAATATTGGTCGCAACAGTTAAATCTTCCCAAAACTAAATTTAAAGTATATGATGATAAGAATAATACTTCTGATTATGGCGTGTGTCATCTTTATCTAAGTGACGTTCTTCTGAGAAGAATAATAGATTTAATGCATGAACAAGTTATTTACTCATAAGCCTTATCTCTAGCAGTATCAGAATGAAACTTGTGATTTACTCTTTCTTTTATGTCATTGAATGCCTTGTGTATTGCTCTTGCTAGCTCAAAGTCATGCGCCCTGTTGCTCTCTATTGTTCCGCCAGGAAATATTGCCTGCACATGGAGTGAGAATTTCTTTTGCTCTCCCTCTTTCTTATACACTTTTACATGGACTTTCAGGCTTGTTATATTCTTCAGGTCTCTCTTGATTTTTGCATAGCTCTCTGTTGTCAGTCTCTGGACTGCCTCTTGCTCCATTGGCTCTAGTTCATGAACACCTATGAATTGTATTATTTCTTGGTTTGGTATTTCTTTTGCCATAATAGGTTCTTTTTATTGCTGGTATTTATATTTTGTGATTTGAGAATAGTCTTAATTACTGTGGGTTGTTGGGATATGTTTAGAGTGAAGCTTTATAAAGTTTAATTTCCTATTGATTATAAGGTGAATAAAATGTCAATAGATAAAAGTTTTAATAATAGAGATGGAACTTTTGATGAAAAGGAATTGACAGATGGATGTGTTTTAAAATTACAAAGATGGGTGAATCCTAGTTCAAAAGAAATAAGATATCAAGTAGTTTTAGAAGATAATTCTTTAAAAATGACATATCCTGCAGAGTTTGGAGGTTGCTTAGAAGAAGAAAAAGCTAGAGAAATATATGATTCTGTTAGTTCGATAGAAGATTTAATAAAAATAATAAGGTGTGGGGATTAATTGATTACATTTTATTGTTTATTTAATTCTTTAGATCAACAATCAACCCAACAACCCAAACACTCTTTCATTAACCGAACTCTTTCTTACTTTTTGTTTTTTTTAATAGTAATATTTAAAAACACTCTTTACTTATTTCCTGTTTATGGTATTACTCGCAGGGGTCGAAGAGGCCGGCAGAAAACAAAGCTGAATTTTGTTTTGCCTTTGTTTGCCGAGAGGCCCAGTAATCGGTCCCCTAGTGATGTGCGGTGTATTGATTAAAGAAGAAGACGAAGCTAAACTAAAGTCTATTGGAGCAAAAGATTCTAAACTATTAACTCCACGAACCAGAGAAATCTTGTTTGACCAGATAAAAGGAATGGTTAAGGATTATAAGATAATCATCATTCCTCCTGCAGATATAGATAAGGTTCTGCTCTCAAAAGATTCTAATCTTAATTGGCTTGAGGCAGATATTTCTGCTAAAATCATCAATGCTTTGAAGCCAGATAAGGCAGTTCTTGACTGTCCCAGTCCAAATATCAAAGCATACAAGGCTTATGTAAAGAAGAAAATAGACAACAAGAAAGTAGTGATTGTTGCAGAGCACAAGGCAGATGTTAATTTTCCTGTTGTCTCTGCTGCGTCTATTCTTGCTAAAGTCACAAGAGACAGGGAGATTGAAAAACTCAAGAAAAAGATTGGTATTGACTTTGGTTCTGGATACCCTTCTGATGAACGCACAAAAGAATTCTTGAAAAAGTACTACAAGGATTTTCCTGATATTTTCAGGAAGACCTGGTCTTCTTATAAGCGTGTTGCTGGTGTTAAGAACCAGAAGAAATTAGGCGAGTTCTGAAAAGGTTTATATACCTGTGTTTATTTGGTGTTTCTAGAGGTGATATTATGGAAGAGCAAAAACTCGTGATTCTTGCCCTGCTTTTTATTGCTGTAATCAGTGTTCTTGGTCTTGTTACAATGATGAATTCCAGCAGCACTGCTTTTGTCTGGGGTAATGTGTATGAGAACGGCAATGGTTACAGGAATTGCTACTGTCATGATGGCGAGTATATTGTTTCTCAGCCAAGAGATCCTGGCTCTGGAATCTATGGCAAAGAGGTTAATTTCCTAGGACCTAGGACCCAGAACCAGTGCGCTTATGAATGTACGAGCATGGGATACAAGAACCATTATTGGGTTAACCCGCAGGCAAATACTCCTACCTGGCCAAGGCGTTCATGGAACTAATTTCTTTTTTTTATTTTTATATAATCGACAAGCGAAGCCTTTATATATCTCTATATTCTAGCAAATTTTAGATGACAGAAGCAGCAGCTACTGAGAAGAATAATAATATTACAAAGATAAATAAGCTGGTTTTAGACGGGTTTAAGTCCTTTGGAAAGAGGACAGAGCTTTTGTTTGAGCCAGGCTTTAATGTAGTCCTGGGACCGAATGGCTCTGGCAAATCTAATATCCTGGATGCATTGTGTTTTGTTTTAGGCAAGTCTTCTTCCAAATCCTTGAGAGCAGAGAAATCCGCTAACCTGATTTACAATGGCGGTAAAGCCAAAAAGCCTGCTAATACTGCAGAGGTCAGTATTGTGTTTGACAACAAAGCGCGTATTTTTCCTGTTGAGGAAGATTCTGTCAAGGTCTCTCGTATTGTTAGGCCGGATGGCGTCAGCAGGTACAAGATCAATAATAAAAATAAGACACGGCAGGAGATTGTTGACATGCTTGCCTTGGCAAAGATATATCCAGATGGTTACAATATAATTCTGCAGGGTGATATTGTGAAGCTTGTTGAGATGAGCCCTATCGAAAGAAGGCAGATTGTTGAGGAGATTGCAGGCATCTCTATCTATGAGGAGAAAAAGAAAAAAGCCCTTAATGAGCTCCAGAAAGTTGAGGAAAAGCTTAATGAGGCTGGAATCATCCTTAAAGAAAGGGAGACATACCTGAAGGAATTAAAGAAAGATCGTGACCAGGCTCTTAAATACAAGAGATTGGGTGATGATATCAAAAAAAACAAGGCCTCTTACCTAAAGAGAAAGATAGACAAGAAAGATGAGGAAAAAGCAAGGC
>CAZXEZ010000025.1:1050-12215 GCA_964640255.1 uncultured Methanosarcinales archaeon | reverse complement strand
GATAAAAACTTCATATTTTTCATAGAACCTTGGGGACAGTTAACTCCAGCAGAAATGGTTTCAAACGCAGCAATGCAATTCGATGAAACACTAGCAGAGTTTGATACAAAACTCAGGTAAAGCACTTCCGTAAGCGGGGGTGCCGACAAATCTGAACAGAAGTTCAGAAAGCCGTCACCCGCATACTCACTGTGTTCGTGCGGGCAGCGCAAAACCAGTTTTGCTGGTCCGCGTTCGCTTCGCTCACGCGGGGGTGCCGGAGTGGCCAAACGGACTAGGTTGAGGTCAGCAAAAAACGCTGTGCAAAAGCCTAGTGGCTTAGTGCCTGCGCGAGTTCGAACCTCGTCCCCCGCATCAAAACAATGAAACGAACCGGACCAACAAACGAAAACCTGAAACAACTCATACAAGAGTTGAGAAAAGAATCAACTAGCCAGAAGGCCGGCATCTGGAAAAGAATAGCAAGTGACCTGTCCAGATCAACGAGACAGAGAAGAATAGTAAATGTATCAAAAATAAAAAGGTATGCAAAAAATGATGAAACAGTCGTTGTGCCTGGAAAAGTACTTGGCTCAGGAGCCTTAAACCAGAGCATCACAGTGGCAGCATTCAGCTTTTCAGACTCAGCAAAGAAAATAATCACAGATGCAAAAGGAAAATGCATCACAATACAAGAACTACTAAAAACAAACCCAAAAGGCAAGAACGTGAGGATCCTAGGATAAAATGGCAGAAATATACATAGATGCAGCAAATGCAATCGTGGGAAGAGTAGGAGCTTTTTCAGCCAAGAGAGCCTTGCTAGGAGACACTATCAAGATAATGAACTGTGAAAAAGCAGTAATGTCAGGAAACAAAGAGGATGTAATAGGAAGATACTACCACAGAAGAAATAAGATAGGACAGCCGCAAAAGGGCCCTTTCATATCAAGATTACCAGACAGATTTGTAAGAAGAACAATAAGAGGCATGCTGCCATACAAAAGAACAAAAGGGGCAGAAGCATACAAGAGAATAATGTGCTACCTAGGAGTTCCTGAAAAATTCAAAGACAAAAAACTAGAGACAGTCCAGGGGGCAGATGCAGGAAAATTAAAATTACTTAAAAGAGTAACAGTAGAAGAGGTTTGCAAGAAAATATGAAAGTCATACACGTATCGGGAAGGAGAAAAAGCGCAGTAGCAAGAGCCACGCTAAAACCAGGAGCAGGAGTGGTAAGAATAAACTCCAAGCTGCTGGATACAATCACACCAAAAATATATCAGATGAGAATAAAAGAGCCGCTGAAGATAGCCGGCGACAGCGCAAGCAATGTAAACATTGATGTTGCCGTAAAAGGAGGCGGAGTAGCAAGCCAGGCAGATGCAGCAAGACTGGCAATAGCAAGAGCACTTGTTGCACTAGACAATAATCTGCAAAAAGACTTTTTAGAGTATGACAGAACACTACTGATTGCAGACATAAGAAGAAAAGAAACACACAAGCCAAACTGCCATGGAAAGGCGCGTTCAAAGCGACAGAAGTCGTATCGATGAGGAAAGAAAAAAAATGATAATACCAATAAGATGCTGGAGCTGCGGGAAACCAATAGCACATTTGTGGGAAGAATTCAAGACAAGGGTAGAGAAAGGAGAAAACAGGAAAGACGTGATGGAAGACCTAGGCCTTGAAAGATACTGCTGCAAAGCAATGATGCTGGGCCATGTAGATTTGATAGACATATCTGCAAAATTCAAGAAATCTTAATTTTTTTTATCTTTCTACTGCTATTTTTACTATTTTATCGATCATACCAGGATAATCAACATCATAATTCTTTTTCAGGGTCAAGGCAGTATCTGACTTTGGGCCAATCCAGCAATTAGGATTAATCTCAATCACAAAAACATTGCCATCCTGGTCTACTCTTGCATCAACAGTGGCATAACCAGAGCAACCAACAGCCTTGTAAGTTATAGCAGCAGCAGACTTTACTTTTTTCAAAAGTTCTTTAGAGAATCTCTTGTCAATGTTTTTAATTAAAGTAATGCTGTCCTTATAGATAGGCTTGTCCTTGTACCATTTAGCAGCATAAGAGAGAATCTTTGGCCTTTGCTTGAAAGAACGCAGGTATTTCAGCTCAGTAGGATCAAGAACAGTGATTTTTTCCCTGCCTATGACAGGAATAATCAAGTCCCTGCCGTCAATATATTCCTCAACAAGAGCAGCAGGCTGGTCATGCTTGACAAGCACGCGGTCTATTTTTTTCTTAAGATTTTTTTCACTCTTTACAACAGAATCCGCATAGATGCCAACAGCAGCATCTGAGCAGACCGGCTTTACAATCAGGGGGAATTTCATGTCAGAACGCAGTTTTTCATCAGGTGACTTGAAAACCTGAAAATTCGCAGTAGGAATTTTATTCTTAACCAATGTTTTCTTAATATTTCTCTTGTCATTGCACAGTTTAATAGTCTTAAGAGAATTTCCTGTATAAGGAATTCCTGTTTTTTCTATATCTTTCAAGACTTGGAACTCAACAAAATCAGCATCATCTTCAAGACCATCACACATATTAAAGATGACATCATATTTCATATCTAATTTAAGGGATTTCTCAGGATCATAAGCAAGCTTTGTGACTTTATGGCCCTTTCTCTCAAGAGCCCTGCAGACAGCCCTATCAGTGCCCGGCATGCAGTATACTGTCCTTTTTTTGCCGTTAATCCTTTTCTCAACCTCTTCTTTAAGATATAAAGCTAAAACACGCATTTTAGACAAAATAAAAAACAACTGTTATAAAAACTTTGCCCCGTCTGAAACATATCTGTTCTATAGAAACAGAGAATGTATTTCTGAGCGCCTCAAGAATAATAAATTATTCTTGAGATAGCAAAAGGTTTTTAAAACAACTTAATATTCTCCTGAATGATGGAAAATTTTGATTTCAATAAAATAAGCAAGAAATGGCAGAAGAAATGGGCAGAGGCAAAAATCTTCAGTGTAACTGAAAATCCCAAAAAGAAAAAATATTATGTCTTAGAGATGTTTCCATACCCATCTGGCTCTGGACTTAACATGGGCCATGCATTTAATTATGTCATAGGAGATATATACACGAGATTCAAAAGAATGAATGGGTTCAATGTTCTTTACCCTATGGGATATGACAGCTTTGGGCTTCCTGCAGAGAATGCAGCAATAAAAGCAAAAAAGACTCCTCAAGAATTTACTGAAAAATCAATATCTCATTTTATAGAACAGCAGAAATCTTTAGGATTAAGCTATGATTGGGATAGGATGGTCTCAACATGCCAGCCAGATTACTATAAATGGAACCAATATTTCTTCTTAAAATTTCTTGAAAAGGGCTTGGTATACAGAAAAGAGGCTCCTGTTAACTGGTGTCCAGAATGCAATACAGTGCTTGCGAATGAGCAGGTTCACGACGGTAAGTGCTGGAGGCACACTAAAACAGAAGTAGAGAAAAAATTCCTAGAGCAGTGGTTCATAAAAACAACAGAATATGCAGAAGAACTGCTTGAAAATATACCCAAACTGGGGTGGCCAGAAAGAATAAAGATAATGCAGGAGAACTGGATAGGGAAAAGCAAAGGTGTAAACATTTTCTTTAAGATTGAAAATAGTGATAAAATATTAGAAACATACACAACAAGATGTGACACGATTTTTAGCGTGACTTTTATCGTCATTGCACCTGAAAGCCCATTGGTGATGGAACTTTGCAAAGGAACGTCACAAGAGACAGAGGTAAAAAAAGTTGTTGAGGAAATCAGCAAACAGACAGAGATTGAGAGAACCACACCAGAAGGAAAAGATAAGATAGGGGCATTCTTAGGGAAATATGCAATAAACCCAGCCAATGGCGAGAAAGTGCCAATATATGTTGCTAACTTTGCTTTAATGTATGGAACAGGCATTGTTATGGCAGATGCACACGATCAACGAGACTTTGAGTTTGCAAAGAAATATGGTATTCCACTAAAATTTGTCATCTCACAAGATGGATCACCAATTGATCCTGAAAAAGCAACACACGCGTATGTTGAAGATGGCATCTTATATGATTCAGGAGAATTTTCCGGTATGGATAACAAAAAAGCACTTCCATTAATGGCAAACTGGCTTGAAAAAAAGAAATGGGGCAAGAAAACAACAAACTACAAACTTAAAGACTGGCTAGTATCAAGACAAAGATACTGGGGAACGCCGATACCGGTAGTGTACTGTAAGAAATGCGGAATAGTTCCTGTGCCAGAGAAAGAGCTTCCTGTAAAACTTCCTGAAAAAGTAAAATTTGGGATAGGAAATCCCTTGGCAACAAGCAAAGAATTTGTCAACACAAAATGCCCAAAGTGTAAAGCAGGGGCAAAAAGAGAGACAGATACTATGGATACCTTTTTTGACTCAAGCTGGTACTTCTTAAGATATACTGATCCAAAAAATAATAAAGAGCCATTTAAGAAGAAAAATGCAGACTACTGGATGCCAGTAGACCAATATATCGGCGGTGCAGAGCATGCATGCATGCACTTGATCTATGCAAGATTCTTTACAAAAGCATTACGAGACATGAAATTCGTAAAAGTTGACGAGCCATTCAAGAGACTATTCAACCAAGGCATGCTGCATGGAGAAGATGGCCATGTAATGAGCAAATCAAGAGGGAATACTGTTCTGCCAGAGACAGTATCAGAAAAATATGGAATAGACACTGCGCGATTCTTCTTAGTATCAATAGCTTCTCCAGACAAAGACCTTGAGTGGAGCGCAACAGGTGTAGAGGGAAGCTCAAGATTCATGAAAAAAGTGATGAATTATTTTGAGACAGTCAAAATAGGAAAGTCCAGCAAAAAAGTTGAAAGCAAACTCCATAAAGCAATAAGAGGAGTGACAGAAGACATTGAGAACTTCAAATACAACCTGGCTGTAATCAAGATAAGAGAATTATTTGATTCATTTGAGCAAGAAATCAGCAAAGATACACTAGAATCCTTCTTAAAACTGTTTCACCCATTCTGCCCACATGTAACAGAAGAATTGTGGGAGAAGATAGGCAATAAAGACTTTATCTCACTAGCAAAATGGCCCAAATTTAACGCCAAAAAGATAGATGAAACAGCAGAGCAGAAAGAAGAAGCAATACACCAAATACTGTCAGACATCCGGCAAGTACAGGAATTAACAGGAAAAAGCGAGCTAAAGAAAATAACATTCATAACAGCAGCAGAATGGAAATATAAATTCTTCAAAGAATTAAAGAAACAGATGGAAAAGACAAGGAATGTAGGAGATATATTGAAAATTTTGATGGCAACAGACCTAAAGAAATATGGTGGAGAGATAAGCAAGATGGTTCCAAAGCTGATAAAGAATCCTGCAAGAATCCCAAAAGTAATCCTGAATCAAAAAGAAGAGATAAAAAATATGAAAGATGCAGAAAAAGACATCAGTGAGCAATTCAAAGCAAAACTAGAGATAATTCTGGAAGAGAAATCAAAAGAAGGCAAGGCAAAACAAGCAATGCCCGGAAAACCGGCGATACTGGTTGATTAATCCAGAACCAAGGAATCTTTATCTTTCTTCAAGGCATAAACGCCAAAACAGTGGCAGGACTCTTCTCCAGATGCGTCTTCAACAGTCAAGATACCTTCACGGTAGACAATAGTATCTCCTTTGTGCAGCAGGACAACATCTTCTTTAGCAAGATTGTTAACACTAATCTCCAAAGTGTTTCCTTTGACTTGTGTATGTTCTATGATTCTTGGCTTTGGCACCTCAGCTTCCTGCTCTGTGTCTTTTCTCTTAGCTGCATTCACAGAATCAGAATAATTTTGTTCTGCACCAGAATACATATCTTTAAACGCAGGATCAAGAAGCACGCTAACTAAAGCACTATCTGATTCACTCTCAATCTGACCAACAACAAACACTCTCTGAGCAATATGCGCAGGATTACCATCTTTAACGCCCTCTTCATAAAGAAAAATATCTCTTACTTCTGGTTTTGAAAACAGCTCTTCTAATGTATGAATTTCAGTTGTATACTCTTTCCGGCCATCTAAAATACGCGCAGTAACAATAGCATGATCCATATTAACAATTTTTCTTTTATGCCGAAAATATGCTTTGTCCAGCTCCATTAAAACCACCCTGCCTTGAGTAATAACGACTGGTTAATAAGCTTTGCTGAAAAGAAAGTGGGCAGGCACAAAAGGATCGACACAATACAAACCCATAGGCTTATCCCGAACTTTCCTCAATTCCGCTACCCCACAAGCATTGACACCAATAGTTAGCGCTGCTTCCTTCCGGACCTGACGCCTTTCCTACAGCTGCAATCCTGCAGGACAGAATCTCACCGTAGAGCTCAAGACCTACAAGCCTGCGTTATGCCTCACCTTTTGCATAACCCAGTCATAAAGCCGATTTACTGTTACAAGAGACGGCTAACCTCCCGGTATAGCCTGCCCAGATCAATCTAGCTATGTAGGGTTTAAAAAGATTACTATAAATGCAAGGACATTTATAGAATCTCAAAAACTTGCAGTTATTTGAGATTTCGTATCTTTTGCAGTATAGAAATCCATATTAACAAGAAGTGCCTACCAAATTCCTATGGAAGCAAAAATCCTATTTCTGGGCACAGGAGGGGATATAGCTGTAACAAGCAAGCAGATAAGAGCCTCTGGAGGAATAATAATACAGGTAGACGACTGCCAGTTCCATATAGATCCAGGGCCAGGAGCACTGACACAGGCAGCAAGACATGGCATAAATGTTCGAGACCATACTGCAATATTTGTGAGCCATCCTCATTTAGGGCACTGCAATGATGTAAATGCCTTAATAGCAGCAATGACCCTGAATGGAATAGACAAGCATGGGGTCTTGGTAGCGAGCGAGTCCTTTCTAAAATCAGGATTTTTGACAGAATTCCACAGAAACTGCGTAGAGAAGATACTTCCTGCAAAAGAGGGGAAGAAAATAGGGATTGAGAACATAGAGATAAGGGCCCTAGCAACTGAACATGATGAGGCAGTTGGATTCAAGTTCTTTACGCCTAAATTCGTGCTGAGCTACTCCTCTGACACCGCGTATAAAAAAGAATTAATAGATCAGTACAGCAAATCAGACATCTTGATACTCAACCACACATATCCTTTTGATACAAAAAAACCAAAAACACTGAGCAGCGATGATGTAATCAAAATAATAAACAAAGCAAAACCAAAACTGACAATACTAACGCATTTTGGGAACAAGCTGATAAATACAAACCCAATATACGAAGCAAGAGAGATACAGAAACAGACAGGGGCACAGGTCATTGCAGCAGAGGACGGCATGACAATAGACCCGATATCTTATTCCGCAGACCTAAAGCAAAAAACACTAAATCTTTATAGAAAAAATCACCCAAGTCCTTAATTGTGTTATTCTAAAGCAAAGAAATAAGCAGGATAACAAGATAGCCAATAAAACAGCCTGCACTCAAGAAAGGCATTGCAGGATAAAACTTGTTCTTTTTTCCAAGCAATAAAAGAAGCAGCAATGCAGCTGTCACAAAAGGAGGGATTATCAAGGCCTTGTAGAAACCGACACTCTTGAAAACAACACCTGTGAAAATCAGAGGGAAACCAATATCTCCTCCACCAAGTATCGCAGTCTTAATCTTCCTGACAACCTTCTTGCCTTTTCCTTTTTTAGAGACTTTAAGTGTGTATGGCATGAGAATGCCTGCAAAAACACCACTCTTTGTCTGAAACTTAGCCATGCCAATCATGTGCTTTGACTTCCAGACAGCATACATATCATAAAAAGAAAGCAATATCAACAAAGCAAAAGCAGCAAACAAGTTCATTATAGGAACAAAAATAACAGCAAGACCGCTGTAGATGAATAATTCTGTGAAGTTATGGATGTAAATATTAGGCTTATACACTTTAAGAATACCCAAGACTAGAGCAAGAACTATTGAGATATTTGCAGAGATAAATGCAGAAAATGCAACATGAAGACATAGTGTGACTGCAATTAAAAACCAGAGCTTCCAGAGATTGACTTTGCCCCACTTAATCAATAGCAAAATAAGGAGTGTTCCAATAATGATTGCGCCAAGAATATATAGAAAAGACTTTTCAGGAGATATATCTGGGCGTTCAATATCTACGCCGCCAACGCTTGGGAGGGCTTTCCAGGAAATTTCTCCAGTGTAGACATCTTGAGCTACAACATATTTATCAACAATAATCAAACCAAGAACCTGTGCTGCAAAAAACAGAACAGCTAAAAACAGAGTCACTTTAATAATATGCTTCATAAAACCACAAAAAATCAAAAACATATATAAATATAACCTTTTTATAAAGAACTTATGAAAGTCCTGAATAAAGCAGTTGTTTCTGTATTTGTGAGAGAGGGCGAGAACCTGGAAGAGATACAATCAACATTAGAATCTCTTATTCCATTAAACTTAGAGAAAGAGAAGATACAATTGCAGAGAAACAGTGCAAAAGGGTGTGCAGAGAAAAAAATAGCGGTTCTTAAGATAGAGCTAGAGAAATCAAGGCACACAAATGCGTTCATGAAACATTTGTTAAATAAATTAACAGAAGAACAAGAAGAATTGTTGCTAAATCAAGAAGAGTCAAGACTAGATGACCACCTGCATTTCTTCATAAGATTAGACAAAGAAAAACTCCTAAACAAAGAGTATGAGATAACAGATAGCGGAAACTGTTTTCACATAAAACTGCACATAGCAGCGTTTCCAAGCAAAAGAAAGATTGCTCTAAAAGCAATCGAAAAATTATTAAAAGGGCGAGTAGAAAGCTAGTAGCATGACAAAAATAATAGACCCTTGGGGCTCTGAACTAGAGGATGACTACGAAAAGATAGTCAAGAGCTTTGGACTAGAGGTTTTTGATAGTTCTATGTTTCCAAACCCTAATAGAATTATGCGCAGGGAAACTGTATTTGCAGGAAGAGACCTTAAGATAATTGCAGATTGCATAAAAAAGAAAAAACCATTCTACGCCTTGACAGGGATAATGCCAACAGGAGATAAGATTCATTTTGGCAATAAACTGGTTGTAGAGAACCTAAAGTATTTCCAGGACCATGGAGCAGAGACATACATCCTTGTTGCAGACCTAGAGGCAGCTTCAACAAGAGGAGTGACACTAGAACAGGCAAAGCAGAGAGCACTAGACTTTCACATACCTGCATACATAGCACTAGGCCTAGACCCTAAAAAAACAATATTCTATTTCCAGTCTGAAAACAAAGACGTAATGAACATGGCGTATGAGTTTGCCAAGAAAATAACACTGAATGAATTCAAGGCAATATATGGAGATGCAGACCCAGGAAGAATACTGGCTGCAGTGACACAGGTAGGAGATGTGTTATATCCGCAGTTCAAGAAAAAGATGCCAGGAATAATACCAATAGGAATAGACCAAGATCCTCACATAAGACTGGCGAGAGATGTGGTGTCAAGAGTGAAGTCAAAATACGGCTTTGTGCCAGTAAGCTCAATCTATCACAAATTCACACCGTCACTAGATGGGGCAATAAAGATGTCAAAATCAAGGCCAAGCGGCAATATAGACCTGCCAGAAGATATCAAAGAGGCGTGCAAAAAACTAAAACGCGCAAAAACAGGGGGCAGGGATACTGTTGAGGAACAGAGAAAGATAGGGGGAGAGCCTGAAAAATGCATGATATTTGAATTGTTCAAGCAGCACTTGGTAGAGGAGGACAAGGAATTAGATAAAGTGTTTCAGAAATGCAAATCAGGAGAGCTTGTGTGCGGAGAGGATAAGCAGAGAGCATGCGAACTAATGACAGAATTCATTAATGACTTTAATGAGAAGATGAAAAAAGCCAAAAAAGGAGTTAATAAGCTCAATTTCATCAAATTCCAATAGTAAACTTTGTGAATATGCGATAAAAATAGACAAAATTGGAAATTTTTAAAACAATTTCCAAATTCACAAAACAATTTGTTTTGTGAAAGTTTACTAAGCTTGACTTTTGCAAATGCAAAAGCCAAGAGATAGAAACTAATATAAAGGAGGATATATTAATACCAAACAAGAGGAGGTAAGCACCATGCCTTGGAGAGCAGCACCACTAAAATCATCATTTATGCTGGCAGGAATAATAGGATTTTTGATATCTGTGATTTATGTGCCGAAGTATTCACTAAATTGGGCATTTGCATTTGGTTTAGTGTTTCTTATAATGGTTGTAGCAACACTGGTATCAATGACACAATCAAAACCAGTACTGCCACTTTACAAGAAAAAGAAAAAATAACGGGGGGAGAAAAAATGAGAAAAGCATACTTGTTGATAGCAGCAACTCTTCTACTTGCATTATTGGTAGCATGCGCACCAATGGAGATAGAAGAGAAAGATAATGTTACTAAAAAAGAGGAATCAAAAGAACCAACAGCGAAAGAAACTGTTGATGAAAAAATTATAGAGCCAAATAAAGAAATAATTAAACATACACCAAAACCAAAAGAGACAGCACCAGTACCTGTAACTGATGAACCAGAGACAAAAGTTACAATGCATAAAGATTTTCCTGAAGCGATAAAATCAAAAATAGAGGCTGCAAACACAAAACTGAAAAGCGTAAGTTACTTGTATGCAAGTCCTGAAAACAAAGGGAGATTCTTGGACACATATCATGTCTTAGGAGACAAGGTTAAAGTAAAGCTATACGAAGATAACGAATATGTAGAGGCAGAATACTTTGACACAGTATACCTAGATACAACAAAGAAAACAGCAACAGGAAGATGTGAAAACAAGAGAAGATGTATGAGCTCAAGAGTAGACAACACTGGAAAAGTATTTGACGCAAACTACGATGATTACAGAAGAAAAACGCCATATGAATGGCTCTCAGACATAACAACACCAGAAGTGGTTGGACCAGAGATAGTTGACAGAAGAAGCGCATTAAAAATAAGCTATCCAAAAGGAGAGACCACTGTAGAGATGTGGCTAGACAATACATACGGGATCCCGCTGCAGCTAAAAGAGATATATCCAAATGAGGAAGAAGAAATGTACCAATACGCTAACTTTCAATTCAATACTTTGAAGGAAGAGGATGTTACACCTGCTTTCATAGAACCACTAGAT
>CAZXEZ010000025.1:0-1040 GCA_964640255.1 uncultured Methanosarcinales archaeon | reverse complement strand
TAGGAGCACTACCGCCGTGCCAGCTAAACCTAGGTCTTACACGTATAGGATACATTCTTTCATTAACATCATCAACAGCCAAGCAAGCACCTGCAACTTTTGGGAGATCTGCAAGGGCCTTGTCTAGACCAGTTCTTAAGTAGCTTTGCAATAATGCACCCAGAGCATCTGTATCAACTTTTGCAGTGAGCCTGTGCGCCAAAAGAATATCAGACTGAGTCATTGCATCTGTATGGATTTTTCCAGGCTGCTGAGTGGCAAGAACAAGAGCAACACCAGGCTGGCGCCCTTCTCTTAACAGGGTAATTAAAGCATCGCTAGCAGCAGTCTTGCCCTCGCTAGGAAGAAACTCATGTGCCTCATCAATCATTATCCAGACAATAGGCATATCTAGGGCTTTTAACTTAGCTTCTTCTTCTGACTCTTCCTCAACAATATAATGCACAGCAGAACGTATTGAAGAGAATTCCTCTCCTTTTCTGACAATCATACGCTCAATAAACATCTTGCCACAGACAACACCCATAACCAAGTGTTTAATTTTCCAGCCTCCTGGCATGACTGCATACGGGCTTAGATCAAGAATATTGATTGTGCCTGCTTTTGCAAGCTCTTTCATAGGAGTGGCTTCTTTAGAAAAAACACCCCAGCGCTGGACAGCCTTAAAACGATTAATTGCAGCGTTCTTTACTTGTTTCTCTTCTCTTTCATCTTTTTCCATGGCCTCAAGAATATCAGGAATATCATAAGCCCCTTTTTCTTTCTTTAGTGTCAAGACAATTCTCTCAACAAAGACAGCCATAGGATCATTGGCACTGACGTCAAAAGTAAGATTCCAGTCTTCAGGAGCAAGCTCTGCAGGATTGATTGCAAAAGGAAAATCAGTAGGGATTCCTTTTTCCTTGTACTCCTTGAAATAACCAGTAGGAGTAAATATTCTCACATTATCTATCGCTTTTCCTTCAAACCCCCATTGTTTTAATAATTGCTCATCCTGGTGATTCGGGTATTTCATTGTCCAATAAATACCCATTGTATCA
>CAZXEZ010000024.1:0-12247 GCA_964640255.1 uncultured Methanosarcinales archaeon | reverse complement strand
GCTAAATCAACGTATTCTGATTCTGGAGTTTCTCTGGCGTCTTTTAGTGCTTTTTTAGCATAATCGTTAAGCTCGAATTTTTCACTAAGAACATCTTTAATAAAATCCATATCCTTCTTAAGCTCCATTATTTCCTGATGAACTGTTTCTATTGTTGCCATAGTTACACATTAGGCGTTTGAAGTATATAAATCTTACCCTGCCCCTCGCCTTACGCTGCGGAAATCCTGCAAAATACGAGATCCAAGACCATCCTGCGCTTTCTTCTTTAATATCCTTGTTTTTCCCCATAGTTTGTATTAAACGAAAATAAACTTATCAAGCTAATGGATTCACAATCTTTTTAAACACTCAAACCTATTTTTAGTTTTATGAAAGAGATAATCGGCCAGGGAGCAGAAGCAATCCTGTATAAAGAAGAAAATAAAGTCTTGAAAGACAGGGTTAGCAAGGATTACAGGCAGAAAGATCTAGATAATTCTTTAAGAAAAGCAAGGACAAGGAGAGAAGCTAAAGTCTTGACTAAACTTAAAGAGATTGGTGTTCCTGGACCAGAATTGCTAAACATGGATGATAAAAACATGCAGATTAGTATGAGTTTCATCAATGGAGATAAAGTAAGAGACATATTGCACAAGAATCACATTGAATTATCTAAAGAGATTGGCAGAAAGGTCGCAAAACTTCACGCAAATGACATAATCCATGCAGATTTAACAACCTCAAACATGATTTTAGATAAAGAGATTCATTTTATTGACTTTGGATTAAGCTTCTTCTCAAATAAAGAAGAAGACAAAGCAGTAGATTTGCATTTGTTAGACCGTGCTCTAGAATCAAAACATCATGAAATCTATGAGGACTGCATTCAAGCAGTGCTGGAAGGCTACAAAGAAGCTTACTCAGATGCTGAAAAAGTTTTAAAAAGATTAGAAAAAGTCCGGCAAAGGGGCAGAAATAAGAAAAAAGCTTAAATACCGCTGTTTCTATTCTATTCTAAAAAGAGGAATATGAAAACCGAATTATTAATCCTTGTTGTTGTGGCTTTAGTAGCTGTTGCCGGCTTGATGCAGGCAGGATTCTCAGGCATGGCTATTATAGAACCAACTCTGGCACATTACCCTTCTATTTTTGGCCCTGATTTTAATGCAGTGATAATCAAGGGAAGGATGAAGTCTCCTGAGGAGCTCACTGCTGCAAACATCATCATAAGCAGGCTTACTGAACAATACAAGCTCATTAGGCAGAGTATGTATGAACGCGGTATTCTGCAGAAAAGCCTCTTTGCTCAAGACCTGCAGAATAAGATTTTTACAGAAGACCAGGTTGATTACAGGACAACTGATGCTATCCTGATAGGCAGCTTGTGCCATAATTCTGCAATAGCTCATTTGCTGGGCGTTATTGATTGCATGCATTATTTTGAACCTGGCGAAGGCCTTGTCAAGCTTATGGAGGCAGGAGGGCATCGTTATCTTATAATAACAGGTTACAGCGGTGATGAAGTCCTGGCTGCAACAACTTTCTTTTTGTCAGAACTTCAGCTAAACAAGCTGGACAGCAATGAATTGCGGATTGATTCAGCAACAAAAGTGCCTTTAAGAGACCCAAGATGGTATGGTGAATACACCACCCCAAGCTACAGGGACACGCAAAAGAACAAGGTGTTTATCTTAGGCCAGTGGATGGATTTAAGGTGAGAACAACATTAATTGTGATTGCAGGCTGTTTGATGTTTGCACTTGCTCTTATGCAGGTGTCGCAGACAGGCATGTTTGAATTTGAAGAATTCAAGTTACAGGGTTATCCTTATTATTTCTTCACAGGCCACGTCTTTAATGCGTTTATCATCAAGGGAAGTGAGCGTGGTGTTGGCGAGAAAAACGCTGCAAATCTGATAATAAATTCTATTCCAGAGCAGTACAGGTTCTTGAAAAGGACAGAGTATGGCGGCGGATATTATCAAGTAAGGGTTTTTCCAGAGGCTTTGCAGGGAAGTGTCAAGATTTATGGAAAAGACAGGTTTGATTACAGGATGAAGAATGGCATTGTGATTGGAACTCCCTGTCATAACCAGGTTGTTTCCTGGTTATTGGGCATAAACAATTGCAGGACTTATTTCAGTCCAGGAGAAGGCATGATCAAATTAGTTGAGGCTAATGGTCATATTTATGTGATTATCACAGGCTATGGTGATGATGAGGTCTGGGCAACAGCTAATCTGTTTGTTGACATGGCCAACAGGGGAAACATCAAAGGAACAGAGATAAGAACAACATTAAAACAAGCACAGCAAAGACTCCCTATCCCTAGTTTATCTATCGGAGAAACAATTGGAAAGGAATTGCCTGCCTGGGGCGGTCGTTAAAGCATTCTCTCTCCATCTACTATTGCTGCTTCCACTCTTCCTGCGAATTCAAATCCATGCCAGGGGTTCCACCCGCATTTTGGGGTGAAGAATTTGTCTGTCATTAACAAAGGTTTGTCCATGTTCAGTACTGTGAAGTTTGCTTTGTATCCTTCTTTTATGTCTCCTGTTTTTTCTCCTGTGAATCTCTCCCAATATTCTCCAGTGTTTTGTGCAAACACTTGCGCGATTATGTCTAGAGGCACTTTGTGTACTTTTATTAAGTGTGCTGCTGCAGGCCCCATTGCATGTGTTCCTGTTATTCCTGCTGCCCCGTTTGCCTTGTCTTCCAGAGTGTGTCCTGCATCATCGCTTGAGACATAAAGTAAGGGGTATCCTAAGCTAGGGATTAATGTTGTTTTGTCTTGTGCTGGTTGAAGTGTTGGGTTCATGAACAAGAATTCCCTGTATTTCAGGTTCTTGTTTTTTCTTGCGCGTCTATCTAATAATAAATGATGTATGCACGCTTCTGCATATATGTCTTTTTGTCCCTGTATATGCGCATCAACAATCATCTTTATTTGAGAGTCTCTTGTTATGTGGAATAAATCCAATATGAATCCAATGTCTCTTTGTGCTTTTATCAGTATTTCTGTGGCTTTTTCCTGTGTTAAAGGCCCTCTTTTGTCTTCATACTCTATACGATGTGCTAATTTTTTTAATGGCTCTAGTGCCTCTGCATGGGCGCAGACATAATGTCCTCTGTATGGCACAAGTATTTGTGGAACTTCTTCATCAGATTCAATCTCAGAACCGCCAACACTCGTCCAAATCCATTTGTTGGGATAGTTTCCAAACGGTCTTGAGCCAGGTAATATCATTGCATAAGGTAGGGCAGGAATCAATGATTCTCTATTGATTAATGCGGTAAAAGCATCATAACTCTCTTGTGTTGTTGCCTGTCTTGGTGTGTTTGTGACGCACATCATTCTTGTTATCCCGCCAGTTATAGCTGATTCTGATAAGGCTCTGTAGTCATTTTTTGCAACATGTTTTTCAAGTGTCTGGATATCTTTTTCTGTTGCATTCTCTGGCAGAGGATATTTCCTTCCATGAGTATGCCTGTCTGTGAATCCAGGAAATATAACACAATCCTCATCAAAAGAATACTTGCTTTCCCCTTTTCGTTCTTCCATACTTGTTATTATTTTTGTAGAATCATCCCAATAGACTGTTCCATCAAATGTTCCTCTTACAGTTGCAAACATTCCTTTTATTGAACTCATTTTAGAGGCACCTTTTTTCCTGTTTTATCCCTGGTGTATTGTCCTGGTGTGAATTCTTCTGCAGAAAAGACAGGACCATCTACACAGGCTCTTTTCCCGTTTGGTATCGAACATTTTCCGCAGATACCTGAATTGCAGCTGGACATTCTTTCTACAAGATGGAATATCCTGGCAGGTGCAGTGTAATTCTTTTCTATTCTGTCTATTTCTTTCATGGCAATTTCAGGGCCGCAGTTGAAGAAATAAGTACCTATTGGCTTTTTTTCTTGCAGAAATTGTTCTAACAGTTGTGGCAGAAAGCCAGAGTAACCATAGCTACCGTCATCTGTTGAAGTATGCACTTCTCCAATTTGCTCAAATTGTTCTAAATAAGCTAATTCTGACTTTGTCTTTGCGCCGATAATAAATATTTTCTTGCCTTTTTGATGTGTTGCAGCATGATACACAGGGGCAATGCCGCATCCAGCTCCTACAAAATAGATAGTTGCATTTTTTGGAAACTCAAATCTCTTGCCTAAAGGCCCTCTTATCCGGACAGCTGTGTTTTCCTGTAAATCAAATATCTTTGAAGTGGCTGGCCCCACTTTTCTTATCACTAACTCTAATCCATCTTTGTCATTTGCCACAGAAAATGGCCTGGAAAATTCATCATCTTCCTTATTTGCAGTTCTGCAGTCTCCTACTTTCAAAGAAACATATTGGCCAGGTCCTGCATCCATGCGCTCATAAAACCTGAACAATTTTAGCGATTCACTTAAGTCCACTATTTCTTTAATGATAAAAGGTTGGTATTGGAGTGCTTTTTTCTTTTGCGTCATTTCCCAGGCTAAATTAGTGCCTTCTTTCAAATCAATTTTAAGCTGAGAGAAATATTGTACAATATTTTCTGAAGTCATTTCTGCCAGAGCAGTTCCTATTTCATAGAACATATTTTTATCAATTTTTTCTAATTTCCTGATGTCATCTGCCCCTTCAATGCCGCCCATTGCTATCATACGGATATCAAAATGATTTCTTATCAGTTTAGCTGTCTTAAGCAGGACAGGAAAGATTGGTTTTCCAGAATACCCTCCGAACTTGTTCTTGATTTCAGGATGAGGTCCTGGAATGGTATTTATGAATGAAACAGCAGTAGCTCCCCCTTGAATAGCAGCTTGCACTAACTCCACTAGATTAGGAGTGGCTGCATTTATTTTTGCCACTAATGGTTTGTCTGTTACTTTTCTCATTGCTGCAAATGTTTCATAGACTGTCTGGGGTATGCTGAGCTGTATTCCTCCTTTTGTTGCATGCCCGCAGGATATATTTCCTTCATAGCCGTCAGCAATACCTTTTTTCTCAAACTCACTGATACAGTAAGCAAAAGATTCTGGTTCACTCTCACCTATCTGTGGCATGAGAAAAACATCATTATTTTTAATTACTTCTTTTATCTCGCAAAACCCTTTGATAGTTTCTTCCAAGCCTGGATTTGTGAAGCCGACTGCATTACAGCCAGAATTCTTTGTTGGCTGAATGAATATATCTTCTCGATTGCCTAAAGTCGGCTTAATAGTGGTGCTTTTTCCAATGATAGCTCCAATCTGAGGAATATTAAGAATAGCCCAGATAGCCGTATCTGAATTAGTCGCAATCTCTCCTGATGGAAAGGCGAACCGTCCTCTAACTGGTTTTCCAAGTAGGTTGAACATTTTAAAAAAAATAAAAAATTAAGCAGATTTTGTATATTTCTGCAAGTTAATTTCTTTATTCAAGTCAGCAATTGCATCAACAGATGCCTCAGCCCATTCTTCTGCAGGCCTGCCTCGTTTTGCATAAGCAAAACACAAGCCACTTGAACTGTTTATTCTTGCGAGTCTGTGGTCATATCCTGCTGCAGCCATTCTTTCCATGCACTCTTCTGCACTTCCTCCTTGTGCACCAACTCCTGGAATCAATAAGCCGATTTCTGCATTTTCTTCTGCAAAGAATCTTACAACTGATTCAAGCTCACCTGGGTGTGTTGCTCCAAGCACAACACCAACATTGCCTGCGTATTTTGGATTTTTTGACCATTTAACTGCAAGCTCTGCAACTCTCATGTAAACTGGTGCCATATCAATACTGCCCATGCCTGTTTTTGGATCAAATTTGCTAAAATCTATTGCTGTTAAGTTCTGTATGTCTGAGCTTGGGTTTGATGTTCTGCACATCAGGAAAGCACCGCCTTTTTCAAAGAATGGTGCTACGCTGTCTTCTGCCATGTACGGATGAATTGTTACAGAGTCTGCCTGCCATGCATCAAATCCTTCTGCAGCATAGTTTGCGCTTGATTTTTTTATGTCTCCTCTCTTGAAGTCAAGAATTGTTGGAACTTCTTCTTCTTTGCATAGCTTCATTACTTCAACAAGTGCCAGAGAGCCTCCAAAGTCACCTTCAAAAGGCCTGTCATGCATCACATAAAAACCTTGATTCGGCTTAAGAGCTCCTAGTTTCACCCCTCTTTTTCTCATTTCCTGAAATATTGCAGTCATATAAGGGACTGAAGCTTCTAGAAATGTTCCAGGCAGATGTATTTTTCCTTCTCCCAGAACAGGATCATTTCCAAAACAAGCGATACTGCCTGTTCTGTCTGCAGATTCTCTTAATGTTTCAATTAGTTTTGCCATTTTTATTCACCCTCCCTTTCTAATGGCGCTATGCCATATTCTTCAAATTCAGCTTTAATTGCAGTTATAATCTCTTCTCCTGGTGGTTGTGATGCAAACATTCTTGGCAGCAATACTGTTGATTCGCTCAGAGCATGATATCTTGCTCCTGTTGCATTAATAACCTCTTCAACACTTCCTGGATTCTCATATGCTTGGCCAGTTGCTCTTTCGTAATTTCTAGCAAACTCTGCAACAACTTTTGCATCATCTTTTCCTGGAATTGGTGTTATCTCCATTCTGTTTGTCAAGCCTAATGCTGCTATGACCTCAACACCATCTAGCTCTTTTAGATTAGCAATTGTATTTAACAGAGATGTTCCTGTTGTTGTTACATCTTCTACAACCACAACTTTGCCGCTTGGTGCCGCAACAAAATATTTATTTTTAGCATCTCCATGGTCTTTTGTCTTTCCCCTTCCCATTGGAAGGATATGCGTGCCAGGACCATAATTGCCAGACTGCTTAGCCCACGCTAGTTGTGCCAGCAGACCAAGCCTGGTTGCGCCTTCTGGAACACCATAGAACATATCTGGCTCTAATCCGATATCTTTTGCAAGTGCCACCACAAACTTGCCCACTCTTTCAAGTTTGAATGCGTCATTTAATCTCCAATTTACATACCATTTAGATGTTCTCTTTGATTTCAGCACTTTATCCTTTTCAAATAAACCTAAAATGCCTTCCTCTAGAACAAAGCCATTAAACTCTTCTTGATCAAAGTTTGCCATATTAAAACACCCCGTTTATTTATTACGTAGTGGAGAAACCTACTCATTAATAAGTATATGCTGTCAACAGTCGGTAGTTAAATTAATCCCTGTATCTTTTTTTGTTCTCCTCTTTTTTTTGTTCGATTGTTAGTCTTTCAGCCCTCACCTCCAAATATACTTTTTTATTGCCCTGAAGAGCTTTAAGCGTCTCTTCTAACTCAAATCTTCTCTCACTAAGCACCGCCCGTCTAACTAAACCATCAAAATCCCTGTTCTCATATGTTCGGATTACCTCTATCAAGTCTATCTCTACCTCTTTCTGGAAAGCATCTAATTCTTGTTTATCTACTTGCACCCAGATTTCTGCCCAGGATCTTGCATCACTATGAATCCAATAATCTGAATTTCTAGATTCTATGTATGGATTGCCTCTGCAGTAAACACTACATATCGCCATACTGCTAGTTGCCAAATCATTTGCTAATCTTAAATCACAACTGACATAAATTTTCTTTTTCTGTTCTTCTGATGGATGTAGGTTTTTTAATCTCTCAACAGTCTCTCTGACATCTTGCAAAAGCTTCTCTCTTCCTTCTTCAGAACCAATGTAGTGCACTCTTGCATCGTGGATTTTGATTATTTCTTCTGCCATGACAAAGCAAGAACACAAAAAACCTAATAAAATTTTATGGTAGCTTAAACCACCACAATCTTTAAATACTATTCTGTATTAACCTTAAGCTATGATTGGGGAGTGCTTAAGGGAGATCGGCTTGTCAAAGAATGAGTCTAAGATATATCTTGCTTTGCTGGAATTAGGACCTTCTCTAATGGGGCAGATATGCGGAAAGACAAAGATTCACAGGAGAAATGTCTATGATTCTATTGAGATGCTTAAAGACAAGGGTTTTGTCTCCTCAACAACTGTGAACAACAGGAATGTGTTTGAGGCTGTTGACCCAAAAAGGATTCTTGATATCTTAGAGGAAAAAAAGACTAATGTTCAGGCAGTCCTGCCAGAGCTTCTTTTGAGGAAGAGCGAAAACAAGCAGGCAGTAAAGCTTTACACAGGAGTAATGGGCAGAAAAGTTGTTTTTGAGGGCAAACTGAAGACTGTGGAAGAGCAGTATGCTTTAGGGGCGCACAAGCCTTCAAAAAGAATGATGCCTTATCTGATGAATTATCACAAAAGAAGGATTGATAAAAAAATTCCTCTTAAAATGCTGTATGTCAAGAATGCAAAAGAGACTGCAAAAGAATTCAACAAACTCAAATATCTTAATGTAAGGATTCTTCCAGAGAAATGCGAATCTGCAACTGCAATAAACATCTATGGAAACAAGGTTGCACTGCTTCTCGGCTCTAAAAAATCAGAACCTGTTACATTGTTAATAGAAGATGATGATTTGGCTAATGATTTTAAGACTTATTTCAAGACTTTATGGAAGATTAGTAAGTCTGTTTAGTTCTGTCTGCACTTAGAATAAATAACCTGTCCATCCTCTTTAACTTCGCCTTTTTTAGAAAAACCAGTTCTTTCCAGGACAGCCATGCTTGCAGTATTGTCTGGATGTACGTCTGCAAAAACGTGGGATGCCTTTTTTTCACTAAAGGCATACTCAACAATCTTCTTGACTGCTCTTGTCATATATCCTCTTCCTTGAAACTCGCTTCCAAGATAATAGCCTACCTCAAAGCTGGTAGAACCATTAAGAGGAGTAAGGTTAATGCTTCCTGCAAAATCATCGCCAGCCCAGATGCCTAACCTAAGGCGTTCTGGATTTGCAGGAGAAGCAATGCTCTTTAGAACAGATCCTACACTAAGATACTTTCCAGCAGTATCATCATTATGCTGGCTCAAGTGATCCCTATTCCTGTCAATAAGATCAAATATAGCTCCAGCATCTGCAACACCAAACTGCCGAAGTGTTATCTCTTCATCAATTTTTAATTCTAGTGTCATACATAGAAAAAAAAATGTGCTCGTCTTATAAAGCTGGTGTTATCAGCGCCGGAGGCGGGAGTTTCAGTCTCCCACCACGACTTTTGAACCCACACGACGGCGGGTAACCGTCACCTGATCCTTAGTCAGGCTCCTTACCTGATTCGGATCACTCCGGCTTTGCTGACCACAAAGCTTATATACTTCGCGAACATTATTATTTCTGCGGGTAACCTCACCTGGTCTTAGTCTGGTGCCTTACCAGATTCGGCCACTTCTTTATTTTTTAATGATTTTACTCTTTATATGCCTTTGTGAGAATTTTCCGGAGATATTCCTGCGAATATTTTATAAACCTGCATTAATTTTACAGTATTATGGAAAGAAAAAATGGCCCGTGGACGATCAAAGAAACAATTCCAAAATACAAGAATCATTGGATTGAGGTAACTGAAGATCAGGTTATCAGGCCAGATGGAAAGCCAGGCATTTTCGGGATAGTTAATATGAAATCAGGAATCTCTGTCCTTCCTGTTGATGATGAAGGTTTTGTTTACTTGACTGATGAATTCCACTATGCTATAGAAAAAGACAGCATCGAGGTTGTCAGTGGTGCAATTGATGACAACGAAACCCCAATTGTTGCTGCAAAAAGAGAATTAGTGGAAGAATTAGGCATCAAAGCAGATGAATGGACAGAATTAGGTGTTGTTAATCCTTTCACAACAGTAATCAGGTCTCCTGCATATTTGTTTCTCGCAAAAAAACTCACTTTCACAAAAAGCAATCAAGAAGGCACAGAAAACATCAAACTAGTCAAGGTTAAGTTTGATGAAGCAGTCAAGATGGTCATGGAAAGCAAGATAACACACGGCCCTAGCTGTGTTCTTATTCTAAAGGCAAAAGAATTTCTTGAAAAATAGATTGCTCCGCATTAGATACAGGGTTAAGAAAATTTATTGCCTGGAGTTTTATCACCAAAATCCCTGAATAATTCCTCTTCTTTCCTTTCTAAATCCTCTTCATCTTCAACTGTTTGAATCAGCTGGAAATGCTTCTCTTGCAGCTGCTGCAGTCTCGCTAACTCTTCAGGGTCTGGATTTTCTGTTAATTCAAGCGTACTTAAACATTTATAGAATCTGTCTGTGTTTGTAAGCTCTTCTTCTTCAGGCGCAAGCCATTCCTTGTTCTGCTCTATTAATCCTTGCCTGAATTCTTCAATCTCTTTGTCAAATCTTGCTGAGTATTCCTGCCATCTTGGCCTTATTTCAGTGTTATATTTTATTGAAAAATGAGTGTGCTTTTCTGGTTCATCAAGTAATCTGGTAGTGCTTGTAATCTGTGCCATCACTTTGTCTTTTGTCATTCCGCTTTCAAGGGCAAGGCCCCCAAGCATTTGTACACTTGCTCTGCTCAACATTAAACTGTCTTCTAATGATTTTTTTACTTCAGGGCTTTGCAGAAATTCAGGGGTTATCACGTCTTCATCAAAGTCTTTAGATAGTGCATGAAGCATAATGTATACCTGCTTGTCCTGCTCTGGAATGCCTGCATCTTCACAAATAACAGACATTGTCTTGTCTGTGCGTGCATACTCTGCCAGTGCATCTATTTGTTCATAAGTTATCATGTTCTTCTTTAATACTGCAGAATTTTTAAAGCTTTTGGTTTGTAATCACCTAATAGTTATAAAGAATTCTATTCGCCTTTTATCTCCAGCAGTCTTTTTATGAAAGGCAGGTCTGCTTCAGTGATGTCAAAATCCATCATCTTGTCTGGCTTTACCCACTTAAAATCCTTGATTTGCTTTTTCTTTACTTTGCCAGATATGTATCTGCAGTGGCATGCCACAAGGACAATGTGTTTTTTTTCGTCATAGACATGAGATGATAATTCAAGAATGTCGTCTGCCTCAATCTTGATTCCTAGCTCTTCCTCTATTTCCCGCCCTAGTGCATATCTAGGGTCTTCCCCAAAGTCAACTTTTCCGCCAGGAAACTCCCATCTCTCTCCATTATGAACGTCTTTGGGCCTTTGTGTGATTAGAAATTTGCCTTTATCCTCAATGATTGCTGCCATTACCAGTATTGGGTTTTTCATAAGAAGAAAACACTTCAAGTGATATATAAACTTTATGGAAAGAACTTCAGGACTGCTTTCAGGTCTTTCTTTTTCTGGTTGATTGCATGGGTGCACACTTTCTGCAGTTCCTCTCTTCCATTGAATGCAATTGACAATCCTGCTTGTATTGCAAGGGGGATGTCATTCACTCCATCTCCTATAAATGCGCATGCTTCCTCCTTTATGCCGTATTCTCTCATCATTAATTTCATGAAATCAACCTTTGCTGCATAATCAGAGGGCAAAAGATTCCATGAGACCAGCTCATTTGTTTTTTCATCAAAAAAATACTCGCACGCTGCAAAGACATGATGCACCCCTGCCTCTCTCTGGATATTGTTTGCTGTGTTCTTGAAGCTTCCGCTGATTATTGCCAATCTATAGCCTCTTTTAATCAGTTCTTTAAGAGTCTCCATTGCTCCAGGCATGTAAGGAACATTCTTTATGATATCATAGAAACAGTTCATGTCTAGTTTGTATTTCCTATGGATTCTTATTGTGTCTTCCATCCACTCTAGATAGTTCTTGTACTCCCCTCTATTCCATTTTGCCTTTGTCTCTTCCTCTTCTTCAAGAGCCTCTTTTCCAAGATGCGTTGCAATCACAGTCCAGGTTGAGGCAGCAGTGTGCTTTCCAGTCTCAACTATTCCTGTCTCTGTTATGACACCATCCATGTCAAAAAATATTAATTTGATCTTGCTTTTTTTGGACATGGTTAAACAGATAAACAAACCATTTAAAAAGCTTTTCTTTTTAAAAAAACCAGCACCAAGATTTGGCACTATCAAAAATTTAGATTCAACTGATTTTGGCCGACACCATTTTTCTTCCAGTTTTGCCAGGAAAAACTTTTTTTGAGTTCTTGCATGCGGAATGCATTAAAAACAAAACTTTATAAACTTATTAAACTTTGGAAAAGTATATGCACAAAGAAATCAAAAGCAAAAACAACAAACAACACGAACAAAAGACCAGCTGGGTATTAAAGCATTCCAGAGCATTGAAACTGTTTGCGATTACCGGGATGTTAGCCGCGCCTCTAATCGCAATAACTGCAAGCACATTGCCTTATCCAGAATTACAAAAAGAAAATACTGATAAAATTTATGAAAGTACAGGCACAAGTGAAAATAAAGGGCAGAAGCCAAAAA
>CAZXEZ010000023.1:0-12563 GCA_964640255.1 uncultured Methanosarcinales archaeon | reverse complement strand
ATTTAGAAGAATATTACGCATTGTAGGAGTACCTACCGAAAAAGAGATAGCTGAAAAAATAAAGGCTGCGGCAGACAGTACCAGAAAATCAGGGATAGAGGAAGGAATAGAGAGCGGCAGAGAGAAGGCTCTCGATGATTACCAGAGGAAATTAATTGACTTAAGACAAGACATGATTTCTGAAAAAGAGCTTGAGAAAAAGACACAACGCCTTGATGAACGGTTAGCAGAATTAGAGGCACAGGAAAAAAAAGTATCCGGCCTGAGTGATATGATAAAGATCAAAGAATTTAAATTAGTGATTAATTATGCAAAGACACTTCCTCAAGAACAGAGCCTGCCTGCATGCGACAGGTGTGCGGTTATTCTAGAGGCAGCACAGAGAGCAGAATCAGGCCTAAGTGTTGTTGCAAGAGACTTCTTTAACAATTTCGCTTATCTTGACGAGAGACTTGGAGAGAGCCGCGGCTATAAACTGCTTACCTGGATCACAGACACATTTCAGTTCTTGGATGAATCAAACAGCGCAGCAGAAAAGCTTGCAGAGGCAGGCACTCTGCTCAGGTATTTCCGTGTACTAATAAACGAAAAAGGCGCGGATGATGTTGTTGGCAAAGTAGATAAATGCACTGAAGATTCAAACTATTATAATAAACATTTAAAAACAAATGCACAAAAAAAGATAGAGGGAGTAAACAGACTGCATAAGGAATATGCAGGAGGGCTGGACGAGCTCTCGCTAGATCTGCTTAAAGAGAGAGGGCTGAGAGGCTCTTTTGAGGCCATGCTAGAGGAGAGCAGAAAAGACAGTAGAGAGGGGGATGCCTGTGTTGTTGTCGGGAGAGACAATCTTGCCAACAGGATCACCAGGCTTCGCGAATTATCCAATTATGAAAAAGAGAATAACATTAATCTTTATGACTACATAAATCAGGAAGCTTTATAAATTATGAGAGCATATGCTATTTCTAGTATTCTGGAAAAATGAGGGCAGACGACTATAAAGCAGGACATAGCAGGCGGCGTTCAGGGAGCTTAGATCTGTTTAGCCACTGGCAGAGCGAGAATCTTGATAAATCTGTTCTTTTGGTTGTTGATGATTCAGCAATAAAAATAAGTCTGCAGTTAAAATTGCAGGAAAACCTCTATCACATGGACACTATTGATTCAGATCATCTCCGTGAACTGGGGGGTGCAGATAGAACAGATTATGACGCAATAATCTGTATTGCAGAACCTAAAAAAATGCAGAGATTTTATGCTGTGCTGGAAAAGATTGCAGGCAGGAACACTAAACCATTGATGACTGTTTTATATTCCAGAGGCCAGAGCAAGCTAGTCCTTCAGTATGTAAACAATGGAAAACCACTAAATGGTGTGCCAAGAATAACAGGCAATCATGAGCAGGTAGAGGATATAGTCCGCAGTGTCTTGTCTGATGCAAAATACCTTAAGGTTGAGGCCCTACAAAGACTGCCACTCACTCACTCAGAGCTTCAGGATAGATTAAGGGAAGACCCAAAGAATCCACGGCTGAGATTCCAGGCAGGGGAGTTTTATGCAAGAGACGGCCTGGCAAACTTGGCTGCAGAGCAATTCTGCGAAGCAATAAAACTAGACCCTGACAATGAGATCCTTACATCTGTTGAGGAGGATTCAAGAGCTGCTCTTGTTGATTTGATACAGACACACCCTGGAGAGGTCTCTGAAAAATACCTTGAAGACATATCTGAGTTAACAAGAAGCATCGAAAACAGAGTCCTGACTGGAAAGGTAGGAGGCAGGGACCTGAGGATTCTTGCCAGAGATAGCTTGTCTGAAGGAGATCCAGACAGGGCAATATCCCTGCTGCTGCACAACAAATTTATTGACAGCATTCTTCTTTTGATAGAGGCTTATGCAGAAAAAAGGGATCCTGAGAGCAGGAGGAAAGCATTTGAGCTGGTTGAGGATGCAGAGAAATCAAGTTTTTATGCAGAGGGGCCGACATACCAGGTGGGCCTGAGACTGCCGAGAATAACTGGGTTTAATACACTCTGGATTGGGGAGCCAATCAAGAGAGGAAGGGGAAGGATTGTCATCAAACGATATGAAAGAGCGCATCTTGAGAGAGCAAGAAATGAGACAGACAATGTGAATGTGCTAAGTTCCCATGATATCCGAATGCTAAACAGAGAAAAACTGCACCTTGCAAATTACGCAGTCCTGCTGAAGAAAGAAGGGGCAGATATGGCATACATAATCATGCCATTGATAACAGACCCTGAGACAGGAAAGCCAGCAAAAGGATTAGATGTTCTTGACATACCAAGTCTTGCAAGAAGCAAGCAGGTTGCACTTGCTGAACTACTGACAGATGCCCAGACAGCACTGCAGAACAGTGCAATACTGCACAGAACCCCCCCTAGTTTTCGCGACGAGAAATTTAAGATTGAGGTCCCTGGCGTAGGAAAAATAACAGTAGGGCACTACACAAAATTATTTGCAGGAGAGGTGCTGCCTTTTTATGAAGCTGCTGGAGTCAGGATAAAAGATAGGGACAGAGCACAGCTTATAGAGTGGTGGCATGAGGATATAGACAAGAGATTGAGAGTGGGTCAAAAGATATTCTTCAGGCCGTTTTTTGACAATAGAATAGAGAACTCACTTGCCACTTTCAAGAGCAGTATAGAGAAGCCGACTGTTGAAGACTTAATCAATAAAGGAATCCTTCATAGAATCGACCTTGAGAAAGGGGAGAGAAGACATTTCTTGACAGATGAATTCATGGCATGGGGGCATGAGTGGATGCGGCTGGATGATGCAGCCTTAAAATACCTGACAACAAGAAAAGTTGCAGAGATACTCTGTTTTGAACTAGAGAAACTGGATGTTGATCATTCTGAGATACTTGATGCTTTGTGGAATCCTGGTGATAAGCTGAAGGCAAAGGACAATAGGGTGGAAATTGGGGATGCAAGAGCCAAATTAGAGGAAGTCACCAGAAGATATCTTGATGCTAATTTCAGCTGGGACCTGGGTGATGTGCTTGAGCAGATACCTATCGCAGATGCAGAGAGGCATATTGTTGTATCTGCATATCAAAGAAAAAGACTGAGAGAATACGAGGAAGAGGTTAAGAAAAGTAAATATAATTCTGTCCGCGGCATAGAGAGGGGCACACGAACAATTATTGATGTTCCAAGATTAAATGCTGAAGAGATGGACCTGTTCAAGGAGTACTGCACTTTAATGCATTTCATAAAAACACAAGAAGCATACGCAAAGTATCACCAGATCGCGGCAGGAACTGCGCTGCTGCGGGCAAGCAATAAAGGTAATATCAGAAGACTGCACACCAAATTAGTTACAAACAAGATAATCAAGAAAAAATGACTGAAAAAAAATATGTTGGACTGCATGTGCACACAAAAATGTCAGACGGAGACCTAAGTCCGAGAGATGTAGTGAGGTATGCAAAAGAGAGAGACCTTAGTGCTGTGGCAATAACAGACCATGACACTGTGGATGGCATAGAAGAGGCGCTGGATGCTGGAAAAGAATTTAGGATAGAGGTAATACCTGGCACAGAACTCACTATGAGATATATGCAAAGACCTATTCATGTTGTTGGCTTGGATATAGATTATACACATACTAATTTGGTGGAGAGGCTGCAGGAAATCAAGAAAGACAGGAAAAAACGCGCGCAAGAAATTCTGAGACAACTGAATATCCGACTTGGACCAAAAAATCAGAAAATAACAGAAGAAGAGAGCATTGCAGGTGCTACTGGCTGCGTCGGAAGGATGCACATAGCAAAAGCAATGCTCAAGAAGGAGTATGTGGGCAGTCTGCATTCTGCATTTGATGAATACCTCGCACAATTAGACCTTCCAAAAGATACAATGAGCTATATGGAGGGATTTCCTATACTTGATCTTTCAGGAGCAATACCTATCTTAGCACACCCTCTGAAAAAAGAAGGGCATTCATTAATAGCAATAACAGAAGACAAGATGGAGCAGGTAAAAATATTAAGAGAGTTAAGAATGCATGGATTGATCGGAGTGGAGTGTGCAAGAGAGAATGAGGAATTTCAGCGTGCAGTAAGAAGCATGGAACTGCTTGTGACAGATGGAGAAGATTACCACGGACCTGAACAGCATGAATATGCAGACTTAGGTTCTTTGTTTGTTCCTTACTCTTTGTGGCTTGAATTAAAAAAAGAAAAAGAGCGAAGAAAAGAAGAGAAATAAACACAATATTTAAAAAGCATTCTTGAATTTCTAGGGTTATGCCAACTGAAAAAGAACTGATAAAAGAAAGGCTGAGAAAGCTAGAGGATATAAGAAAATTAGGCATAAATCCATATCCTTATAATTATGAACAGAAAAACAAGGCAGAAGAGATTAGTATTAGCCGCGGAGGAGATATTCTTTAAGCTCTAGGTCTTCTACTTTGCGCAACCCTTCCAAGGTTCGCTTCAACGCAGGACCTAACTGCTCCATAACAATCGTTCTTTTTAATGTATCATAATCGCCATTAAAGCTTCCGTCAAGATATGCTTTTAAATCCTTCTCTTCTGCATCGCTTAGCTCTACAGGCTGTGTGCGATATTTTTGCGTAAACTCAGACGCGCTTTTTCTGATATCTTCCAAAGGCGTATCATATTTGCTGTCTAATACAAGGCTAATGAAAGCATACATGCATTTTCTTTCAGAATCTCCATTAGTGATTTCAGCGACGATTTGCGGGATTTTTGTGATGTCTGTAACTGGTTCATTTGCTTTGCTAAGCACCGTCTTCTCGAGCCTATTCTGAAGGTATCCCATTAGCATAAGTGAATTAATCGGGCCAAGCTGATTTTTGTATTTGATGAGTGCTGCTCTTAATTCAATGCCTAGCCCGCGTTGTAATTGATTTGCATACCCTATCAAGTTCACAAGTCTGTCTAAGAAATCCCGTGGAGATACAGTTACGTATTTATTTTCATTAGGCAAAATAGAACTAAGATCTTGAGAGCCAAGGACAGCATCAACTATCTGGTCTATCCTTCTTGTTTCTCTCCTCCTTGGTGGTGTTGGTTCTTGCATTTTATATGAAAGCTTTAGCTAATGGTAAATTATATGTTAAAATTATTTATAAAGCTTTTGGTTTATTTGACGGAAAAATTTATATGTAGAAACATTTAAAAAGAGTTATTGAATTCTAGGACATATGCCGACTGAGAAAGAACTAATACAGGAGAGGCTGAAAAAGCTTGAAGAGATACGCAAATTAGGCATAAATCCCTATCCTTATAACTATGACCAGAAGAATTTTGCAGCTGATATTAATTCTAAATATGCAAACCTGAAGAAAGAGGAGCATATAAAGGATTCTGTTAAAGTAGCTGGAAGATTGATAGCCCTCAGAAGGATGGGCAAGGTGACTTTTGCGCACATAACAGATGCAACAGGCAAAGTGCAGCTCTATTTTCAGATAGACAATATGGGCAAGGATGAGTATAAATTCCTGAAATTACTTGATATCGGAGACTGGATTGGGGCAGAGGGGAATGTGTTTAAGACAAAAACAGGAGAGGTAACTATTGAGGTCAATAAGACAGAGTTGTTATCTAAAACAATAAGGCCTCTTCCAGAGAAATGGCATGGTCTAAAGGATAAAGAGATAAGATATAGGAAGCGGTATCTGGATTTGATGATGAATCCAGAGGTAAGGGAAGCTTTTGTCAACAGGACAAAAATAATCGATACTATCAGGTCAGAACTGAACAAAAGAGAATTTTTAGAGGTTGACACACCAGTACTCCAGCCGATATACGGCGGAGCAGCTGCAAAGCCATTCAAGTCACACTTAAATGAACTAGACATGCCTGTTTACCTAAGGATAAGCAATGAGCTGTACTTGAAGAGGCTGCTTGTTGGTGGATTTGAAAGAGTCTATGAGTTCAGCAAAGACTTCAGGAACGAAGGAATAGACAGGACACACAATCCTGAGTTTTTACAGATAGAGATATATCAAGCTTATGCAGACTTCAATGACATGAAAGAGCTTGTGCAAGACCTTTATGTTGCAGCTGCAAAAGCAATCCACGGAAAAACCAAATTTAAGTTTGGGGAGCATACAATAGATGTAAAAAAGCCATGGCAAGAATACACGATGGTCGAGGCACTAAAGAAGTTTGGTGAAGTTGATATAGAGAAGATGAGTGCTGAAGATGTGCTGGATCTTGCAGATTCTCATGGTGTTGAGATGCCAAAAAGAACAAGAGGATGGGCAATACAGGGCCTATTTGAGGAATTAGTAGAAGACAAACTGATACAGCCAACATTGATAACACACCATCCAATCGAGACAACACCATTATGCAAGCATGACAGAAAAAGTCCAGAATCACATTTTATTGAAAGATTTGAGCCATTCATAGCTGGAATGGAGATAGCAAATGCATACTCTGAATTAAACGACCCTGTCCTGCAGAGAAAATATCTTGAGGAGCAGGCAAAAGAATTAAAGTCTGGAAGCGAGGAATCACACCCAATGGACGAGGACTTTATACAGGCAATGGAGTATGGAATGCCGCCGACAGGAGGAATCGGCATTGGAATAGACAGGATGTGCATGATTATCTTGAATCTGCAAAGCATAAGGGATGTAATATTCTTCCCTTTCATGAAACCAGAACATGAAGAGAAAAAAAAGTAGAGTTGGCTTCTTAGAAAAAGTGACTGTTTACGGCCCAGAAGGCCAAAAGACAGTGATGGCAAGAGTAGATACAGGAGCCAAAAGAAACAGCATAGACAAAGATCTTGCGAAAAAATTAGGGATAAAGAAAATTATAAAACATAAAGTGATTAAATCAGCACATGGTGTTAAGAGAAGACCGATAGTGAAAGCACACCTGCAAATTGTTAATAAAAAATTAAATGACATGTCTTTTACACTAGCAGACAGGAAACACATGAAATATGATGTCTTGATTGGAAGAAACACGCTTAAAAAAGGGTTTATTGTGGATCCAGACAAGTAAAATTTTGGGGCAAAAATGAATTCAAATCAGAAATTTGAAATCATTTACAAAAACAAAGGTTTTTGAAATGAAAGTCACAAAAATTAAAAATTTTTGAACTTTAATTTTCGCAAGAGGCAAAAATGAAAGCAGCTTTAATATCTATGGGGAGCATCAGCTCGAAATGGACAGTTGATGCAATGAAAAAATACTTTAAGGTAGCTGATCATATAGATATCAAAGCGCTTGAAGTTAGTATTGGCCGCGGAGGGGATATCCTTTATGAGGGAAAACCGCTTAAAGAGTATGATTGTATCTATGCAAAAGGGTCACATAGGTATGCTAACTTACTTCGTTCAATAACAACAATACTTTCTAAACAGTGCTACATGCCGATAATACCCAGTGCTTTTTCAACAGGGCATGACAAGCTGCTAACACACATCGAGCTAATGGACGCAGGCATACCAATGCCAAAAACATATCTTGCTTCAACTGCAGAGGCAGCAAAAAAAGTCCTGAAAGAACTTACTTATCCTATTATCCTGAAACTGCCTGCAGGAACACACGGCAAAGGCGTGATGCTTGCAGACTCTGAAGAGAGTGCTTCGACCATGATTGATACTTTATTATTGCTTAAACAGCCGTTCTTATTGCAGGAATATGTTGAGACAGGCGGTGTTGATATCCGTGCCTTTGTTGTTGGTGATAAAGTTGTTGCTGCAATGAAAAGGAAAGCAGTGAAAGGAGATAAAAGAGCAAACATACACGCAGGAGGGAAAGGGGAAGCAGTAACGCTAGACCAAAAGACCAAGAAAGTGGCGATACAGACAGCACAGGCAGCTGGATGTTCAATCTGCGCAGTTGATATACTCGAGAGTGCCAAGGGGCCTATGGTGATAGAATTTAATTTAAGCCCTGGACTGCAGGGCATAACAAAAGCAACAAAAGTGGATGTTGCAGACAAGATTGCAAAATACTTATTTGAGCAGAGCAAACAAAGAAAAGATGTTGAAAAAGGGCAAAAAGAGAAAAAAACAATGAAAGAGATACTTCCAGAGCAAGAGATACTTACAAAACTTGACTTTAGGGGAAACAGGATATTGCTGCCAGAATTTATATCAAAATTAACTAAATTTAAAGAGGATAAGGATGTAGTTGTGAAAGCAAACAAAGGAAAATTGTTTGTGGAGGAGTGTGAATGAATTACGATAAAATGATCGTGACTATGTTTGGGGCAGTACTTATTATGGTCGGACTAGGCGGCGTGCCTATCTATGTGATGGAGAGAGATTTATTAAGGGTTGCTCTTTTTACAGTGTGCCTGGTTTGCGGAATAGTCGTATTAGGATATGCTGCAAAAAGTTAATTGAGGTGAGAAAATGGTATTATTTGCACCATTTGAGATGGTATTAATTATTGTGTTGGTTGTATGGTCTCTGATATGGAAAGGACTCGCATTATGGAGATGTGGTCGGAATAATCAATTGACGTGGTTTGTTGTGTTGTTGATTGTAAACACAGCAGGAATACTAGAAATAATCTATATCTTGTGGTTTCAGAAAAAAAGAAGATAAAAAAATTTATTGCATAGCTCTTGTTGCTTCAAGAATAGGCAGATTTGTTTCAGTAGGTACATATATGACCTCACTGCTTCCATCCTGCAGTCCTTGAATCCAGAGATATCTCAAGTATGCTTCATTTTCTTTTAAAGAGTCGCCTATGATCTTATTTGCTTCTGCAACACCTTTAGCTCTCTCTACCTCTGCCTGCGCATCAAGACCAGCGCTCTCTTTTCTTGCCTTAGCTTCTTCAATAGCAATCTGCCTGCTCCATTCAGCTTCTTTTAAGTCTGCTTTACCGCTTAGTTCCTTTCTCCAGACATTATACATCGGAAAGGCCCATAGGCTGAATATAAACAACAGAATGACAATTACTGCTAAAACAAAAACTATTTTTGGTTTTCCTTTCGCCATTTTTTCCCTCCTGTTCATTGTAGAATGATGTAATGGATTGATGTTTAAAAAGGTTTAGGGTTGAAATGATGGAAAGTCGCCCTAATTACAACACTATCTTTTTACAAGAGAAAAGGAGCGATTTCGTTTAATCGCTGTTAAACGTCCCGAACGAAGTGAGAGCGCAGCGTGGTCGTAGTGACTGAAAGGAACGGAGAAGTTTATTTTGCCCTAAAACGTCTAACTTTTGTAATCTCCGAGTTCTGGAATAATTGTTCTTATTCCACCAATTGGATTTTTAACATCTCCTTTGTATCTTGGAATTATTTGAATATGTAAATGGTGGATTGTTCTTCCAGCAATTTCACCTTCGTTATTACCTATATTATATCCTTCTGGTTTTTTGTTAATTCCAAGATGTGATAACATTTTTTCGCAGAAAAAATTCGATTTTTCAGTAGGTTTCTCTAGAATTATTCTTTTATATAATTCTTGAAAATTAGTATTTTCAATTATTTTTACAGTTTCTTTAATTGCTTCTTGTAGTGTTTTCCATTGATCTGTATTAAGATCTAATAGTGAAACTGTATGTATTTTAGGAATCACTAAAGCATGGCCTGGAGAAACTGGATGAACATCAAATATTGCATAGAAATATTCGTTTTCAAAAATCCAATTCTTTTTGAGATTACAAAATAAACAATTTGTTGCCATAGTAAGTAAATATTTGTATCAATATAAAAAGTTTTGGGGTAAAATAAATTACGTTTAATCGCTGTTATGTGTTTTTTCTGCAAGAAAAAATCGCGGAGTGAAACTTAGCGACAGTATGACGCAGGAGCCTTTTTTATTTTAGCAATCTGAATTTTGATGTTGCAATTAGAGCAAGACCTACAATACCAATTGTGATTCTTGCAGATAATGGAAGAATTCCAAAAAACATCAAAACAGCACCAGTTAAAGCTAAAATAATTCCTACAATAAACTGAATTAAATTTAATGATTTTTTGTCCATAATATTAAATTATTTATGAAGTTTATAATGTTTTCGCTTAAAAAGGCTCCGAGTAATATTGCAATTAATCGCTGTTATTTTCTCCTGCAAAGCAGGATTGCCGAAGGCAAAGTTTGAGAGCCCGAGCTTTGTATTAAATAATCTGCTTAGCAGACAATATTTTAGAGGGGGTGCCTTCCAAATTCAGTATAAACTTTAAAGTAGTTACAAGAACAAAAGATTTATAAATATCAGGTTGATAACTAAGCATATGAGTATAGATACAAATCTTATTTATCGTGGGGATTGTTATAGTGTTTTAAAGAGGCATTTTCCTGAGAATAGTATAGATTTAATATATATTGATCCGCCGTTTTCTTTTGATCCGAAATATGCAAGACTATGGTATGACAAAGAAACATTAAAGATGTTTGAAGAAATGAGAAAAGGTGATGTGAAACATTATATTTCTTGGATGTCAAAAAGATTAGAGCAATCTCATAGAGTTTTGAAAAATACAGGTTCTATTTACTTACATTGTGATTGGAAGTTTGGGCATTATCTCAAAGTAGAAATGGATAATATTTTCGGAAGAAATAATTTCCAGAATGAAATAATTTGGTGGTATACTATAGGGGGAAGAAGTAAGAAAAGATTTGCAAGAAAACATGATAATATTTTCTTCTATAGTAAATCTAAAAATTACAATTTTTATCCCGATAAAATAAAAGTGCCTATGGATGCTGGTACAAAAAGTTTTGGTGGTAGACTTGAAGTAGATGCAGATGGAAGAAAATATAGGTTGGTTTACGGAACAAGAAGCAAAAAATATTACAAATACTATCTAGATGAAGGAAAAATTCCTGATGATGTTTGGCCAATTCAATCTATTCAATCACAAGACAAAGAAAGAGTAGGTTATTCAACACAAAAACCAAAACAATTACTAGAAAGAATAATTAAAGCAAGTTCTAATCCTACCGATATTGTTCTTGACCCAATGTGTGGTTGTGGAACAACAATGGCAGCCGCTCATAAATTAGGTAGAAGATGGATTGGCGTTGATATCTCTACTCAAGCATGTGAAGTCATGAAAGAGAGAATGGAAGGTTTAGAAGGGATTACAAAAGTAGAAGTTATAGGACTTCCATTAACTATTAAAGATTTGAAAGAACTTGAAGCTTTTGAATTTGAAGATTATGTGTGTGATATGACAAATTCTGTAAAAACACCACATGTTGCGGATAAAGGAATAGACGGCTACCATTTAGGAGAAACTCCTTTACAGATAAAACAACAAAATAGGGTCGGAAGAAGGGTGGTGGATGAATTTGAAACTGCATTAAGAAGAAAAAATAAAAATAAAGGATATGTAGTTGCATTTTCATTTACAAAAGGAGCTTATGAAGAAGCAGCAAGAGCAAAAGATGATAAATTAGGTATAGAACTCGTTGAAGTGAATAAACTAATAAAAGTTGATTATGATTTAGAAGCTTTGTTAGAACAAAGTTAACGAAGCAACTGCAGGCACCCCTTTCTTGTGAGGGCTCTCAAATTGAAACTAATCGTTGTTAGTTGCCCGAGTGAATGCGAGGCAAGAAAACCGTAGGTTTTCGCAGAGTTTGTGTTTATGGGCTACCGAAAGCTTTATATAATATTAACTATTAATAAATGGTAAATATGATTACAGAAGTTATTTAAAGGCAGAAAACATGAAAGATATCATAATGGATCCTAAAGAGTATATTGATACAAGACTTGAAGATGCATACAGAGTTCTGACCGGAAAAATAGATGCAGTTAAAACTTCTTTAGAAGGCCAAATGCAAGGATTAAGAGATGGCGTACAAGGTCAAATGCAAGGCATAAGATCTGAAATCCAAGGTTTAAGAGATCAGTATAAGGGAATTGAAAATCGAATGATTGCTATAGAGACAAAAATGGATGTTGTACTAGAGAAAACCGAAGAGATAAAAACACAGTATACCCAAGTTATAGGATATCTACAGATACTTATGCAAAGAACTGCTGACAAGAAGGTAGGTTTTGAAGCTTCTAAAGAAAAGGAAGATAAAAAAGAATAGATTATTTCTAGGCCAATAAACACAAATTGCAACTAATTGTTGTTAAGTTCCCTGACCTCCAAAAAACGCCAATAAGTTTTTTGAGAGTGGAAGACCGAGCACCAACTGGAGCGCAGGAGTCACGACTAAAAGGAGTGATTGAACTTAATCGCTGTTCATTTTCCCGAGCGAAGCGAGAGCCTGCAAGGCGTGGTGCGAAGTGTAACGAAGCAAGTTTCTAATTCTCCGTCATTAATATTTCTAAAATCTCTCTTAGTTCAGGTGGGTCTTTAGCCATCCCATTAAATTTGAGGTGTGCGCTCTTTTTTGCTTCTTTCTTTCTAAGAAAGAAGATGAAATAATCTTTTTGAGGGGTTAAATTAAATCGTATCTTTCAAACTTATGTGTTTTTAGAATTAGCATTCCTTTCCATTCCAAAATTAATTCTTTGAATTTTGTTCTTATTTCAGTAGAAATTTTAGAAAGATCTTCTGAATCTTTAGCAATTAAAACACAAGTAAAATCATAGTCCCCCATAATTTCTAAGAGATCTATAC
>CAZXEZ010000022.1:0-12935 GCA_964640255.1 uncultured Methanosarcinales archaeon | reverse complement strand
TTGAAGTAATAAACAAAACTTAAATACTACTTATTTTCAACAGTGTTTATGAAATTCTTAATTATATGAGGACCTCCTGCAGTAGGAAAATTGACTGTTGCAAAAGAGCTTGCAAAGATTACAGGATTCAAGGTATTCCATAATCACTTGGCTTTTGATCTAGTTCATTCGCTCTTTGAATTTGATAAAGGGCAATTCTGGAAACTTATCACAAAAGTCAAAATGACAGTCATTGAGGCTGCTGCCAAAGAGAAGAGTGTCAAAGGCATAATCTATACTTTTTGCTACGAGCCTGGCGATGACAAGAATATAAGAAAACTTGAGAAAATACTGAAAAAGCATGGCGTCAAGGTCTATTATGTTCATCTCATGACTAATAAGCAGACTCTTTACAAGAGAGTCAAGCATGCTTCTAGAAAGAATTTTGGCAAGGTAAAAACTGTCAAGAACCTGAAAGGCGCTTTTAAGAAGTGGAATCTGTTCAGCACACCCCCTTTTGAGCCATTGCTGCGTATGGACAACACAAAGCTCTCTGCTAAAAAGACTGCTGAAATGATTACGCAGTGTTATAAGTTGTAGTTAACTTTATAAACTCCTAAATCATCTATTTTTTCATGCCTGATTTCCAATTTTATCTGCTGGATCTGACCTACAAGGTAGTAGATGGAAAACCAGTGATTTACTTGTTTGGAAAGACTACTGAAGGCCAGCAGATATGTGTTTTAGACGATTCTTTTGTGCCTTATTTTTATGTAATCCAAAAGTCAGGGGCAGATATCAAGGATAAATTAATGTCAATTTCTGCTGAAAAAGATAATGAATCTTACCACATAACAAAAGTTGAGCCTCTCAAGATGAAGTATTTTGAGAAAGAGGTCGATGCTCTGAAGGTTTTTACAAATCTTCCTAAAGCAGTGCCTGTTCTAAAAGACATAATCTATGACTGGGATTCTGTTCAGTCTGTTCATGAATATGATATTCACTTTGTCAGGAGATACTTGATTGACAGAGGCATAACACCTTTAACCTTATTGCAGGCAGAGGGTGATGCTGTCCCTGAAAAGATGAAGATTCCTGTGATAAAGGCTGAAAAGATTGAGCATGTCTCTTACGACACAATAAAGAATCCAAGGATTCTTGCTTTTGACATTGAAACATCAGGTGTGCACGGCCAGAAAATTCAGCCAGAGAAGACCCCCATCATAATGATTGCAGTATACGGAGAGAATTTCAAGAGAGTCATCACCTGGAAAAAATTTGATTCAGAGGATTACGTTGAGGTTGTCCCTTCTGAAGCAGATCTATTGCAGAGATTTGCAGAGCTGGTTGATGAGTACAGGCCTGATTTTCTTGCAGGCTATTTCTCAGACGGCTTTGATTTCCCTTTTATCAAGACAAGGGCAAAGAAATACAAGCTGAATCTTGAGTTAGGATTAGACTATTCAGAAGTAAGGATGAGCAGGGGAGCTCATAAGACTGCTCAATTGACTGGAATTGTCCATTTTGATGTCTTTAAGTTTGTGCAGAGGGCTGTCAGAAAGACTTTGCAGACAGACAGCTACAAGCTCGATGCTGTTGCAGAAGAGATATTAGGAGAGAGAAAGATTGATGTTGACCTGAGTAAATTAGCCCAGGCCTGGGAAGAGAACAGCGAAGAATTAGGCGAATATGCAAGATATAACCTGCATGATGCAAGGTTGACATATAAACTGTGCATTAATTTGCTCCCAAATTTATTTGAATTGGTTAAAGTGATTGGTCTGCCTCCTTATTCAATCAATCGTATGAGTTTTTCTCAGTTTGTTGAGTGGTATATCATAAAACAGGTCAAGAACCTGAACGAGATTGCTCCAAACAGGCCTAGTTTTAATACGCAGACAGCAAGACAGGCAAGGAGATTAAAAGGGGCGTTTGTTTTTGAGCCAACCCCTGGATTATACAAGGACATTATTGTATTCGATTATAGAAGTTTGTACCCAACTATTATTGCCTCTCATAATATCAGTCCTGGCACTGTTAACTGTGAGTGCTGCGAAGGCAAGAATAAGGCGCCTATTGACATGCTTGATGCCTGGTTCTGCACAAAAAAAAGAGGTTTTGCCTCTAATATTATTGAGGACTTGATTACAAGAAGATTAAGGATCAAGGAGATGTTAAGAGAGAAAGATAATGTTTTGCTGAATGCTCGAAGTTGGGCCTTGAAAGACTTGGCTAATGCTTTCTGGGGTTACATGGGTTTTTCAGCTGCTCGGTGGTACTCTGTTGAGTGTGCTGAATCTATATTAGGCTGGGCAAGGTTTTATATTCATAAGGTGATTGATCAAGCTACTGAAAATGGCTTTAAGGTCTTGTATTCTGACACAGACTCTGTTTTCATTGCTTTAGGTGAAAAAGAGAAAAAAGATGCAATAAAGTTTGTTGAGAAAATAAACAAGGATCTTCCTGGTGTCATGGAGCTGGAGTATCAAGGATTCTATCCTGGTGGAATCTGGGTCTCAACAAAGGCAGGAGAGGGTGGTGCAAAGAAAAAATATGCCTTGATTGATGAAAAAGATCATGTTAAAATAATTGGTTTTGAGACAGTCAGGAGAAACTGGTCTTTTATTGCAAAAGATGTCCAGAAAGAGGTCTTGAATATTATCTTAAAAGAGAGAGATGCCTCTAAAGCAGTCTCTTATGTCAGACAAGTTGTTGATGACCTGAAGAATGCAAGGATTCCTGTTGAAAAAGTCGCTATCCACACTCAATTATCTAAAGATATTGATGATTATGACAACATCGGCCCTCATGTCGCAGCTGCACAACGGATGAAGTCAAAAGGCCTGGCTGTTGGTCCTGGTTCTGTCATTGAATTCATCATCACCAAAGGCGCGGGAAGAATCAGGGACAAAGTTAAGTTAGTTGACGAAGTAAAGCCAGAGGATTATGACGCAGATTATTATATTGACCATCAGATAATTCCAGGTGTTGAACGGATTTTTTCAGTTTTGGGCATCAAGAAAGAAGAGATCTTGAGCACTGGTTCTCAGAGAAAGTTAGGGAGCTTTATCTAGCTACGATAATTTTCGGTTCTTGTGGAGGTGATTCTCCTTTATTTTTTTGGCTTTTCATTTCAGCAACAATATACTCAAGATCTTCTTCTGTTCTTGGTATGATTGTAGATCCACTATTAACCGGCACGCAAACCGGTTTTTCTCTTTCAACATACCATTCACCGCACTTGATATTCACATAAGGCAATAGCTCAACATGATCTCTAAGAAGTTTGTGTATCCTGCCAGTGTAAGTTATTCCACCAGATGGTAGTGCAATATATTCTCCAATTCGGGGATAAAAAGGGGATTGATTTTCAATTGAGGCAGTTACTTCTTCTTCGTTTGATTGCCTATGCCTATGGATATCTGCAATCATAAATTTCTCTGGCTTCTTTACAACTGCCAGAACATAGCCTTTTTCATTATGTGTGTATTGTGTCAAGGCATCAAAAGTGACTTCTCCTTTCTTATGGTCAACTTCGCCTATTTTACCTTGGAAAATATTGCCTTTTTCAAAGAAACAGATCCAACTGCCTTGTTCATACTCCTCTAATCTTGCAGTATCCTTGCTCAGTTCTCCAAAACCATGCTGCCCATTAGTTTCTGCCATAACAGTATCTTAAGAATCATCATTTTTAAAGCTTAGGTATAATTATCACCAAAAAATGGCAAATAAATAAACAAAACACATTATATAATTTATATAAAAAGACTTATATACCTTAAAGACCGTATAATATAATATTATATCTAGATAGGTGAATAAAATAAAGCTCAGAATAAAAATCAAAACAGATTTAGAAGATTCAGACTAATGGAACCTACATTCTTTTTTAATTCAATAGAACATTTAGAGCCTCGATGCCCAAAGTGCGAGGCCAAGATAGAGTATGGTATCACAACTGAATGGGATGAGAAGAAAAAAGCGCACAAGTGCAAGAAATGCGGAGAGATTCTGGAATAACCATTAAAAGGTGACAAAAATAGTGAAATTTTATAAATTATTGGAACTTACGTTATCGTAGATGACACAAATCCAGAATTTAATAGGAACAGAAATCTGTGGCACCAGAATAAGCAAACATGAATTAAAAAAATACCTCGCTCTTAAAAAGAAAAACAGGCTTCAACAAATCCTAATTATTAACACACATTCTGCTCATGAATATACTTCAGGACAAAACACAAAAGTGGCAGTAATCAACTCAGGATGCTGCACAGATCATCCAGAACTACAAGCATGCTTGGAGAAAGATAAACACAAACAAGGCAGGAACTTGTTAGTATGTAAATCAATAGATCCAGATAATCCTGCGGATTCTCACAAGAAATATTTGCTTAATGATTATGCGTCCCATGGGACTGCGGTTGCAGGAATTATTAGCAGTATTGCACCAGAAGCTAAACAATACATCTTTAAAGTTGTAGAAACAAGCAAACCAGATTCACTAGAAATAAGGCCTGTGATTAGGGCACTGAAATTCACAATACATAATACCTTTGATTGCGATGTAATCAATCTTAGTTTAGTGATAGATGAAAATCCAGAATTAAAAAGCATCTGTGATGAGCTAACTTACAAGGAAGGCAAACTACTAGTTGCTGCAGCAGGAAACACACGTATTGGACCTGTTTTCCCTGCTGCATGGGCTTCTGTTATTTCTGTTGGGTCAGTTGATATGCAAAAGGCGCACTCTATTTTCAGCAATATTGATCAAACAGTGGATATTTGCGCTCCTGGCGAGGATGTATTCTCTTTAGATGCTCCGCAAATGCTTGAAAAAATTATTGGAGCATTAACTTTTCAAAAAATATATAAATACCAAAATGCTTATTCGTTGAATAGTGGCACATCATTTGCCGTCCCACATGTCGCAGGTGTTCTTGCATTAGGAGTGTCAATACTAAAAAAAAGAGGGTATAAAATAGGAAAAGACATTCCTGCAGCGCAAATAAAAGAGCTACTTTGCAGCACTGCATATAGGCCAAACATAGATATTGAAAAAACAAGAAGGGGCCTTTCTGAAGAAATCAAACAAGAGATACAAAAAAGATCCTGTGGAGAAGAAACAGAAAAATTTGAGAAAAGTCTCACCCCTGCAGACTTACAACAGGAACTATCAATGATTGAAAATATGCCTGCAGAAGAATTATATCGTCAGGCGTTTGGAGCAGGCATCGTAGAAGCAAATGAATTTTTGAAAGCAGTATTCAAACTATGATAAAGATCCAACACGGTCTATCGACAATCGTTCTACTGCTGAATAAACATCTTTTTTAGATTCATCAAAAAGATCATCCAAAAATGCATCCACTTGTTTATACTTGGAATCTAAAAAGAGAATACCAAATGGGCCTTTCTGTGGCTTTCCAAAGCGTCTAGAATTTTTCATCAAATACAGGTATAGCTTATTTTGAATATCCTGATCTCTTAAGCCATCTCCACAGAGGTATAATGGCACTGTTTTTCCATAATGAGCTTTATCTGGAAACTCCTGAATCATTTTCTCATAATACTCTCTGGGATGCTTTACCATGCTATTTTACTAGATTTTGAAGTATATAAAACTTATGTCATATTTTCCTAACATAATTTATTTCCATACGGAAACAATAAGCATCTTTTTAAACATCTGCATCTTACCAGGTATTACTGAGTGGGAGAATGAAAAAGAAGATCAGCATTTCTATTGATGAAGAGACCTTGTTAAAAATACTTTCACACATAGAGAAAGGCAGGTTCAGAAATAAAAGCCATGCAATAGAATATGCAGTGAATACAATGCTGGAGGAAAAATGAGAGAAAAACCTTTTATGGATGTAGAATCTGATTTTGACCCTGATTTAGTGTATGTTGTTAGAAAATATTCTGCTGAAGAAACAAAATGGCAGCTAGAACATGGAGGCAGGAATATTCTTGAAAAATATCCTGATTTAAAGCATTGGTATACAAATGATATTGTTGAAAACTGGAAAAAACTGGAAACAGGAATCAATTCATTGGCGGAATTATTAACTTTAATTAATGAAAAAGTGCTGCCAGAGCTTGGCACTCTGGTGCTGGAACAGTCTGGTAAAAAAGCAGAACAGATAGAGAGGGCGCAGGCATACCTGGATTTAGCTAAAATACTAGAAACCATGCTGGCCAAGTATGCTCTTTCTAAAGATGCAGTAATTGGTTTTTATAGCAGGCTTGCTGAAACAGCTGTTAATCTTGCAGGAGAATCTAATATTTACAAGGAGCTTGAGAAAAAAGAGTTCCGTAACAGAACATACAGCAAAGTATTCCCTACACTGGACAAGGCACTGGAAGAAACAATGGGTATACGGGAAAAATCAGATCAGGCAAGTGATGCATATGTAACGTTTCTTCTTTTTATTAAAAAAAATCCAGTAATCTCCAGCGAAGTTAATTTAGCTGAACTTGGAGAAGAATCCCTGGGCAGAAGAAAATCCCTTGCTCAAGAGCAAAGAAGATTTGCAGAAAAAAAGATAAGAGAAATGTATGACAATGAGTAACTCAGAAATAGTAAGCATACCTGAAAGAGAAGAGCCAAGAGATCCTGATGATTACACAGGCAGGACTATTGACGGTTATACATTAGGTGAAAAATTAGGCGAAGGCGGCATTGGTGTTGTTTATTCTGCTGAAAAAGAGCGTAAAGAGCTTAAGGCAGAACAAACCCAAAATGTACAAGAAGCAAATTTTCCAATATACAAAAAATACATCCAGATACTCAAAGATATCAATCCAAGAAAAATAACAGATGAGCTTGCAGACAACATTGCTTATTCTGCCTGGAAAGAGGGCCTTAAACCAGAATATGTTGATTACATTGTTGAGTCTATTGCACGCAGGAGAGAAAAAGGATTAGTTAGTAGAATTAAAGAAGGATTGTTTGGAAACAAAGATGCGTATTCTGGCAAAAGCAAGCAGGAGATAAGAGAAAAAATAAGGAAGCACGCACAAAGTATCAATGACCCTGCATGGTCTAACCCTACGATTAAAAACATCAAAAAAGCAGGAAGAAATCACAATGTTTTTGTTGACGACATTATAGAAGACGTAGTTCGCGGTCTTGCAGAAAAACTTGCTCACGAAGCTCTTGTAATGCCGGGCGATGGAACACACAATGGTAATTTCCGCAGAACAAGACAACTTGAAACAATGGTGCGATATGCCCACCGTGCGATATGCCCACCAGCACGGCGTATATGTTGAAGATATTTTTGATAAAGCTGCTAAAGAACTGCGGGAACAAAGAGGCACAGAATTTACTAGAGAAGGAGTGCGTGAACTGCAAACTGGATACCCTAAAGCCCTCCACAAAAGACCAGATTATTCACAGTTGGTAAAAGACACCGAAAAAATATGCAAGATACATTATCTAAATCCCAGTTTTTTGGGCAAAGTAATGAAAGGAAGTATCGCATACGCTTCTACACAGTCTGTTGTATGGATTGCCACAGGCAATTCTATGGCAGGAATTGGTGCAGGCGCAGTATCTTCACTGGCATATTACACTTACGCAATGCAACAACAGAAAAAAACAGAAGCAAAATGGGCTCAGCAAGAAAAAGACCAAAAATCAATTGATGAAACAGTCAAAAAACTAATGCAGGGCAAAAACGTTGAAGAAATCACTCCAGAAAATAAAACAGATTTGCTCAGCAGGATTAACAGTGCACTAACTAAACAAGTTCCAGCAAATTGGCAGTTGCCTCTATTGGGATCAATTGCTGTACCAACCGCGAGTGCAGCCATAACAACATTACAAAACATGCCGGTAGAGTATAGATTGTTATCTGTAAGCACTTCTGTAGGATTATACGCGGCGTATCTTGCACCGCGTATGCTTTTGCCAAGATTATTCAAAGAGCTGCGTGGAAAAGATTCTGAAGCAGCAGAACAAAAAGAAGAAACTCCTCTCGTAAATCCGCTCACCGGCAACGAAATGCATATTTTCAGCCCTGTTGGTGCAGCCCTCATTAAAGAAATGGCATCAAGAGCATATGCTTCTCTGCGTAAAAAATTCTCTAAAGAAAAAAAAGCGCAGGCAGAAAATGACGTGGATTTGCTTGCTGAAACCCCAGAAGAAGCAATCAAAAATACAGAACCTCCTGCTCCAGGACCAGTACAAGAATCTTATCAGCAAAATAATGAACCAGAACCTAAAGTAGAGGAGCTGAAACCAGTACCTCCAGAACCTCTTGCTCCAGAGCCAGAACTCCAAAATTATGAGGTTTTAGAGCCTGAGAAAGAATCGCCAGAACCTCAGGATTCAGACGATTCAGAGCCTGAGGTAGAAGATGACGGAATAATGTACGAAGGACTGTAACTACTTTTTAGAGATAAATAACCGAAACCTTTATAAACCATTATTACTACTATTATGTATAAATTATACATATCCAGGGGTGGATGCAGTGGCAGAGCAGATAGTGATTACCAAGAGGATAGCAAAGCATGGAAACCAGGCTATTATCATCGTTCCTAGAATTCTTGAAAAAAAGCTAAAACCAAAAACAATAGTAAAACTTACGATTGATGTTCTAGAGGAGGCTGATGATGAAAACTAAAGAGCAGCTTAAGAGTTTGGAAGAAGGAATATTGATGGCCTCTTATGGAACTAATGAAATGTCTATAGAAGAGCTAAAACGCATGGTTCGGTTTGTTTTTGATGAAAATGGTGAAATAATCGAAAAGCTTCCAGGCATAGGAACGCTTGAAGAATCTGGTCTTGAAACTTACAAAAAGCAGTTTCGTGCTGCTATGAAAGGCCCTTTTGCAAGATTTTTCAGGAGAGTTTTAGGCAATCGTGACTTTGGCGAAACAAGGCAGGAAATGCTCAATCACTCTCACGCATTAAAGCAGGAGTTAGGAAAAGACTGGAAACGGTTTTATGCAAATCTCTTGATTGGCAAGAATAATCAAGGCTTATTGATGCACCTTGCAGAGCAGGGCATTATTGATGAATCTTACATTGAAGATATTACCAAGAGAACAGGCTGGGTTTTCAACAGGCATCCAATTCCAATTTATGAAGTAGAAGTACATCAACGTACAAAACAAGCTTTATCAAATGATGGCGGCCTCTACAAAATTATTCTAGAGATAAGGCCTGATGAATTCGCCACTGTTTTTGCAAAAAAGCACGGCAAGAGAGATGAGTATGAACGTACTCTTAAAGTCCAGCCTCTGCTTGCAGAGATAACAGAAAAAGTGAGTCCTATCATTGCAAAAGATGAGTACAACAATATTACTATTGAACCGTACATTAATGGCGAGACCTTGACACAGAGGCTGCGTCGTACCAGTATGAACACAGAGAATCCTTTTGTTAAGGATCCGGTAGAACGCGAGAAACAGACAAGACAGACAATTGAATTGAATGACCAGAACAAAAAGGACATGTTAATTCCTGCATTAGATGAATTAATTGACATTTCAAATGCTGTTGAGAAAAACAGGGAATTGTTCAGCGGGCTTCGTGCTCTTGGAAAAGATGGCAGGTCTTTCACAGACTGGTTCAAGGAGAAGTACAATACTAATGATGCTGATTTAATTGCTCTTGTTGAGAAGAACATCACTAGTTACCTGGATTCAGAAGACACTTTGTTCTGTCATGGTGACGCGCACACAGATAATGTTATTGAGCAGCTGCACAAGCCTTACTGGATTGACTGGGAGTTTGCCGGCTTCAGCATTCCTCAATGGGATGTTGTTAAATTCCTGAAAAAGGCAGGCTTGAGTGAAGAGGCAGAGGCAGATGTTGTAGCTCATGTTGGTAAAAAAAGAAAGTATCGCGACAAAGAGCGCTTTAACATAGTTTATAACAAGGCAAAGATTTTTGACAGGCTTGCTTCTGCAGCAAAATATCACCAGCTTTCTTTGGATTCTAGATTGCACAGTGAGGAGAGGCAGGCTCAGGCAGATGTTTATTTCACAGATGCTCTTGATTTGATTGAAGCAGATAAAACAATCAGCGAAGAAGATAGGTTCAGGCTTTCAGGCGCTCTTGAAAAAGACGCAAAAGGCAGGCTCAGCAGGCTTGCCAGGGAAGAGTATGAAAAGATTGCTAAAGAGATTGACCCGTATACAAGCCAGTCTATGGAAAACTTTGGCACTCCTTCAATCATGGAGAAGTATTCAAGGCCTCCTTTAAGGGAAAGGCTTGGAAAAATGTGGAAAAAGCACAAGTTAAAGGCTGCTGCAGGCATTGCATTGATTGCTGCATCTGTTGTCGGCAAGTTTGTTTATGCTGATGTCAAGGCAGAGCAGGCAAGAGAGCTCACAAAAATTCAGAGAACCAGCCAGTATTATTCAGACATTGACAGGAATGATAAATTAATGCCTTTTGTCTCTAAATATGCAGACAAGTATGATAATGTTAATGAGCGAGAGCTTTCTGCTGTTATTAATGCAGCTTTTCAATACAACAAAAGAATTGCAGATGACTTGCTGGACTACAAGAAAAATCCAGAGCCCTGGGCGCGTGATGCTGGCGTGAAAAAGAAAAAGGAGATGTTCAAGCTAAAGAACGGCCTCTCTGAAAAGCAGGCCTTTGTAAAGGAAGAGCACCTTGAAGATCCTGAGAATAATGTTTTTGCCGCTGCTAAAAGGCTTAGTGATATGAAAAAGCTGTTTCCAGAATTAGAAGATACTATTTTAGCGTTTTACACAAGCCCTGAGCTTGTGCAAAAATGGAAAGAAAAAGCAGACAGTTACTGGGATTACTCTAAAGAAAAAGAGTTTGAGTGGGATACTGCATTCAAGTACAGTTATAGGATATTAACTGATAGGGCAATTGCTTATTTAAAAAAATGACCTTTTCCCACAAAAAAAGTTGTGGGTTTCCAATGGGAAAAGGTCGACCAGAAAAGGAAACCCAGCTAATAAAAAAAGGAGAAGGATTACCAAAATCGAAAGATAGAGGTTTCCTTTACTGAGTATGAAAGCACTGAAGAAACTTGACAGGAAATTGAATTGGTATGAAAGAATCAGGAAAAAGGCAGCCATAACCTGGCACCAGGATTTATTCAAGGTCACATTTCAGCCAAGTTATTGGAAGTACAAGGCTTGGTGGGTGAATAATTTGAATATCGGAGGCACTGCTGTTAAGATAGATAAGAGGCTAAAGAGAGATGGCTACAAGTAAGTTAAGATGGAAAGTGTACGATGCTTTGAGTGATTTAGATAAAAAGCAGAACTATCTTGAGATTGCCAAGGATTATGTTAAAGAGAAATGCAGAGAAGCTATGCTTCTTGGCGGTATTGTCTTGGGCGTATCTGGTGCTTTGGGAGTGCCTATCGGACTTCTCGCCATTGTTGCTGAACAATTTACTGGAAGCAAAGTTGAGGCTTATGAAACCTCTCGCCCTAAAACTGATATGTATGAGAAAAAATATTCAGGTTTAGCAGAAAGAGTGAGTAAAAAGACTTGTGTTGATGAGAGGATTTTGATTGGCTTGATTGCAGGCGGAAATACTACCTATGCAAATGAGTTGAGGGAAAATGGTTATGCAGGCATTATTCCATTAAGGCCAGAAGAAGCCGGCCTCACTGCAGAAACTTTAAAGAATGATGATGAACAGTGCTTGATGAGTGCTGCAAGAGTGTTTAAGGATATTGCTGGAGAACAGAACTCACCTAATCTTGAATCTGCTGTTGGTATTTTCTGGTATAGGGAGATGCAGGAAACAGCTGAGAAGACCTCTGAGGGAAACTGGGATTATGTTTCATCTGCACTAAGAGCATATGAAAGAAGAAAGGATTATGGTCATGCAGCGCATTTCAAGCAGGTGTTACAGGAGCATGAGGGAGCTATTGCTGTTAAAAAGCGTTTAGAGCAAAGGTTCTCTGGAAAGGAGAAGGAATTTTGGGTAAGCAGGAGTACTGCCCTGCAAAAAGAAATAAAGGATCCTGCATTTATGTTTTTCTGCAATGCTGTTGTTGAGGCGCACAGAAGATACAAGGCTGGAAAAGAGTTTGACTGGATAGATTTACTGCCTGTAAAATTAGCTGCAGCTGTTTATTGTTCTGTTGCATACATGGATGGTGTAGAACTTAAAAATGACTGATAAAGACAGTCTAGAAGATATGGTAAAGAAGCTTAGCAAGAACCTGCCTAAATTTATAGATTTAAGGAGATTCAAAAATAAGACTAAAAAAATCATAAACAAACACGACCCTGAGGCAGTTTATTCGCAAACTGGAGGTCATTCAAATGGATGCAAAATTGAATTTAAAAATAAAAACGGACAGTACGAAATTTTGCGTATTTGTGAGAAGCAAAAAGGATCAGAATTAGTTATATCGACCGGTGTTTTTAAAAATGAAGTAACAAAACTTGCTAGAGCAACAGGAATTCCGCAAAATTATTTGGTTGCATACATTAAAGGACAGGGAAATCTTTATAAAAAATTTATAAAAAAATTAGAGGAAGAATATGGAATTTAGTCAAAACCTTTATATAGATAGAAAACAAGGTATATCCAATATGGTAGACGTAATATACAATGCATTTTTGGAAGAAGATGAAGGGGAAGTTTGGTACACCGCAATAGCTAATACTACAGGAGAAAATGGTGGAAGTGCAGGTATAACTGCACAAGGAGACACTTACGAAGAATTGAAAAGAGACATTTTACAATCTATTCAAGACTGCCTGCAATTACCACACCATAAAAAAACAGGAATTCCAAAAGACCCTTCTGTCGCAGTGCATTTCACAGAAGAAATGTATCCTGGAAGTGAGGGTGAAGCACAGGTTATTGCTGAGAGGAATTGCAAAGCATATCAAACACAGCCAAACAGCTTGCTTGGCCAAAGATATTCTCACAATACTGTTGAAGGCTTGAGAGCATTAGTTAAAGAAGCTGTCCAAAAAGCAAATCCAA
>CAZXEZ010000021.1:12737-14155 GCA_964640255.1 uncultured Methanosarcinales archaeon | reverse complement strand
TCAAGAAGCTTGTCTGTGCAACTGCAACCTGTATTCCGACTTGGTCAAGCACTATCAGCAATGTAAAGATGTAGATTATTACTTTTGCAATCATTGCCAGGATGCTTGCTGCTTTTACTTTGGTTTCTGTAATCTTTCTGTCGATGTAGAATGCAAATGCTACTCCGATTATTGCCAATATTACCGCAACAATCACGTTTGGTATCCACATTGCCACTGCCATCAAAAAGGTTGATAGAGAGCCTAGTTTAACTAGTGCTGCTGCAGGTGGCAGGAATAGTATGAATACATACCACTTTGTTATCAGAGCCAAGAAATTGCTTAGCTTGAATTTTCCAAATGTCTTTGCTGCATGGGTCTTGTCAAGCACCCATTTATCGAATTTTATTCTCTCTAGCACTTGATCAACAACATATGCAATGATCAAAGCCACTATATAGCCTATAATCAGCAGAATTATTGCAGCAACTATTCCTGGAACTGTTTGGATTATTCCATTCCAGATGCTCCTTAAAGGCTCTATAACTGATATGCCTAGTTCAGTTATTATTCCCATTTATATTCACCTCTTTTATTTTTTATAGCAAATTTTAATTTGCTATTTAGCGAATATCGCAAATGTTTGATACTTAACGAGATTCGCTATTAAGTTTGAAATAACAAATGCCAAGGTTTGCACTTGCGAGAAAATGCCTGTGATATAATTTAAGAATTCAAAAGAAAAGAAAAAAAATTAATTACAGAGTTTACATTTCTGTAACTGTTGTGTCTGTTAGGCTTGTACCAGATACCATTGCGCTTGTGCCAGCTACACTGGTCACTTGGCCAGTTGCTACTGCACGGCAGCCTTGTCTGGTATTCTTAGCAGTTCGTCCTGCAACCAGCAATGCTACTCTGCCGTTTGCGTGCGTGTACAACTTGACAATAGCCTTGTTCTCAGGGATTGATTCCCAGCATGGATCTGGGTTGCCCATCAACTGAGCTGCTATTGGGTTTGCACATGGCCCGCCTACGACGATTGCATTCCACTGTGTAATGTCTGCAATCTCGCTTGCTAGCTTTGCAGTACCTAACTGGATTGGCTGGATCTGTTCACTAGTTCCGCCACCAGCTATATCTGCTACACTGACCTGTCCGCCTGTAACGAATACTCTGGCTCCTCTCTCGCTTAATGGGTACTCTACAGTCAAGTCCTCAGCCTGTGTGCTGGACTGTGGCCTGTATATTTCCAGGAATACTCCATATCCTGTCATTGCATGCTCCAGGTCTTCATTCTCTTCCAAGTCAAATGGACCAAAGAAGATTGTTTGCTTTACTGGTAGATTTGTTATTCCAGATGGCGTGTTTGCTTTCAAGCCGATTCTATTGTTAGCTCTTGCTTCAATAGTTACATTAACACTTTCGTCAGCCGCTGCTTC
>CAZXEZ010000021.1:0-12637 GCA_964640255.1 uncultured Methanosarcinales archaeon | reverse complement strand
ATTAAGCCTTCTCCTTGCAGTGCAATCAATACTTGGTCTCCTGCTGTAAATACACTGTCTCCATTCAAGTCAACTACTAAATCAGTTGTTGCTGGTGCTACTGCACAAGTACCAGGACCTGTGTTAGACAATTCTACAACATATGTCACTCCGCCTACAACAAGGTTTGCTCTACATGTGTTTGCGTCATATGTTGTTTCTCGTGTTCCTGTTGCAAGGTCTGTGAAGGTAAACCTTCTGTTTGCAGTGTCCAGGCTGTTGTATCTTAGTATGTGTGTGAAACAAGTGTTGTCGTTTCCAGCTGCGCTGTTGTATGGGAATACCATACAATCGCTCAAGATAAAGTAGTCTCTTCTTGCTATTGGGTAGGCTGTGAGGTTCGTAGTGTTTCCTTCTGTGTACCATAGTCTGTTGTTGTCATCTCCCCAGTAGAAGTTTGTTCCTTTGTTGCTGATTAATGGCGTGTCATACATTATTCCTTCCTGGTTTGTGAACTCTAGGTCGTATTCTCTGCTTCCTCTTGCATCCCATCTCACTATTGTAACTCCAGTGTCCATCAAGCCTTCGTACCTGATGTCCCAGAATGGTGTAAGCATACCTTCAGGTTCATCCAATTGTTCTCTTAGGCCTGTTCCTGGTGGAATGTAGACATCTCCTAGTACAGCATCTGCCATCAGGTTGTATCTGATGCTTATTACTTCAAATTCATTTCCTCCTGTAATTGCTCCTCTGATGCTGATGTTAGAGTCTTCAATTGTCTCTTCGTTTACTTTTGTTCCAGATTGCTGAAACACAGTGTCGTTTACAAGTCGGTCATAGAAAGATACTTTGTATGCTCCGATGTAGAACTGCACAATGGATTTTTGGATGTCTTTTCCAGTTGCCAGTATGTCTCTGATACCAATTTGAGTACCGTCTGCAAGAACATCTGTCTCGCCATCTCTTAACTCACTGGTGATTTCTCCGTTTACTCTGAATTTTACAGAGCCTTCTCCCGCATTAGATGTTTCAGAGATAACAAGTACCTCAACTTCATACTCTTTGCCGTCAACAACATATGTCTCTTTATCATTCTCTCCTAAAATTCCTGCTACTGCTCCACCCATCAAATCAATCTTCAATGAAACATTATTCAGGAACAAGTCTGTATCCACTACAACAAATGGCTGTCCTAGCATGAAAAGGTCCTTGTCCTCAAGATCCTGTAGGTCTCTCTGGTCTGTGGTTCCTATAATCCTTGATCTTAGTCCTTCTTCAAATTCCAGCTCCCACTGGTACATGTTCATGTTCGCCATCCAGTACAAATAGTGTCCTACCTTATCTCTCTCATCTTCATCAAACAACACTGCTCCACTTGGCGGATATCCTGCTGTCGCGTTCATTATCGGAAATCTCAAGTACTGGTTATACTCTGTGCTTCCTCTGTTAGTGACTATCTGACCGCCCTTAAGCATGTCCAAATCAACTTCAGTAAAAGTCTCTCTCACATCACCAATTGTTTCATTTATCTCCAATAGGTCAGATGTACTGCCTACCTCTGCTGCATCTCCAGTAACCACAACTCCTGAAATTGCAGGCGTTGTCGTCTGCACCACAACTTTTGCTTCTTGCTGCAACCTACCTTGCACATCCATAGCTCCAACAACATCAGAACCATCTGCCTGATCACCAATTACTATTGCCAAGTTTGGATCTGGTATTCCATCCTTAACAAACGGTGCTGGATAATCAGCTAAGCTCCATGCAGAAGCACCAAAAACTGTCGCTCCAACCATAGTCAAACCCACGCCCAAAGCAACGATTTTCTTTATATTCATACTTCAAACACCTCCGTGTTTTTTTTGGCTATCTTTACGCCATGTAAAGATCTTGCTTTTTGTGTAAAAACAGTTTGTCTCCACACGATATTAGAATACACACCTCTTAGTATGTATCCTCTGTTTTTTAGCTAGTAAGAGAGTGACATTACTAGCCATATTTGATGAAAGGATAAAGTTTGATTTATAAACTTTTCTAAAAGTCGGGATAACAGCGACAGGTTACTGCCCAAGACACCCCCCAATCCCTTAAAATTACAGGGTTTGGGCTGTTGCCACTTCAAAATGAAGATAAATTCTCTGATGCAAAAAACACTAAAATCCATTTTTGCTTTATAAATACCCCCTCTTTTGTTTATAAATGGAACAAAATGAATGCGGGATGCAGGATTCGAACCTGCGTAGGCACTAAGCCATCAGGTGTCTTCAAGTCATCGCCCCCTTTGGGCGCAGCATACCTGAAAACGACTTGCCTAAGCCTGACCCGTTTGGCCACTCCGGCAACCCCGCATGAGTGCAACGAATGCGGGGGTGACGGCTTTCTGAACTTGTTCAGATTCGCCGGCAACCCCGCATGAATGTCAATGAATGCGGACCAGCCAAAAATCAAAGATTTTTGAGCGCTGCCCGCAAATTTTTAAAAAAGTTGGCAAAAACATTGTTTTTGGCAACCTCAAAAACATCAACGTTTTTGTTGTTTTATCAAAGCGCTCTTTGTTCGTGCTCCAGAAGCAACCCATAAAATGTTTGCTCTCGCAAACATAGGCACTACTCTTCTCTCGCACTCACAATGTCGCGCAATCGTATGCAAGCAAGAGCATTTTACTATGCCTGCACATATTGCCTGAGTAAAGAGAAAACAAAAGCCACACATATATAAATCTAACTGTCCGAAGGACCACTGATTGTTGCTTTATACTTTTTTAAAAATTTAGTTTTAATGGTAATTCACAAACATAAAAAAGAAATAGCAAGCATCATGCTTTCTTTTGCCAGCTGTATGATCTTAGTTTGCTGCTGTTCCCAAAACCACAGCTAGCGCATTTTTTCTTGCTTGTGTGATAGGAATGCTTTCCGCACCTTCTGCAGATTATGTGTGATTTGCCGCTTGACTGCTTTCCTTTTGAAGGTGTTCCTTTTGTCATTTTGCCGCCTTTATGCAGGAGATATCAGGATTATTGTGTCCCCTCTTATGAAGACAGTTCCTAGTTTTCTCTTGACTTCCCCATCAATTCTCTCCTCTGTATCGTCTAATACCACGTTTATGTGGATGTCAAACGCTTTTAGTATTCCGATGTACTGTCTTTGATTCTTCAAGTCTACTATTACTTTTTTGTCTTTTGCTCTGTTAAGAGCATCCAAAGGTCTTGCATCAACCATTTATTGCACCCCTCTAAAATGTCAGAAATTTTCCGCAAAATTTCTGAGCATGCTCAAGAACTATGTTCTTGACAAATTTAAAATAATTATTCTAAAAAATGAGCACTTAGTATTTAAAGCTTTCTAAAACTGCCTTACAGTTTTAGAATTTACAAAAGCTTTGCTTTTGTAATTTTCTAAAATCACGAGGAGATTTTAGAATTTACAAAACAGGATGTTTTGTAATTTTCTAAAACTGCACCATCAGTTTTAGGACTTGCAAAAATTATTATTTTTGCAAATTTCTATACTGGCTATATTATTAAAACTTAAACTTTCTTTTTTTCTTTCCCAGCCCGAATACTGCTGCATAAACTATGCATCCTGCTCCTGCAACTATCGCGAGAAATATCAGCAGCCACGTGAACAAACCAGGGCCTTTTTTCTTTGTCACTGTGAATGATTTTGGCTGCGGCAGTGGTTTTGGTTCGCTTGTTTTTGCCTCTTGTGCTTCTGAAGTTGTAGTCGCCTTAATTTGTTCTGCAGGTTTTGGTTCCTCTTGTAACTTTGCATTCTCCTCTATCTTTTTCTCTTCGTTTAGCTTTGCCCTCTCTTCTGCTGTTTTTTTTATTGTATCCTCGTCACAAGCATCACCTTTGCCGTCTTTGTCTTCATCTGTCTGATTCTCATTTGCTTTATCAGGACAGTTGTCAACAAAATCAAAGACGCCATCTGCATCAGGATCCTCTCCAAGCACGATTCTTATCACTGAATCTGCAGAATCTCCGTCTTTATTTAAGTCGCCTGTCAAAGCCTCATTTGTTGAGAACGCCAATTTGTTTTCAAAAACGCTTGGGCTATTCCCGTAAACATCTGTGATTGCAAAAGTTTCTTTGTCAGTGTCATACGCTGCTAATTTTTCATTTTGTGTGAATGCAATAATGTTATTTGTTATAGAAGGGTCTTTTCCTTTTATCTCTGTCTTGGTTAATTCTGATGTAGGAACAGAGTAATAATATAGAAGCTCGCCATTGTCATAAGATGTGAATGTTGCGACACTCTCTTCATTCATGTTAGGTTTCTGCCCTGGAGTGAAAGTGCTTAGTGTCTTGCCAGACTCCATTATATAATATCTCAACACGACATCATTTTTATCGTCATCTTTATTCAGGTCTTTATCATCGTCTTTCTCAAAAGTCTCAAAGATTATGTATCTATCAGACACTGCAGGGTTTATTCCTGCTGCTCTTGTGTTTGTCAATTCTTTGGTCGATATTTTGTAAAAGCGGATTATTTCATCCTGCTGGTCTCCGTCATTGTTATAATCAATTCCCATCAATGATTCTGGCGTGGAGAACGCAATAAAGTCACTGAATAGCGAGGGCCTTTTTCCCTCTGCTGTTGTGCTGATGACTTTCCTGTCTCTTAGACTGTAATACAGTATTATATTATCTGCAGTGTCATTGTCTGCGTTAAGGTCTGCATTTTGAGCCTCTTCTGATGTCTCAAATGCGATGTATTGCGCAAATATAGACGGGTTTTCTCCTGCAATCCCTGTATTGAATGTCTCTCCAGAATCAACGTCATAATATCTTATTACTTTATCTTTTGTATCTCCATCATTATTCAGGTCTTTGTTTATGTCTTTTTCAGATGTCTCAAAAACAACAGTGCTGCCGTATATTATAGGGCTTCTTCCGACTGACTCTGTATTTACTATCTTCAAGGCTGCCACATTAATAGAGAGAATCACCAAAACTATAATTAACAGCACCAATTTTTTCATGTAATTTTTAGAAACCCTGCCCTTATTTATACTTTTCTCTCAGGCAAGCATAAAGTTTATAAAGTATCACCCAATTTTGAAATCCTATGGCTATTTCACAGAAAGGGCGGCAGTCCAGAAAAGCAACTGGGGGACGTTACAAAGCTTCTAGGGCAAAGAAGAAATATGAGTTAGGCAGAAGGCCGACCAATACAACTGTTGCTGAGAAAGATGTCAAAAAAGAGTTTCGCGGCATGGGCGGCAGCAAGAAAACAATTCTGTTGAATGCAGGTACTGTTAATCTATTTAACCCAAAGACAAAGAAATTTGAAAAAGCCAAATTAAAGACAGTGGCTGAAAGCCCTGCAAACCTGAACTATGTCAGGCGTAATATTCTTACAAAAGGCTCTGTTGTAGAGACAGAGAAAGGAAAGGCAAAGATAACCTCCAGGCCTGGCCAAAATGGTTCTTTGAACGCTGTTCTGATTTAATCACTTTCTAATGATAAAAAAACGAAACTTTTATAAAGGGGAAAATCTATATATTTAATATGGTGAACCAAAAAAAGGCCCAAAGTATGTTATTTCCTGAGCCAGGACACATAGATGATTCTATCGAGATTGAATTGAACCAAAAGACAGATTACAGCATTACCAAGACAATGCTTGAGGAATTATCTTACGGCGGTTTATATCGTGTTTTCTATGGTATACATAATATCTCCATGCATCATCAAATGCTCACAAGCCTTAACCCGCACGAGATTCTTGCAATTTTTATGGGCATCCATGACATAAAATATGAAAAACAGGGTTTGCATAAACAGCTTGCACTTACAGAGCCTGAAGATGTATACGGTATTATCAATAAACTTAATCATAATACATACTCAGATTCTGGTATATTGAACCTTAAGACAAGCAGAAAACACGCTGCCAAAAACGTGCATCCTCAGAAAAAAGGAGATCTTGAGAAAAGAGTCAGAAAGCTTGACTATTACCCTAAATGGAAGTTCCTGATGAGTTTCAGGATGCCTCCAAAAAAAGTGCAGCAAGATTTTTATGATCCTAATTGTGATGACAGAGGTGCAAAAGGAAAGTCGATTTATGTTAATCGCATATTCAATGCAATACATGAAATTTATGAGAAGAATATAGAAGAAATCAATTCTCCAGGTTATGCTGCAAGGACAAGGCCCTTGACAAGAGATGAGATTCTTGCCCAGACAACTTTAGAGTACATAAAAGATGTTGAAGGATGCCAGGAAGATGGAGCTCCTGCAATTAAAGAGCCTGTAGAATCCAAAGTTTAAGCAGTAGCTTGTTTTATATGTTTACAATCTCTTTTCTTTATCCTGTTATGCTCGCACGTGCATTTGTACCTAAAGTCTGCAGGGCTTTCTGATTCTGTGACTATATGAAATCCTCCTCTTGAAGAAGGAACAATTGTCTGTTTTCTGTAATCACAGTTCTCTGCATTTTCATTTATTTCATCCCATGTCCAGCGTGCTTTTGCGCACTGTAGATCCTCATTTTCAAAATCTGGCCTGAATCCTGCCCTGTATACTCTATAAGAAGCAAAAACATTCAGTGCCCTGTCATTCAGTATCTTTCCGTGGCCAATAATCTCTCTTGCCCACTCAAATGGTGATTGTTTTAGTTCCTCTCTGTGCCAGTCCTCTGCATCACTGTCTTTTGTTTTTGGATAATTGCTTCCTAGCGCCATAGGCATCATTCTTCTCTCTTTTGCAATCATTGATTGTATCGGCATTAACAGCTTTGCAATCCTGCCCTCTATTCTTTCTGAATATTTTGCCTGGTCTAGCTTTAATTTTTCTATAGGCGTTATGTATATATTTACTGGCTCTCCTTTTTTGTTGTATTCCTCAACATAGCGCATCTGGTATTTAACATCATATCTTGTCTTTTCTTCTGCGCCTGGCCTGAACTTTACTCTTTTTCCTTTCACATATGCCTCATATGTTTTTGATTTCTTGATAAAGAAAAAAAGGTCTTTCTTGTCTACCTGATTGTGCCTGAACCTCTCTCTTTGCTGTACCAGGTGCCTCACTGCTTCGTCGATATATCCATTAAAAAGTCTTTCAAGAAATCCTCCGTACGTGTCCATCTCAAATGCAGTGAAGTGGTTTGACGGCTCGTCCTGTACTTTCATCCAGCCGTAATAGCCGTGTTTTGGGTAATATATCTTGTTTCCTGAGCCTGGGTCTGCTGCGACATATGCTTTTTCAAGGGCATCCACCATTATCCAGGGAATGTCTTCTGGAAGGTTTTCTGTTCCTTCAGCAGAAGTGAACAAGTGCTCGTCTTTTTGGTGGGCAACTTTGATTTTTGATTTTTTCAGCGCGCTTGCGGCATTGATTAGTTTTTGCTCAAATTCAAGTATCTCTATGTTTTCTGGGTCTGCCTTGAATGGCGCAACAACATTGTTTCTTTTCTTTGCAACATTCAGCCAGTCATTGAGCCATCCCTGGAATTGAGGTATTTCAAGTTCTTGATTTTTTAGGATCTTGTTTATCTTTCTTATGTTATCTATTAAACCTTCTCTTATGTACCTGTCATTCAGCTCATTCCCTGACTCTTTCCAATATTCTGCAAGATATGTTTTTGGGTCTAGGATTGATTCCAGCGTCTTGACATTTACGTATAATCTTCTCACCTGGTCTTCATCAAATGTTCCCTTGAGCAGCTCCCTGCATCCTGCGCAGGCACTGTCTATTTTGTAAAAGTCAAGTCCTGCTTTTTTTGTTCTTGCGCCAAACTTGCCTCTTGCTTTTATGTATGTTCCCCAGGCATGGAGCAGGTATTTGCAGAATGCATCTGCATATTCTGAGAGCATGTATGATTCGTCTTGGTTTTCTTTATGCTGGTCAAGGTATTCAAACAGTTTTTTTGCTTCTGGAAACCTGTGTTCCATATCCTCCCGCAGGAATGGCCAGGATGGTATCACGAAGTGTGCAAGGTTTTTTCTTAATCCTCTCTCTTTCTCTTCCCTTCTCTTTCTCTCTTCTGTTTTCTCGTCAATCCATGCATTCTTTTTCTTTTTCTTCTTTACAAAATTTCTTATCCTGTTTTCTGCCCTTTGTTGTGCTTTTGTTCTCCTGTGGATTGTGTCTAGGTGTGTTCCTGTTCTCTTGAAATAATCTTTTTTCTGGAGATTGTTGATTGCATTTGCTGTATGTGCTGCTTTCTGGAAGTTCACGTCTGCGAATTTGCTTATCCAGTCAATACGCTTGTAAACCTTCTGCATCTCTGGGTGGAACACCAGGCCTGGCAGGATTTCCACGTCATCTCCGACATAGGATGCGATTATCTGCGCGCAGGCCTCTTCAAGGTTGCTTATTTCATTTATTGGTCCTGCGAATTCCATTATCTTGGATTTTGTTTTTTCTGAGACTTCTTCAACTGGTTTGCCGTCTATCAAGTCCTCCAGTTCTGCCATCATCCTGTAATCTATTGATTTATTGAACTTCAGGCCGAGCTCTTGTGTTACCATTGCCAGTTTCTTGTTGGGCAGGAATTTCTTGGCTATCTTTACAATCGGCAGGGGGTCAAAAATTATTTTATCTGATATGTCTATTCTCTCGAAGAATCTTGTTGTGACTTGTTTTTTTGCACGTGCTCTTCTCTGGCCGTATTTTAGCCCGTGCTCTGTTTTATCCAGCTCAACAAAATCATAGGGTGCGTTGTATGAGGATAATACTATGGGGTTCATTGCATTTATCGATGCCTCTACTCCTGCCATCACTCCGTCTTCATCATCGTAGTAATCAAAGATCTCAAAGCCTTTTTCTCCCAGGAATTGTTTCTTGAATCCTTCCCCGACTTTTTTGCTTGTGTGTATCTCTTTCTTAAGCACGCCTTTTTCATAGAATGTCATTGCCACCCAGCTGACCTCCTCTTTTGGGGTGTCAAATCTGGGTTTTTCTATATCGATGAAGCACCATCTTGAATTCAGGATTTCCTCTGAGTCTATGTATCTCTTGAATTCAAGATGCCTGTCAGAATCCAGTATTATTTTTATTTCATCATCAGGGTCATTAGGGATATGTTTTACTCTTCCTATGTCCTGCACCTGTACTCTTAGCCCCTCTATCTGCCGCTGCACCTCTGTTCTTCTGGCGATTATGTCTGGCCCGAGCCTTTGCGTGAATTTTCTCTTGTTTATTTTTGCAAATTCTTTTGTGCTGTAGAATTTTTCAAAGAATTTGTTCATGTCTGTCACTGTTCTTTTAACGTCTTTGTCGAGAATTTTTTCAGCATCTGCTCTTACTGCTCTAAGCTCTTCTTCAATCTGTTCTTTTTTCTTGAGAATCTCTGGTATTCTGTCGTCATTTATCTGGTAATAGCTCCAGGGGTGCGACATCTCCCATCTTATCATCTCTGTGTAGTGGCCTGTCACTATCTTGTTCGCTATTCTGTAGCTTGCTTTATCCTTATTGTCCCCATAATCCTGTATGATTGAGTCAAGCGCTTCTTTTGCTTTTTTGCTTCTTGTGGTTTTTCTTAGTTTCTTTACTGCCTGGATTTTGTCTTTGTAGTTATGCCACACTTCACGCAGCTTTGCCCTCTCCTTTTCCTCAAGTTCAGAGTCTCGTATTTTTAATTGCAGGGCGATTGCTCTTTGGTGCCGCAGGAATCCAAGCATGTCGCTTATTTTTGCCTGCACATTGACTGTCCTGAAAGGCCGCTCTCTCTCTGTTATCTGCTCCCTGCTAAAATGCTCCAGGAGCAGCTCAACCAGTTTTTTCTTCTCGTCTATGTTTTCTTTTCTTGTCCTTCTCCTGCGCACAGCTTTCTCTGGAAGCTTGTCTTCAAGAATCTCTGTTGAGAAAGTGGGGGTGTAATCTGCATAAATTGAGCCCAGTCCTCTGAAGCGTATGTACTTGAAGTCTCCTTTTGCTCCAAGCTCTGTTGCAAGACATTCGATTGAAATTATCCCCCACCCCAAAAGTTTTTAAAAAAACAATGCATTTCCTATGTTTATGTATAATATATACAGAATACTATTTAAAGAATACGGTCCTCAAAAGTGGTGGCCTGTAACAACAAGGAACAGGCAGTTTGAGATAATAATAGGGGCAATCCTCACCCAAAATACTTCCTGGAAAAATGTTGAAAAGGCAATTGATAATTTAAGAGCTGCAAATCTTGTCGACTCTGTCAAAATTATGAAAACAAGCAAGAATGCATTGGCAAAATTAATTAGGCCAAGCGGTTATTTTAATCAAAAAGCTGGGCGGCTAAAGATTATCTCTGGTTTTCTCCTGAAAAACAAAAACATTTCAAAACTTCCGACTGAAAAACTGCGGAAAAAATTATTAGAGATAAAAGGCGTAGGTCCAGAGACAGCAGACTCGATTATTCTTTACGCATTCAGCAAGCCAAGCTTTGTGGTTGACTTGTATACTAAAAGGATTTTTTCAAGGCTGGGCATCTGTAAAGAGAACTGCACTTATGAAGAACTGCAGGATTTGTTCCATGATTCCCTCCCTAAAGATGCAAAAATTTTCAATGAATATCATGCATTGATTGTTGAGCACGCAAAGAGGTTCTGCACAAAAAAGCCTGATTGCATTAAGTGTCCTTTATCTAGACTGTGCAAAAAGAAGTTTTAATAACAAAATTTATATACTGAAATAATAAAAGCAAGTTTATGGCGACATTGCTTGGTTTATTATTCATTCTTCTGATAATCGCTTTAGTTATCGCGATAATCTTGACAGTCCTGGAAAAAATAACAAAGATCGCGATTCCTGTTCTCATCATTGCGCTTTTGGTCGTGGGCGCGTTTTATTTTGTCTATGATGTTGCCAGTTTGCAGCAGAAATTTGAGACAGAGAATAAATTGTTTTTATTGGAATTAGATGATTCTGTTGCTGGTGCTTTTTCGATTAAAGGAAATCAAGAACCAATAATCATAGACGATCTCTCAAACTACAAAAGTCTTAGGCCAGAGAATCTTGATGCTCTGTTAAACAGATATTACAAGGTGATTATTGTTCACTGGAACGCTTTTGATGATATCCAGTCAATAAATGTTGCAGGCGCAACAGTATCAAAGCAGGATGCAAGGACTGCTCTTGAATCAAGCAGCCCAAAGAGTTTTCTTGATCAACAGGTTGCTGCCTTGTTTCCGACAGAAGACAGTATTAAAAGCAGTTTATTCAATCTTATGTTTGGTGCAGCATATCAAAAGACAGATCTTATAGAGCTGTACCGTCTTGGAAAAGTAGACTTTTATCCAGAGACAATGGGTCTGAAAGTCATTAAGCTTATTCCAGAACCTATACTAAAAAAATTGGTGAAATAAAATGCTGGATTTTTTGAAGGTTTGGAAGAAAAAAGAACCTGCAATCCCTGAAACACCAGACATCGCCCCTCCTGAAATGCCAGACTTGGGAGCAAAACCTCCTGGCATGGGTGCAGAGCCTGACTTAGGGGCCCTGCCGCCAGGTTTAGACACAGGACCAGGCGAATTTCCAAAGCCGTCTGGAGGCTTGGCGCCTGAGCAGCCTCCGGGTTTTAGGCCAAGGGAAGCCCCTCTTGAGATGCCGAAGCCTCCAGCTGAAGAACCTGCTAGCAAAGATTTTCAGTTAGTCAATGCAAAGCTGGATGCAATAAAAGCAGGAATTGACCACATTAATGCACGGCTTGACAAGATAGAGAGAAAAGAAGAAAAAGAGATTATTGCCTGGCGATGAAAAAGAATTTTCTTTTTTTTGGGATTGCTTTCCTGGTTGTTGTTATTGATCAGATTACAAAATTCTTAATCACATCTAAGCTTGCGTTTTCAGAATCAATTACGATAATCAATAATTTCTTTTATTTTACTTTGATCAAGAACTTTGGCATTGGTTTTGGATTGCTCAACACACCTGCAGCAAGATGGATCTTGATCATAATCACAATAATAATCATAGGAATCATTCTTTATTATTATATAGAGCTCCCTAAAAAATATCTGCCGATAATCTCAACTTCCTTGATCTTAGGAGGGGCAATTGGAAATTTGATTGACAGATTCTTGTTTGGTTTTGTCATTGATTTTATTGACTTCAGGCTTTGGCCTGCCTTTAACATTGCAGATTCTGCAGTGACAATAGGGGTTATTGGATTGATTATATACTTCTGGCATGCTAAGAAATAACCATAAAAAAGCGAAACATTTAAATAAAAGAAATAAAACTTATTTCATATCTGATTATATTTAACCAAGAGAGGTGAAAAAAGTATGGCAGAACAAACAAAAGGCATTGCACTTGCAATTCTAGGAATCGTTGCGGTGATTGCAATAATTGGCTTGGTTCTAATGTTTGCTAAGATGAAAGATACAGGTGCTGCAGTTGCAGGTGTTTACAGCAGAGGCGGAATGGATGTAGGCTTTGCTGCAAAAACATACACAGACGACAGGATTCTGTACTCTGGAATTGTTGAGCAGCCAAACATGCCGCAAGACACGCCAGAGATATACAAAGCAGAAGGCTCCTGGAAAACAGGTTACAGGAAGCTTGGCATGTATACCCCAACAGAACTGGAATTTGTCGGTAATGTACCAATATCTAGCTGCTTTGCATTTGCTCAGTATGCTATGGTAAATCCAAAGTACACTGAATACAAGGACTACACAGCAACATCAAGCGTGCAAAGGGCAATGAGCGAGTTCAATGGCAGATGCG
>CAZXEZ010000020.1:0-14554 GCA_964640255.1 uncultured Methanosarcinales archaeon | reverse complement strand
GTAATGAGTATGTCCGGCAAAAGTATCCTGTAACAGGAGAAGAGCTTGAACCATTTAATAAGTGGATAATGGGATTTCAGGATGCTTATTATTTGCGCGCCAAGGCACTTTTTAATCAAGGACAATATGAAAAAGCTTTAGAAAACTGTGAAAAGTCCAAGTCGTTCAGGGTGCGCGGCGGACCAAGTAATATTTATGACAAGGCCGATTATTTAACAGGCAAAATATACTACTTGCAAAAGGAATATGCTTTAGCAAAAATGATTTTAACCTCCCTTGTTCACAATGGCTGGGGAAACATAACTATTGAAGAGCGCAAAGATGTGAAAAACATGCTTACAGCTATAAATAAAGAAAAATAAGTAAGAATTCTTTTTGTCCTGGCTTGAGAGTTTAATTATGCAAAACAAGAGATATGGGGCTGCCTGGATTCGAATTGGGGACCACGTGCGTTCCGGATATATAAAATACCCCTGGCACGTATCATACTAAGCTAGACTACAGAAAATTAAAAATAAAAAAAATTAATGTTTAAACAGTCTTTCTCCAGATTTAGTGAAGACCATAGGCACTTTTGCTTCATTGCAGGCAATTATTGACTCGAAATCTCTTTCAGATCCGCCTGGCTGTCCTACTATTGCGACTCCTTTGTCTAGGCCTGCATCTACTCCGTCCCTGAATGGATAGAATGCATCAGAGTAACTGGCAGAACCATTTAAGCCGCCCTGCATTGCAGCAACCTCTTCCTGGATTCTTCTTGCCTGATTATGCTGCAATTCATCTATTTTCTTGCCATATCTGACCCAGGCCATTGCTTCTGCAGTGTTTCTGTAAGCTTTTTCAGCTGCTTGCACAACAATGCCTACCCTGTCCTGTCCGCCAGCACCTATTGCCACTGTGGCTTTGTCTTTAACAAACAATACTGAATTAGACATGACACCAATCTCAACCTGCAAGGCAAATAAGACATCTTCTAATTGTGCTTGTGTCGCTGTAACTTCACTTACATAATTGTCTCCTTTATACTCTGTGCTTGCAGGAACAAAATCAGCTGTGCTTCGTGTCTGGATTTCCTGTGATAACTGCACAACAAGTCCGCCGTCTATCAAGGATTTGAATTCAGGAACCCTCCAATCTCTGTAATTTATCAAATCTTCCATGCCTCTTACTCTCATGACTCGCAGGTTTTTCCTTTTTTCAAGAATACCCATTGTTCCTTCTTCAAATTCAGGTGCTGCAACTATTTCTGCATAATTATCTGCAATTGCTCTGGCAGTATCCATATCCATTGGTTGGTTTAATGCTATTCCTCCCCCAAATGCAGCAATTCTGTCTGCTAAATCAGCTCTCCTGTAGGCATCAGCCAAATCACTTCCCGCAGCAACACCGCACGGATTTCCATGCTTGACAATCACTGCAGCAGGTTCAGCAGGATTAAGCCAGCGCATGATATTCAATGCATTGTCTACATCTGTCAAGTTTGTCTTGCCAGGATGTTTTCCAGACTGCAATAATTCTGCATCAGAAACAAGATATTTTCCTGGCTGTATTGTCTGCACGTCACCAAAAGCAAGATTTCCATTTGTCAGCCTATATAGTGCTGCAGGCATTTTAGGATTATCTCCATACCGCAGGCCTTTGATTGTTTCACCAATCTTCCACGTAACCTTTTCATAGACAAGTCTCTGGCCCCCAAAAATCATTTCCATGCTATCTGGCCAAGGATCTTCAGCCATTGCCTTGTATTTTGCTTTACGATCTTCTCCCATTTTATTCAGCCTCCTCTGCACGATCGTGCACTATTGCATATGTTTCGTCAAGCTCTTTATCTTTTCTGTCTTCCATGAATTTCCATATTGCCATGTGATAGATTGCAAGGTCTTCTGAGCAGTGCTTCATTGCCTCAAATCTTGCAGCTCGGCTGATGCGTCCCTTATATTTTCTGAGATCATTTATGAATCGGGCATAATCTTCTGCTCTTGTGGTAACAGCAGTCCCTAAGAATCCTTTTCTTGAGGTATGTATTGCTGTAGGTCCTCCTACATCCATGTTCTGCCTTACAATCTCAAATGCAAGCGGATTTCCTTCTTTTGGTCTTATAATAGCGCCTGTCTCCTCATCTACATCATAATTTGCAGTAACTGCATCTTGAAATGGATAGAAGTTTGCAAGAACCAAGTCAATTGACGGTATTCCATGCTTTTTCATGTATTCCATATCACTTGCAGTGTATTTGTGTGCAAGCATTCCAACATAAAGTTTTGCCTGCATAGACTTGACAAGTCCTGTATCCATCTCAGGCCAGCCAGTAAAATCACCAATTGGCATTACCTTTAATCCTGCTTTTTCAATCAATCCTGCTGTTCCACCTGTTGAGATAACCAAAGCACTAGGATTTTCTTCAAATAATACCCCAATTATTCCAATATCTGGAATGCCGGGCATTATTTTTCCAGTTTTTTTATTTATATTATCCACTAATCCAGACTTATCTGTTGCAGTTACAAAAGAAGTCTGTATTGGTATTAGATCATCTATTTCTTTTACATATTCAATTGCCATTTTATTCACCTCGCATATTTTGCATATTATTTATATTTTTTCCTGAAAATAATTGCATCTCTTGATTTGCCGACTGAGATCCGTGTAATTGGCGTCTGTAACATTTCTTCAATATCCAGAACATATTTTTGGCAGTTTTCAGGCAGGTCTTCAAACTTCCTTGCTTCACTTATGTCTTCTTTCCATCCTTTCCATGTTTTGTATTCTGGACTTTCATCTGTTCCTCTTACTCTTACCTTAATTTCATTAAACTCTGAAAGAACATCTAGTTTTGTTAGGGCAATTTCATTTGTTCTTGTCACCATCAGTGCATATTTCAGCTTGACAGTATCAAGCCATCCGCATCTTCTTGGCCTTCCTGTTGTTGCTCCAAACTCTCTGCCCTTTGCTCTCAACAGCTCACCGATTTCATTTTCCTGCTCAGTTGGGAATGGCCCATAGCCTACTCTTGTCGTGTATGCTTTTACAATTCCTATTTTATTGATTGGAACTGCCAGTCCAGAGTCCTGCATATATCCCATTCCAGATGCTCCTGATGAAGTTACATTTGGAAAGGTTCCAAAGTCAATATCCAGGTCAAAGCCTTGTGCACCCTCAAATAATATGCGTTCACCTGCATCATATCTTCTGTTAAGCGCAAATTCTGCTGGCCCTATAAATTCCTCAAGCTTTTTTCCAGCCGCAATAATATCATCTGTTATTCTGGAATAATCTGGGCAGTGGTTTAATGTATCAAAATATCTCTCTTGATTTTTTCCTTTTAGTATCTCTATCACATCCTTTTCTTTTGATTTCTTCAAGAAAAAATAAATTAAGTGCTCTATGAATGGCGCTCTTTTATCAATTATTTTTTTAACTCTGTCAGGATATATCAAGTCCTCCATTCTCAGAGCCATTGTCCTGTCTTTTTTCAGCATATAAGTAGGGCCTATTCCTGCGATTGTTGAGCCAACACCATGCCCTTTTGAAGCCTCTTTCACTGCATCAATTATCCTTGCATCTGGCAGGATTACATGGATCAGGTGGGAAAACATCAGGTTTTCTGGTGTTATTTTTACTCCTTTTGAGATTAAGTCATCCATCTCAATACAGGTATCTATTGGGTTATTTAAATAGCCGTTTGTAGCCACATTAAACACGCCGGGATTAAGGATTCCAGAGGGAATATAATGTGTAATAAATTCTATATCCTCAACTTCCATCGTGTGTCCTGCATTGCCGCCGCCCTGAAACCTTACAACAACATCATGTTTTCCAGCTTCAACATCTGTAATCTTTCCTTTGCCTTCATCTCCCCATTGAAGACCTCCTATTCCATCTGGTTTTACCATTTGTTATCCCCCTCACAAATTTAGATCGTGAACTCTGCTCTCTTGCAAAGATCCTATTGTTCTTCTCTCAAATCTAATCTCTCCTGCCCGCATTTTTTCATGAAGCTCTCTTATGTTTAAGCAGTTAAGAGCGTGAAATGCTGAATAAAGACCGTCTCTGATCAATGGAACCCATTGATGTATTGAGCCTTTGTATTCGACCTTGCCTGAAACTCCTTGCGGCAGCCTGGAGTATCCTCTTATCCCCCCCACATTTGCTTCTTTTGAGCCCATTCCTCTATAGATTTTTACTGGCAGTCCTGTCTCTGGATTGATTATTGTCTCTCCAGGACTTTCCTCTGTTCCTGCAAGCATGTTTCCAAGCATCATTGCTTTTGCACCAATCGTAAGTGCTTTTACAATATCTCCTACCTGCCTTAGTCCGCCGTCTGCAATTGTAATCATCTTGCCTGGTTCTGCTGCGCAATGATAGACTCCTGCAGCACCTGCTCTTGATATTCCAATTGCGCCTGCTGTCGTGCATATTGAACCGCTTCCCTGGCCGTTTCTGTAAGTGTCTAGCCCTGCTTTGTTCAATGCTTCATATGCTGCTTTTGTAGAAATATTTCCGCCCATAACAAGCTTGTCAGGATAATTTTTAAGAATATGTTTAATCATATCTGTCTCATACTTTGTATACCCTTGGGAGGTATCAATGACGCAACCATCTGCTCCTGCTGCAAACCCTCTTTCAAGTCTTTCATAGCCTGGATCTGGCCAGGTCTCAACAGCAAATAAGACCCTTAGTCTTTGGTTTTCATCCATTGTTGCAAGAGGAAACTCTTCTCTTTTATCCATGTCTTTACGGGTAACCAGGTATTTTAGTTTGCCTTTTTTATCTGTTATTGGCAAAAGCAATAAGTGTTCTTTCCATAGAGTTTCATTTGCTTCATCAAGGTTTATTGGCCACTCTGCTTTTATTAATTTTTCAAGAGGGACCATTCTGTCTTTTACTTTAAGATTAGTGTGTTGTGTTCTTGAGTAATCTTGCTGTCTTAGCAGGCCAAGCAATTTGCTGTGAGGCTTGCCCCCATGAGTTACAGGAAAATTATCTACTGAAGATTTTCCTACTTTATTTTGTTCTCCTATCTCTATTGCTTGTGCAATTGTGTAATCTTGACCCACAACAATAGGATTTTCTATGAACCCGTTTTGGGATCTTTTTACTTTATCTATTTCATTTATCTGTGCATCTATATTAAGAGTGTCGTCTGGGTTTTTGAAATTATAGTGAATGACTGCAATGCCTCCCTCGCGCGCAATTGCGATGCTTAGGGGTGCGTTTGTAACAGTATCCATCGGCGCTGCTATGATAGGAGTATTCAAAAGAATTCCTTTGCCTAAATCCATTCTCAAGTCTATGACTTCATCTCTGTTGATTGTAGTATACTGCGTGTCTAAGATTGTAAAGTCATCATATGTTATTCCCAGGCCTCTCTCAAAGAGTTCTTCTGCTGATAACCCGTCTTTGTGTTCAACCATTATATTTGATACCCCCCTAAAGAAATTTTCTCCCATCAAGATAAACCAGTTTTAATTCAGGGAAAAATATATCTTTTAGTTCATGGCGTTATTTTTCCACCCCATTAAGTTATATAAACCAGAAAACAGAACTCCCTTATATTTGTATGTCATCCCAGGTCGGGGATTAAAATCTGTCAGTCAGCTCTTTCTTCACTGTTGCATCTATTTTTGTTTCAAAGATTTTTTTGAATTCTTCTTCACTCATGCCTATTGATTTTCTGGCGGTATCATAATCAAGTCTTGTGTAGTCTCCATTTTCGCCAATCAGCAGGCAGTGCATGTTATTGACGCAGACATATATTGATATGCCTGCAAGCTCTGCTTTCGTAATGCCTTGTTCCAGCATCCTTTGTTTTGTCTTTAGAAACTGCTCCTCAAAGCAGCTGCCTGACGGAATAAACTCTATTTTTTTTCCATACTGGCTTATGTCTGGGAACATTCCTATTTGGTAGGGGTGCTCGCTCTCAACTGCAAGAAAATACACAGTTTTATTGTCGATGACTCTTCCTATCTCTTCAGCGATTCTCTCAAACAATTCCTTGTTTCTTCTCCTGCATCTCGCCCCAATGTCTCTTAAATAATATTTCTCTGTGTGGACTACAACTAATGCTTCCATTTTACAAATACTTCTCTGCAATCTTCATCAATTCATATCTGATTGATTGGAAATCTTTTATTCTTTTTTCTGCTTTCTTTACAGGAACCCCGTGTTCTTTCTTTGTTCGCGCCACAAAATCATCGCCTTCCTCTACTTCAAGGTGCCTTGTAAGGTCCCTGAAATCAGTGTGAAATTTCCATTTTTTGTCGCTGCAGTCCAGAGTGGCAAAAGAATATTTGCTTGCTACAGCTTTTAGGTCTAATAGAAAATCTCTGGCTTGCGGGTGCTCTCTCGCTGTAAAGATGACATATCCTTCAGTCATCATACTTTGCTCCTCATCTGACCTGGCAACAACTTTTGGATTTTTTAAAGCCTGCTCTTCTGGTGAAAGAGGTTCTTCAATTAAGTCTCTCCAGATCTCTTTTAATATTTTTCCTGCTCTGCTTTTCAGGGTGTACACAAAAGGAACCTGATTCATTTTTTGTACCATTTCCCTGATTTGTGTGTCTATTTTTGAGTAATTTATTTGCTTCTCTAGTGTCGTGTCATATATTCTGTCCAGTTGAGCTATAAATGTAGGATAAGTAATGCCCACTATGTGGCCGGTAACTTGTATGCCAATATCAGATTCTCTTAGAACAATTTCTTGAAGGCTCACCCCTCCCTTGCCATGCGGAAGAAGCACCTGCCCCTCTGTTTTTTTCATCACTTTTTCAAGAGCATCACTTACTGCAAAAGGGTCTCTATCTCTCTCTACTGCAGGCAGTATGACATAAAAAATATCCTGCGCTAATTTTACCGCAGGCCCCGCTATCACGGTTTTATCTGCATCAAGAATACTGTCAGAATATTGTTTTTCATACAGGTTCCAGCCTTTTCTCTGTAATTTCTTTAGTATTTCCTGTGCTGCTTCTGCTGTGTATGTGCTCACTATCTCCCACCAGACCTACATAATCTCTCAGAATATAAAAAATTTGCGAATATTTAAGAAAAATATGTATACATACTCAAAAAACTTAGATGCTATAGCCCTTAAGCAGGGCTGATTATCCATAATGTTTATAAAGGCTCTATATTTAAGTTAATTCTATGGTCTTAGAAAAGCTAGGCAACAGTTTAAAGGGAACACTGCAAAAGATTGCAAAATCGATTTTTGTAGATGAAAAACTGATCAATGAACTAGTCAAAGACATCCAGAGAGCACTTTTACATTCTGACGTTAATGTTAAATTAGTTTTCGAGCTGACAAAAAAGATCAAAGAACGTGCCCTAAAAGAAGAAGTCCCTTCTGGACTAACTAAGCGTGAACATTTAGTCAAAATTGTTTATGAAGAATTAACCACATTCTTAGGCGGAGAAAAAGCAGAATTAAACATAACAGACAAGAAACCAAATAAAATCATGCTGATAGGATTATTTGGTTCTGGTAAAACCACAACAGCAGGAAAGCTTGCAAAATACTACACAAAAAGAGGGAAAAAAGTAGCGTTAGTAGGATTGGACATACACCGTCCTGCTGCCATGGACCAGATAGAGCAGGTTGGCAAACAGGCAAAAGTACCTGTTTTCCTGGACAAGAAAGAAAAAGACCCAATTAAAATCTACAAAGAGTTTGAGAAAGAATACCCAAAATACGATATAATAATAGTAGACACTGCAGGAAGAGATGCTTTAAGTAAAGACCTGATCCAGGAACTAAAGAAAGTATATGACACAGTAAAGCCAGATGAAAACTTGTTAGTCATCTCAGCAGATATTGGTCAGGCTGCCCAGAAACAGGCAGAGATTTTTCATGAAAATGCAGGAATTACAGGTGTCATGGTCACAAAGATGGATGGCACTGCTAAAGGTGGCGGTGCTTTGTCTGCATGTGCCATAACAAAAGCTCCAATCAAGTTCATTGGAGTTGGAGAAAAGATTGATGATTTAGAGCAGTTCAACCCAAAAGGTTTTGTTGGAAGGCTTCTGGGAATGGGTGATATTGAAGCTCTATTAGAAAAAGCAAAAGAAGCCATCACAGAAGATGAAGCAAAAGATATGCAGGCAAAATTACTAAAAGGAGATTTCACTTTAGTCGATTTATACAGTCAGATGGAAGCCATGAAAAAAATGGGTTCCTTAGGAAAGATTATGGAGCTGATTCCAGGAATGGGCCAGTTAAAGCTCCCTAAAGAGGCCCTGAATGTCCAGCAGGAAAAGTTAAAGATCTGGAAGTTTGTCATGGATTCTATGACAAAGAAAGAATTAGAAGACCCTACAATAATTGATTCCTCAAGAATAGACAGGGTTGCAAAAGGTGCAGGAGTCTCAGCCTCAGATGTTAGAGAATTGCTAAAACAATACAAGCAGAGCAAGAAGCTTGTAAAGATGCTCAAGGGCGGTGCAGACTCTCCTGAAAAATTGATGAAGAAATTCAAGGGAAAGATGCCTAAAGGCATGAAGTTTTGATTGCAATGACGCCTGCGAAGTTCTAAGCAACAAATTCGATTTCTGATACCTCAAGAATACCTCTTAATTATTGTATTCGAGGTATTCTTGATGGTGCTCAAGAACTGCATTGAAAACTATGCCTATAACGGTTCTTGACAAATCTGGAAAATAATCAGTCGCAGAAGCAAAACAAAGCGCGTCATTGCTAAATGACGCCTGTGAAGCTCTCAAGAGCAGAAAAGTTTTTATACTCTTTATTCTTTGAAATTCTTATGCCAACAGAAGTCAAAAAAGAGGCAAGATTAAGCATAGCTGACACTGAACTAGTTCTTGGAAGCCAGCAGGAACTCAAGGCGCTTGTTAAAAAAATTGAGGGCGTTCTTGGCCAGATTAAAGCAGAAATCACTAATATAACTACGGCAAATAAAGAATCTGTCAGAAAAACAGGAAAAGAAACAAAAGAAATAAACCTGTATGGAGGATATTGGGGGCAAATTCCTATTGAAATAGTTGGTGCTAAAGAACAGGGGATGCTGCAAAAACTTTCAACTGCGCAGAGTACTGTCATGGCTTCACCAGAATTTGAGCATAGTGACAAATTGCAGATACTTATGCGATATTTAGGGGATGAGGGCCGTTTTTTACTTGACATTATCAATAAAATTCATTTAGAATTCATTGGCAGGAAGACTGTTACAGAAGCTTCTGCTGTTCTTGATGGATTAAGGGATCTCTGTGCATTGATCAGGACCAGGATTCAGCAGGTGGAGGATTCTTTCAAGTGATTATGTCAGCAGCTTTTTAAATGACAACCGCGTAATATGCTTCATGACAGGCAGCAACTGGGTGAGTGACGGCATTGAGCACAAGATAGGGTGCATTGAGAGTTTTAAGAAAAGCCCTGCTGCTATCAATACCTTGCTTAGAAAGCTAAGGCCAAAGAGCAGGGACAAGGTCACAGTAACGCCTGTTGTCGTGCAAAGAGACCACCCAAATAATCATTTTGAATTCTTCACTTTCTATGAAAACAAGAGCCGCCGCGGAAGAAAGGCTCTTGAAAGGTATGCGTTTTATTCTGTCTGCGAAAAGCCTGTTGAAGATGTTGAGGATATTGTCAATCTTGCCAAAACTTATGATGACTGCGAGACAGAGGAAGAGCGGCTTCTGTGGTTGCGTGTCGCTTCCCCTGTTGTTGATTCTGCAAGACTGCTTAGCAGCCACGGAATCTCTAACAAAATAAGCAATAGTTATCTTCAAAAGCACAGGAGAAAGATAATCGCAAGGGCGCAGGAAAGAGGAATTGCTTTTGATAAATACTCTCTTTACTGTGATAATGCCCAGGCAAGGCAAAGAAACAGCACAAGAATAAGCAATTCAGCACTTCAATTGGCTGTTATTGCTGCTATAATTTCTCTCTAGAATTATTCTTCAAGACAATGGTCACAGCTTCCTTTTGCATAATTATCAAGAACTCTTATTGCAGTTCTTTCTGAGATTTCATGGCGTTTTACTGCCTCTTCTGCTGAAGACACTATGCTGTAATACGCCATCTGCTGCTCTGCAATCTGCTGTTCTATATTCTCTCCTGATGCGCAAAAGCAGGGCTTCATCACTTTCTCTATCAATAGAACAGGCTCTTGCACAGCAAATCCTGTTGGAATCGGTTTTATTACTGCAATCAAAGCAATCAGGCTAATCACAAACAATGCGTATACAAAAATAGCGTATTTCATTTTGCCTCTTTTAACTGTACTTTAAGCTAACAGGTATTTAAATATTACTTTTATCAGCGCCGGAGACGGGACCAAACTCGAATCAGAGATTCTCGTAGCACCAAAAACCTGTGGTTTTTGGCGTTTCAGTCATCCCACCACGTCCCGTTAGACCTCTGAGCTAAGCGAAGAGTGTCTAACCGTACACCGGTACGTATAGGGTGTAGTCCCTTACTTTTGAACCCGCATAGCATCTGGGAGATGCAAACCCAATTTTCGATCAGGCGCATTTACCAAATTCCGCCACTCCGGCATTGCTGAAAAGCAAAACATTTTTATACATCAAATGTTTTGAATATAAATGGGATAAATGTCAATCAATTAAATCAGGCTCCTTACCAGATTCGGCCACTTCTTTTTACACTGATTTCATTCTTTATGTGCCTTATCTAGAATTTTCCGCAAGATTTTCGAAATAATTGAATGATGTGCCTTTGCCAGCGAAAAATATATATATACCTGTTGGCACTTCTAGTATTCATGGATCTGTCATATGTCCTTACTAAGTCTGCTGACATGAGCTTCAAGGCATTTGCACAGCTTAGGCAGATGCAGGAATTGCCTGACAAATTCAATTTAGAGGCTTACATAAAAGAGAATGATATCGCAAGTGCATCTGATGAGCCAAGTTCTGATGTTATTAAGGAAAAAATCAGCAGATATAATGATTTGAAAGAGAAAATAATGCTTCAGATAACCCATTCTTGTATTTGTTTCTGCTATTATCAGCAGGAATCAAACAATCATCTGTCTGGATATTATTTCAAGCAATTTTTAGAAGCTGCTGACAAGGCGCTTTCTGAACCTTTAGAGAACTTGGAAAAGATTTTTGAGCAAGACGAGTGCAAGTATGATGTTGTTCTTGCCACAGCCCTTGCAATAAGGTATGGTATTGATAAGGGTCTTTTGAAGGTTGAGGAGCAGTAATGTTTATAAAACAATAAAAAAAAAATAAAGAATAGAGGTGATACCATGGTTCATTACATTGCAATTCTTTTAGGAGTTCTCACAAGAACAATCGTCCCATACCTAGTCAAATTAAAGAAAAACCCAAAGATAAAATGGGATAATAAATACTTAGTCTCTGCTTTTGCAGGTTTAATATTAGCATTTATATTGGCATACATAGTTTCAATACAGATTGCTCCTGGATTACCGCCTGCTGGAGAGTTCTTCGCAGCTTTCACACTGCAGGACTTGAGCAGGGATGTGCAGAAGGCTTTTGAGTAAGAATTTTAGCTATTTTGCCAGGCTTCATCTTCCTGGTTATCCCATAATTCCTTCATTTTAGCTCGTTGGATTTTGTATAAAAACATATGAGCATATAAGTTTCCAATTGTTCATAAATCTTTCCATTTTATAAAGCAAAAGCGTCATTCATCTCATCCCCAGAACTCATTTGTAAACATCTTTTCTGTGATCAAAGCAATTTATAATAATTTTATCCTTTTCTATTCTATAAATTATCCTAAACGGCGGAATTCTTATGCTGCGATGGCCTTTAAGGTTGTACTGCAATGGTTTTCCAGATTCTGGGAGTGATCCTAACTTCTTTAAATGATTGATAATTTTTATTCTTGTCGATTTATCTTTAATCTTCTTAAATTCTTTCTTAAATTCTTCTGAGAATATTATTTGCATTTTAAGCCCCTAAAAAATCCTTGATTTTTTGGGCACCAGAAATCCAAAGGATTTCTCAGCGCATCAATAAATCATCTATCTCTTCATCGCTCATAGAAGTTTCTGCTTTTACAGATTTTCCTTCTTTTATTTGTTCTTCACTTCTCCTTATTTTCTCAATTAATAACATATCTTCCCTTAGTGCTTCTTTTTTAATCTGTTTTAGCATTATATTACCGTCCTCATTAAATACTATGAATTTTGTTGATGGTTTAATGCCTGCATCTTTCCTTATTTCTGAAGGAATAACAACTTGCCCATTTTCTGACATTTTAGTTATTGAAACTTCCATTTTGAACCTCCTGTGAAAAATGGAAGTCACGAACAGCGTGAGTTTACTTCCATTTTTATCACTTACAACACATTTTAATATTAAAACACATTTTATATATAAACTTTTCGCTTTTTAGCTTCAAAACATGAGCATTAAAACTTATCACCACTCTTCAAAAACCACACTTTTTCCTGCTCAAACCCTTAAATTCAGCCCCCACAAGCCCTAAAACCCAAGAATTCAAACTACTTCGCTTATATATAATTAAATTCAATTTTCGCCAACACTGGCGTTTAAAAATCTAGCAATTTTTATGGCGAAAACTCAAAACCTTCGGTTTTGCCTTCAGCCTGCGGGCTTCAGGGAATTTAACAAAAATTAAATTCAATCAGCTTCGCTGACTCTGCGTCACAAATTTCATTTGTTCCTTGTCCTCAATCACAGTCGTTGCTGTTCATGATGGAGAACTTAACAACAATTAAATACAATTGATTTTTTGCCCTCGAAAGATTTTTATAGACCTTCTTCCTAATAATCAAAATGAGCGATTTTCAAAAGAATATGTTTATTGGAATATGGTCTGGATCTATAGCAAGTTTCATAGTTCTATTTGCACAAAGTTTTATTCAAGCATATGGTCAACCATTGAATATGTGTTATGCTTTTGCAATTATTCTTTTTATAAACTTATTGATTATTATCGGCGTTGCAATTTATAATTCTCGCAAAAGTAAGAAAATGGGCAAAAAATCAACTTCTCGGCACTAACGTGCCTCGACCCTACGGGGTATTTAACATAGATTATACGCAATTCAAAAAAGACTTTCTTTTATTTGGTAGAACTCATTAATTTCATTAACTTTAAATAATCCCCTCTAATTCTTTATAATATGACACATATTGGTTTCACAACAGGAAGTTTATACAGGTCTAATGTTCCATTTGATGAAAGAATCCGATTATATCATTCATTAGGAACTGATGCAATTGAACTTAGTTTTGCAACGCCAACTCAATTATTTGAATATGATTTATCAGACCAATCAAAACAGGACATTAAAAAATTTGCATCTGTTTCAATTCATGCTCCATGGAAAGAAGTCAGGTATAATTCAGATTCTAAAACTCAAGAAATAATCAACAAACTAAGAGAATTATGTAATCAACTTCCTATTGAAGGGTTAGTTTTACATCCGGATACTATTGATGATTTTGAAGTATTGGATCAATCAGGATTACCTTTTTTATTAGAAAATATGGACAGAAGAAAATCATATGGAACACATCCAGAACAATTCAGAGAATTAAAAAGTAAATATAATTTTGGATTTGTTTTGGATGTCGAACATGCATATGAACATGATTCAAGTATGAAACTTGCTAAAGAATTCATTGAAGTTATGGGGGATAGATTAAAACACATGCATGTTAGCGGATATAGCGAATCAGAGATTCATGTTCCTACTTATTGTGCCATTAATAAAAAAAAAATTACTGAAATATTAAAAATGGGTTTAGAAGTACCAATAGTATTAGAGGGTATTTTATTAGAAGATATTCCAAATTCAATAACAAAAGAATTAGAATATATTAGAAGTTTTGGAAGAAATTAATGAGTTCTATTATTAATTGATTACGAAAGTCTTTTTTGAACTGTCGCTCCGTTTCACTCCGCAATTTTTTCTTGCAGAAAAACGTATAACAGCGATTAAATTCAATTTTCGCCAACACTGGCGTTTAAAAATCTAGCAATTTTTATGGCGAAAACTCAAAACCTTCGGTTTTGCCTTCAGCCTGCGGGCTTCAGGGAATTTAACAAAAATTAAATTCAATCCTTCCCTTTGGTCAGGACTCTGCGTCACGAACTTTCGTTCGTTCCTTGTCCTCATTCACAAACGCTGTTGTTCACAATGGAGATTATAACAACGATTATATTCAATTTTGATTTCCGCCTTATTTATAGACATTCCGTCTCTGACCTACCTTAACAACCAATAGAATAAGTTTGTCATGAATTATATCAATGAATAATCGGTAATCTCCAACTCGAAATTTATACGCAGAATCATCAACCAATTTAGTAAGATGTAACTCTGGCCTAATTCTGATTCGTTTTAATCCATTAATAATCCTAACTTGAACATCTTTAGGTAGCTTACCAAGCTGTTTCTCAGCTTTAGGGGTAAAGATTACTTGGTACATTTAAAGCCCAAGTTTCTGCTCAACTTCTTCAAGAGTAGAAAACTTTCCTTCTTTGAATTCTTTTCTAGCTTCTGCTATGTCTTTTTTAGTTTCTTCAGATAATTCTTTAGTGTCTTCTATTAATTCTCATATGATTTCTTCA
>CAZXEZ010000019.1:0-14557 GCA_964640255.1 uncultured Methanosarcinales archaeon | reverse complement strand
CACTAAGTTTCCGGGAGGGCCCCCGAGAAGTTCCAGGCACATCATGTCTGTAGAGTTCAACGGGAAGATCTTTGGGTAATATCTTCCGGCCCCTGCATTTAACGATGGCAAATTCAATGATATTTTCAAGCTCCCTGACATTGCCCGGCCAATGATAGTCCATCAACAGGGAAACGGCATCATCGGAAATCTCCGGATTATTTTGCCTGCCAGTTTTGCATCAATGCCGAACTTCTTTGCCTCTTCAATCACTTTATCTGGCTCTGGAGTTATTATAGCAAGACCCTGACCCATGTTCCAGGTCTTGTAAGCCTCTTTATCTTCTATTTTTCCAAGCTCTTGGCAGTATTGCATTGCTTTACCAGGTTCAAATAGATTATTTAATTCCGCGCCAAGATTATTTGGCTTAAGCACCCTTCCAAGCTTGCCTGGCATGCCGCCGCCAGTAATGTGAGCAACACCATGAATCTTGCAACAACCTGCTGTCTTAAAACCACCGTGCATGTGAACAACTGCCTTAGAATATATAGTGGAGGGGATAAGAGCAAGATTGCCCAGCTTATCTCCTTTGAGTTCCTTATTGTGCCAATTATCTCCAAATTCATTCTTAAAAACTTTTCTGACTAAGGATAAACCATTTGCCCTGAATCCTTTTTCCTGCAAAACAACAATAGAATCGCCTGTCTTGATTTCTTTTCCAGTAAATAATTTCTTTTTGTTAGCAAACCACACTATGCTTGCGCACCAATTATACTTAAACTTTCCATGGCCACCAATAGCATTACCAAGCTCTGCTAATTCACCATTAACAACAGCGACGTTTGCATCTTTTGCAGCAGTAATATACCCTTTTGCCAATTCCTTTAATTGCGGCAGGTTAGAATCTTTATCATCTCCTAAAGAGTTTACATCTAAAACACTCCCTACCAATACAGGCTCTGCTCCCCTGACAATTGCATCGTCACAGACCATTGCAAGGAGATCAAAAGCAAGGGTGTCGTGCTTATTCATTCTCTGAGCTATCTCAACTTTAGTGCCAACACCATCAAAACTAGTACACATAAGGCTGTCTTTAGGTAAGCCGCCTATATCAATAGCTCTTACTCCTGAAAAATCATCAAATGGTATAATAATCTCGCCGATATTTCCTTTGCGATTTTCAAATGTCTTTTTAGCTGCATTATATAATATTTTAGAAGCATCATCACCTAGTTCAATATTAACTCCTGCATCTTTGTAAGTAATTGGTTGAATAACTTTTTTTAGAATTTTAACCACCTCATTCTTCTTGTTTAAACGATAATATAAAGCATTAGCTTTTTTTTCACTCAGTAAAATACCTAAACTTTCTAATTCTTTTAGGCTCTGGCAGAGTGCTTGAGGAGAGATCTCAACTGCATCTAAAATCTCATTAACATAAAATTCGTCAGAGGAATTAGAGACAAAGAAATCTATCAAGCGCACGTATTTTGTCTTGAATAAAAAATTTGTATTTATTTCATTATTTGACATAATCATGTAATAAAATTAAATTCTATTTAAATATTTCGCTTCTACAGACTATTATCTGCAATCTCCAGTTTCTTTATCTTTGCATTATTTTTATCAAGAATTATCTTCCTGATGTTTTCATTGTGGAAGCTTAAGATCTGTGCAGCATGCCTTCCTGCATTAGCAGGCCTTAAGATTAGTGAATTAGAGCTGCCAGGAGGATTCTTGATGCCAGAATGATATTCTTCTGCCTTAGGAGGGCAGCTAACCACTGGAAAGACACTGTGAAAAGAGGCAACACCTGATAAGGCATCTGTACCGCCTGCAACAGCAATAATGACAATAGGCTCTAGAGACTTATTGTATTTTTTCATAATGCTCTCACAAAGACCTGGCTGCTTGTGCGCAGAACATATTCTCACCTGAGATTTAACACCAAAGTCATTAAGAGAGGCCTGAATCTTCTCAATATGAGGCATATCACTATCAGAGCCAGCCATGATAACAGCAAGACCTCCTGTAAGATAACCTGCCTGCTGTAATTTATTCAAAAGCTCTATCTTAGGGTGTGCTTTTGGAAACTCAAATGTATTTCCGGTGAGCAGTTCATACAAATGAATATATCTGTAAGAGACCTCAATAATATCTTCATCAGTCAACTTAGGAATCTCTCCTGTTCCGCCGTAGCTAAAGCCTTTTTCTGTCAAGACATCACGGATAAACTGCTTTGACATCTCTTTAATCTTTAGCTCTGGCTTTTGTTTTAGTAATTCAGATACATTCTTGAACTGTCCTGTGGTCATCTCCTGCCTGACCAAGTCAAACTTCTTGTGCTCTTCAATAGAGCAGTATCGAGAGGAATCAGGGGTGTTTGACTCATCAATCAAAAAAAGATTTCCCTGATCATCAAGACCAAACTCATACTTTGTATCAATGAAAATCAAACCAGCTTTTGCAGCAAGCTCTGCACCTCTCTGAAACAGTTTTAGCGAGGTATCTTTAACTTTTGCAGCAAGCTCCCTCCCTAACTGCTTTTCAACATCTTCAAAAGTCATTGGCTCATCATGCTCTGACTTTGTTGTAGGGGTGAAGAGAGGCGTCTCTAGCTTCTGGTAGCGCAGCAAACCATTGGGCATCTCCAAACCGCAGAAATTCCTCCTGCCTTTTTCATAAGCACCTGCAAGACTGCCCCAGACATAACCCCGCACAACACACTCAATCATGATATTCTTGTAGTATCTCTGGATAATCACATTAGGGTGCGGACTGTCTACAGAGGCATTAGGAATGATATCACTGGTATTCTGAAAAGCCCACTGATTAAGCAGATTCAAGACCTTTCCCTTGAAAGGAATGCTCCTATCAAGAATATGATCAAATGCAGAGACACGATCACTTGCAATCATTATAATGTTGCTTCCAATCTTATCAGAAGTAAAATGAATCTCTCTTACTTTTCCAGACTTGTGCTTTCCAAGCTCTGGCAGATAACCAGAATCAAGAGTTTTATCCAGGTTTTCCTTAATGATTTTTTTATATTCTTCTTCTTTGGACATTTTCATCCCCCCAGCTGGCGGCCTAGTTCTTTTTTAGCAATATCACGCCTAAAAAACAGGCCATCAAAATTGATACCATCAATTGCAGAGTAAGCCTTGTCAACAGCCTCTTTAAGATTTTTACCAAGGCAGACAATATTCAGGACACGCCCGCCATTAGTCAAGATATCATCATCTTCTTTTCTTGTTCCTGCATGAATTATCTGTGCATCTTTAACATCTTCAAGGCCTGTAATCAATTTTCCTTTTTCATAAGCACCAGGATAACCTCCTGATGCAAGCACAACAGAGACACAGTGATCATCAAACCATTCAATATTCATGCTGCTGAGTGTTTTATTAACCACAGCAAGCATCACTTCTAAAATATCTGTCTTTAGCCGAGGAAGAATGACCTGAGTCTCTGGATCACCAAACCGGCAGTTAAACTCCAGAATCTTAAGCCCTTCTTTTGTCTTCATCAAACCAACATAGAGCACACCTTTATATTCCATACCCTCTTGCTTTATTCCATTAAGAAAAGGCTTGATAATTTTTTCCTCCATCTCTGTCTCTAGGCCATCTAGAATCGGGGCAGGAGAATAAGCACCCATGCCTCCTGTGTTAGGCCCCTCATCATTCTCAAAAATAGGCTTATGATCCTGCGAGTAGACCATTGGCCTGAATGTGATAGAATCCATAAAGACAAGATAAGAGGCCTCTTCTCCGACAAGACACTCTTCAACAATAACTTTAGATGAAGCACCACCAAACTTATTATTTTCAAGACAATCCTTTGTAAAACTGACTGCCGCTCTTGCTGTCTTAGCAACAAGAACACCTTTTCCAGCAGCATGACCATCTGCCTTAATTACAATAGGGGCCCCTTTTTCCTGAATATATCTTTCTGCCTCCTTGAAATTCGTGAATTCCCTGAACTCAACACCAGGAAGATTATATTTTTTCATGAAATTCCTTGCAAAAGCCTTTGAACCCTCAAACTGCGCAGCAATCTTGTTAGGACCAAATGCACTTATTCCATTTTTTCCCAATTCATCTGCAAGGCCATTAACAAGCGGGGCCTCTGGACCAATAATCACAAGGCCGATGTCTTTTTCTTTTGCAAAATTAATTATGGCAGCATTATCCAGAATATTCAGCGTGTGGCACTCTGCAACTTTTTCAATGCCAGGATTACCAGGGATTGCAAATAATTTGTCCAAAAGCCTGCTTTCAGCAACCTTTAGTGCAAGGGCATGTTCTCTTCCTCCTGAACCAATAATTAAAACATTCATCTTATCACTCCTAGACTGTTCTGTCATTCTTTGAGAACCCAGACATTTTTTTTGCTCTTCTGAAATATTCTCTGGATACTCCCCTGTAAGACAGGCAGTACACAAGTCCCTGCGTATGGCAGCCTTAAGATCACTCACTTTAGCATAAATCAATTCATCTGCACCAAGATACTGCCGTATATCTTCTATAGATTTATCAGCGGCAATAAGCTCTTCCCTTGTGGCAATATCAATACCATAGTGGCAGGAATGCGTTATTGGGGGGCAGGAAGAGATAAACATGACTTTCTTTACTTTTCCCTCTTTAAGCGAATCAATTATCTTTTTAGAAGTCGTACCCCTAACAATACTGTCATCAACAACTGCAACGCGTTTGTTTTTTAACATGCTGATTATAGGCATTAATTTTCTCTTGACTGCAGTCTCTCTTGTTTTCTGGCAAGACATAATGAAAGTCCTAGGAACATACCTGTCTTTTATCAGGCCCTCACGATATTTTATGTGTGCAGCCTCACTTAACTTGATAGCACAGGTTCTGCCGCTGTCTGGAACCGCTATAACCAAATCAATATCCTCTTTTTTCACGTGCCTGCTAAGAATCTTTCCAAGAGCAAGCCTCGCCTTGTAGACAGACCTGCCTTCAATCATGCTGTTTGGGCTTGCAAAATAAACCCACTCAAACATACAGTGCGCAGGATCTTTAGTGAGCAAAATTCTGTTATCAATATTGCCGTCTTTGTAAATAAAAACAGCCTCTCCTGGCTTGACATCCCGCACATATTCATAACCAGCAACCTGAAAAGCAACAGTTTCTGAAGCAAACATATAAGAATCATTCCTTTTGCCAAGAACAAGAGGCCTTATACCTCGCGGATCCCTAATTGCAAATATTCCCTTGCCAGCAATAAGACCAACAATTGCATAACCGCCCTTTATTTTCTCAAGAACCTCTTTTGCTGCTGCAAAAAAATCATTATTCTTTTTATAACACCGTGCAAAAATATGGAGCATCACTTCACTATCAACAGAGGTCTTTAGCTGCACCCCTTTTTTCACCAGGTCTTCTTTTAACTCAAAAAAATTAATGACATTGCCATTCTGCGCCAGAGCAATATTAGGATTAGTGTTTATGGTGAGGGGCTGGGCATCTATCACAGTCCCATTGCCCTGCGTTGCATACCGCGTGTGGCCGATGCCGCGCTTGCCTTTCAACAGATCTGCATCTTTTTCAGTGAAAACAGTGTGAACAGTGCCTAATTCTTTTTTAGCAAAGAATTCAGCACCTTCATTAGTGATTATGCCGCAAGAATCCTGCCCCCTGTGCTGGAGGGACATAAGACTAGTGACGGTTCGCGCAAAAATTTCATTATCTTTATCACATATTGCAATAATCCCACACATTGTTAACTGCCTTACTTGTTTTTGCAAAAGTCAACTGCGTTCTTGAAAATCCTGAAATTAGTCTCGATCAACCCAGGAATTTCCTTGTTCTCTCTTTTTGCAATCTCTTTTTTGAGCTGAAACTCGGGCTCGCTATTTGAGTAGAGCGCCCTCTCTGGGTGAGGCATCATCCCCATTATCCTTCCAGACTGATCACAGATTCCTGCAACATCCATAAAAGAACCATTTGGATTCAGTGGATAGAGGCCATCAGCAGAATTGCCATTTTCATCACAATAAGTAAAAACAATCTGGCTGTTATTTTTCAGCTTCTCATATGAATCTTTATCACAAAAAAATCTGCCCTCTCCATGAGCAACAGGAATGTGTGTTTGAGTTATTCCTTTAGTAAATACACAATTTGAATCATTCTCTTTAAGATGAATCCACAAGCACTCATAACGATTGCTGTTATTTGCTTCAAGGGCATGAATCCGTTCTCCATAAATGCCTTTTGGGAGTGCAAACAATCCAAGATGGGTCATGACCTGAAAACCATTACAGACACCGAAAATCAATTTGCCTGCATTAATGAACTCTATCAAGTCAGGCCAAAGATTGTTTCTTAATTTATTTGCAAAAGCATTGCCAGAGCCAGTATCGTCACCATAAGAAAAGCCGCCTGGAAACATCAGGATATCAAAATCAGCCATTCTCTTTTTTTTGCTAATCAAATCATTGATGTGAACAATCTCGCACTCTGCACCTGCTTTTTCAAAAGCATGAGCACTCTCTCTTTCACAATTGATTCCATATCCAGACATTATCAAAACCTTAACCATCTTAAAAATCCTTAAACCTCTCTTTATAAAGGACCTCCAGCTTTTTGACATCAGAGCTGATTATCTCCAAATCATTCTTCTTGATTATGAACCTGCCATCCTCTTTAACAGTTCCTATGTTAGCTAAAACAAAACCAGACAATATTTTCTCAAACTTTTTTGCATTTTTTGGATCAATAGCGACAATAAACCTCGACTGAGACTCTGAGTAGAATATTTTCTCAGTAGGCAGGCTTTCATTAGGGACTTTATTAACATCAATTTCAGCACCAAGCATGCCTGCAATAGACATCTTTGCCAGAGTGATCAAGAAACCACCCCAACCAATAGCGGCACAAGAGCTTAACATACCTTTTTGGTTCAATTCATACATTTTTTCGTACAATTCTCTGGACCTTTTTGCATCAACCTTAGGGGATTTTGCACCAATCTCGCCAAAAGCATGATAAAACTCGCTGCTGCCGCACTCATCCTTAGTCATACCGATTACATAAATTATATCTTCAGGCATCTTAAAATCCAGAGAGGTTGTTTTATCAACATCCTCTATGACACCTGTAGAGGAAATAAGCAGAGTAGGGTAGACAGAGATCTTAAGAGGATTATCATTCTCATCAAAACCCTTGAAATCATTAAACATGCTGTCCTTGCCAGAGATAAAAGGGGTCTTGTAGACAGTTGCATAATCATAGCAAGCCTTTGCAGCATCTTTTAGCTGCGCCAATCTCTCTGGCTCATTAGAGCTGCACCAGCAAAAATTATCCAGCAAAGCAAGATGATTTACATTGCCGCCAACTGCAACAGCATTTCTTATGGCAGTATCAATTGCACAAGCAGCCATATCATAAGCACTAATCTCACTCATTCTAGGGTAGAGCGCCTGTGATAGAATAACACATTTCTTGGTGTGCCAGAGAGGCCGTATAACAGAGGCAGGAGAATTAACACGCCCCTTGCCCTGCAGAGGCTTAATCACAGAATTGTTCTGGACCTCGTGGTCATACTGCTTGGAAATGAATTCAAAACTGCAATTATTATGATTTCCTAAAATCTTTTCAAACAATTCCTGCTGGTTCTCAATAAGAATATTTGGTTCTGTTGTTTGATATGGGTAAGGCTTTGTGATAAGCTTTCTGGCAGGAAGGCAGTGATGCAGGAAATTCATGTCAAGATCAAAGATTTTCTTGCCATTAAAATTAACAATAGCCTTGTTAGAACCATTAAATTTTCCAATAACAACAGACTCAACACCACGTTCTTTCATCAAATCATTAAACTCCTGGAGCTTGTCATCAGGAACAGCCAAGGTCATCCTCTCCTGCGACTCAGAAATCCACGTTTCCCAGGGCTGCAGTCCAGGATATTTTAGTGGGACTTTTTCAAGATCAACAACAAAACCACCACACTCTTCAGCCATCTCTGCAACAGAGCAGGACAGACCACCTGCACCATTATCAGTGATGCTTGTATATAATTCCCTGTCCCTTGCCTCTTTAATTAGTGAGTCTGACAATTTTTTCTGGGTAATAGGATCACCAATCTGGACAGCAGTTGCAGGACTTCCTTCATCCATTGCTTCTGAGGAAAAAGTTGCGCCATGAATGCCATCTTTTCCAACCCGCCCTCCAATGACAACAATATTATCACCAAGAAGAGCTTTCTTGTCCTGGCTTAACTGGCCGTTAGGAAGTTTTCTAGGCATCAAGCCAACAGTCCCAACAAAAACCAAAGGTTTTCCCTTGTAATTATCATCAAAGAAAACAAAACCAGAAGGTGTGGGAATGCCAGAACAATTACCTCCCACATTAACACCGTGAATAACACCATCCATGATTCTTCGAGGGAATAGAGAGGGATTTGACTTATTCTTGCCCCTGTAAAGTATTGTCCTGTCCTCAGGCCTTCCGAAACAATAACCATACTTATTTGCAATAGGCAAGGCGCCCATTCCAAAACCAATAGTATCCCTATTAACACCTACAATGCCGGTAATTGCACCGCCAAAAGGATCAAGAGCAGATGGACTGTTATGAGTCTCAACTTTATCAGTGACCATGTACTCATCATCAAAAATAATCCCCCCAGAATTATCCTTGAAGACAGACAAGCAGAAATCGTTTGAACCAAGAGATCTCCTGATATCCATTGTTGCTGCCTTAAGGTATCTAGAGAAAATACCTTCCTTAATATCATCCATCTGAGCAGCAAACAAGGTGTGCTTGCAGTGCTCTGACCAGGTCTGGGCAATAGATTCTAGTTCAATATCAGTAGGATTTCTCCCCTCTTTTTTGAAATAAGCCTGAATAGCATGCAGATAATCCAAGGCAAGAGCAAGAGGGCCGCGCCTAGTATTTGTCTCTGGGTCAAGAATGCCTTTTTTCCCTAAATCTGCTAATTCTTCAGGACCTATGTTAAGATCAACCTCAATAGCAACCTGCTTTTGTGTTAAGTTTACTTTAGGCACCAGATAATCCATGCCAGTATCAGTCATGTATTGATCATAAGACTTAATGTGAAAACGTTCAATCAGAATGTTGATCAATTCTTTAGCGATAGTCTCTATTGCATCTTTTGTGAGGGTTCCTGTGATAAAAAGAACTCTTGTGGTGAAGACCTTGTTCCTGCCAATCTCGATCTTGAACAGATCATTAATAATTTCAGCAGCAGTGTTAGCAACATTATCAGTAACACCGGGGAGGAAACCTAATTCCAGAGCCCAATCAAAACTTTTCTTGACAGGGGCATTGACTCTTACAGTCTCAACAACAGGACTGTAGAAAGAATTGGCTATCTTTTGTACCTGCTCATCAGAAAAATCATACTGGATTGTGTAGACCTTGCTGATGTCCAGAGAAACTGCATAGCCCAGGCTCTTAAGCTTTTTTTCCAAGACCTTGGCCTCAGAGTTTTTCTCTTTAGAGTCAATAGCTATTCTGAATATATTTGCCAAACTCAACACCAGCTTTTACTTAACTGGGGCAATAAAAACAATGCTTATCTCCAAACCCCATGATTCGACTAAATAATAACTAATATATAAATTTTATTATGCCTATCTACTGTGCATTTCTTCTACTGCCTGCACCAAAGTTTTAACTTTTGCAGGATCTACTCTGCCGTCTGTCTTGAAGTAAGAACCCACTATTGCAAAATCCGCAGGCTCAATAAGACCTGCTCTTATTGCCTCTGGAGTCGTTCCACTCCCAACACCAACAGGCATATCAGGAGCATGTTTATTAACCAACTCTCTGAATCGGCCAACCTGTTCTTTGTCAGGAGCAACACCAGTCTCTGTTCCTGTTGTGATCAAAGCATGCGGCCTAAAGGTAGAATGTACGTGCTCTGCTATTGACTGTGCAGCATCATACTGTGCGCCCTCTCGTGGTGTAGAACCTTTACTATCAATATCTGCAAGAACAACAAAGCCTCTTCCCTGCTCTTGGTTTGTGAAATAAATGTTAGAACAGCAAGGATATATCTGCCTGCCATCTGGATCTATTCTCTGTTCGCCATAAAACTGGCTTCTCAAAAACTTGCCCCCAATCTCCTCTACAATTACAGGAGTGCGGTCATAATTATTAAGAACCTGAACTCCCAGGGTTAATTCTGGAAATCTTTTGTGAATCTCTTGACCAACAAAGATCATTTCACAGCGAACATTTGTGAAATTATAACCTAAATTAGTGATACCAAAAGGCCTGTCACCATCATTTTCAACAATGGCGTATCTTATGCCGCCCTCGAGAAGCGCCTCTGCATCATGCAGTGCCCTATCCGTTACATCCTGCCTGCTTATATGCTTTTCATGCCCTAGAAGAGGAAGCAAATGAACCATGCCAATAATTACCTTGCCTTCTGGAAAAACATCATGATATTCCATTATTAACCACCCAAGAATAGCGATAAGCTATGTAATTTAAATACATTTAGTAAGTGTATCATATAGTTTTTTCTCTCTATTACAGAAATGCTAAATATTCGTATTAATTGTTAGCATTTCTGAATATACCAACTGTGGATTAATTTTGGATTATTTTGCACAGTTGCTATATTTCCAGAACAGATGGCATAAATCCAAAAATTAATATATCTGCTGTTATTCTCTTCGCAATATCACGGGGGTGTTTTTAAATGAGAAATGAACTATTTTCACAAACTTCTGGAAAAGCTGCAAAAATAATGCTTTTAGGGTGCGGCGAGCTAGGAAAAGAGGTAATGCTCGAGGCACAGAGAATGGGCTTTTACACAATAGGTGTTGACAGGTACATGAATGCACCAGGGCACCAAATTGCACACAAATTTTATGTTGGCAATATGAAGGATGCAGGATTCCTGCGCTCTGTAGTTGAGAAAGAAAAGCCAGATTATATTGTTCCTGAAATCGAGGCAATAAACCTTGATCTAGTATTTGAGCTAGAGAAAGAAGGATTTAATGTCATACCAAATGCAAAAGCATCACACGCAGCAATGCAAAGAGAAAGAATAAGAGAGCTGATAAAAAATGCAGGGGTAGAGACCTCAAAATACTTCTATACCACAACACTTGATGAAATGAAAGATGCCTGTGAAAAATTAGGGTATCCCTGCTGGGTAAAAGCAATAATGGACAGCTCTGGACACGGCTCAAGCTTTGTAAAAGGGTCAGAAGACGTGCAAAAAGCATATGAAAAAGCAAAAAACGAGGCAAGAGGCTCTGGAGAAAAGATGATAGTAGAACAGCACATACCATTTGACATTGAAGTCACTGAATTAGCAGTGAGGCACTATGACGAAAATGGAAACATTGTTACATCATTCCCAAGACCAGTAGGACACTATCAAACAAGAGGAGGAGATTATCACTCAAGCTGGCAGATGGCAGAGATAAGCGAGAGAGCAGAGAAAGGAATATATGAAGCAGCCAAAAAAATAACAGATGCTTTGGGTGGAGTCGGGCTTTTTGGGTGCGAACTCTTTGTAAAAGGAGATAAAGTTTATGGCAATGAATGCTCACCAAGACCGCACGATACAGGAATGGTCACATTTGCAACACATCAGATAGGATATTCAGAAGCAGGACTTCATGTAAGAGCAATAACAGGACTTCCAGTGCCAACAGAAGACAGACTAGGATACAGAGGAGTACCAATGCTAAAACCAGGAGCAACACATGTACTGCTAAGCCCTTATGAAGGATGGGACGTGGCGTTTGGAAACGTGTTCAAGGCCCTGAATGAGAAAGGGATAAGCTTCATGTCATTTGGCAAGCCAGAGGCACATGTAAACAGAAGAATGGGAATAATCCTGGCAACAGCAGACACTGTAGAGGAAGCAAAGAAAAAAGCAGAGAGAGCAGCGCATTACATGGACATGAAAACAAGGCAGTTCCAGGAATGGAAAACACAGCAGGACAAGGAGAAACACTTGCTTTAAGGTGATATGATGAGTGGCATATTTGGTATTATCAGCAATAACAACTGCATTTCTACATTATATTATGGAATAGATTATCACAGCCATCTAGGAACAGGGTATGGCGGCATAGCATTCATTGACGAAAAAGGACACCCAGTAAAGAAAATCCGCGACATATCCAATTCACAGTTCAAATCAAAATTTTATGTAGGATCTGAAAAAATAAACAGCAACCTAGGAATAGGGGTGATATCTGACAAAGACCCGCAGCCCCTGAGCTTTAAAAGCAAGTTCGGGCTTTTTGCAATCTGCTGTGCAGGCCTCATAACAAATGGAAAAGAATTAACAGATGAGCTAATAAAAAAAGGGATTTCTTTCAGTGAGATACCTGATGGTGATATCAACGGCACTGAACTTGTCGCCAGCCTAATAAACCAAGGGGAGTCTATCCTAGATGGAATAGAAAAGATGCAGAACAAAATAAACGGTTCTGTCTCGCTGCTTTTATTGACAAAAGAAGGAATATATGCTGCAAGAGACAAGAACGGAGTCACTCCATTGATTATCGGCGAAAAAGACAATGAAACCGCAATTGCAAGCGAAACCTGCGCTTTTCCTAACTTAGGTTTTAAGATAAGAAAGTACATTGAACCAGGAGAAATCGTCTTTATCGACAAGAAAGGCGTCGAAATAAAAAAAAGAGGAAGTTCGTCAAATAAAATATGTGCATTCTTGTGGATATACACTGGCTTTCCAGCATCATCCTATGAAGGCATTAATGCAGAAACAGTTAGAGAAGAATGCGGAAAATGTCTTGCAAAACGCGATAATGTAGAAGTAGACCTTGTTGCAGGCGTACCTGACTCAGGAACAGCCCATGCAATAGGATATGCCATTGAATCTGGAAAACCATTTAGAAGAGTACTGTTGAAATACACACCAGGATATGGAAGAAGCTATATCCCTCCATCACAGGATGAACGGAATAGAATAGCATTGATGAAGCTGATACCTAATGAAGCCACAATCAAAAACAACAGAATGATACTCTGTGAGGATTCAATTGTCAGGGGAACACAGCTCAAGAATTTCACAATCAACAAGCTAAAAAATGCAGGAGCAAAAGAGATTCACGTAAGGCCTGCCTGCCCCCCATTGATGTTTCCCTGCATATACAATCTATCAACAAAAAGCGTGAAGGAATTAATCACGAGAAAAGCAATAAGAGCCTTGGAAGGAAAGGACATAGAAGATGTCTCTGAGTATCTAGACCCAAACTCTGAAAAATACAAGAAAATGATAGACTGGATTGCCAAAGACATAGGCGTAGATTCATTAAGATACCAATTATTAGATGACATGGTTAAAGCAATAGGGATTCCAAAAGAAAAATTATGCCTATACTGCTGGACTGGCAAAGGAGTCCAGAAATGTCTAGACTCGTACAAGTAATACTACTCGTTCCTGAAAATTTCTATCTCTTCAATTGAAGGCATAGCTCTTGCTCCTTTTTTAGCTAAAGAGAGTTTTGATGCCAGCAAAGCAAAGACAATAGAGTCTTCAACACTTTTATCGTCCATCAAACCAGCGACACAGGCAGCTGCAAAACAATCACCTGCTCCTGTAGAATCCATGATCTTCCTGTTTTCTTTGAAAGGTTTTGCAAGAAAGTGCTGCATTTCCTTGTTTTTTTGATAATATCTAACACCATCTTTTCCACAGGTGACAAGAACATGAGGAAGTATATCTGTTAACTTGCTTATGTTATCTAGATTTCCAACAAGCATCTCTGCCTCTCCTAAACTAGGAAAAATAATATCACAGAGCTCTAATAATGGTTTTAGTTTATCAAAACCAAGCTTTGCAAGAATATTTCCAGGATCCATTGCAATCTTAACACCTTTTGCCTTTGCACGCCTGGCAATATCAACATATATCTCGACGATATCATCTTTTATGAGGCTGTTGAACATTATGAATTCTGTGTTTTCTAATAATTCGTCTGGAAAATCACTTGCAGAAAAATCCACATTGTTATGGACATAAATCATCCTCTCTCCTGTCTTGTCAATTAAGCAATAGACAGAATTATTCGGCTTGTCTATCTTTTTTGCAAAAGAATAATTGACATTACATTCATCAAAATCCTTTTTTAGCATTGCTGTGTGAGAATCATCACCAATATTGCCAAAGAAAAAAGCCTTTTTCCCTAATTTTCCAAGACCAGCTGCAATGTTTCCTGCCTGACCGCCTGAACAGACAGAGAAATTATTGATTGCATTTTCACCATCTGGCTTGCAGAACTCATCAACGTAGAGCAAGATATCAACATTCAAGGCTCCTATACAGACAACTTTTTTCATTGTTCCAACTCCTCATAAGCTTTTTTTGCATAAGCATCAAATTCTTTTACATGAAGAAAATCTGTTACATCAGTTTTGAAGTTAATATCTTTTTCAGTCAATTCGGTCTTGATCCTCTGTTCAATTTCAGAAGCAGGACATTCTGACTCATCGAGGAATTCGCCAATAGCATCTTTTTTAATTGCCTTAGAGATATTAAGGATTGCCTGTGCATTTTCTGGAGTTGGTTGACCCTCCATGATAATAACTGCATCAGG
>CAZXEZ010000018.1:5917-15041 GCA_964640255.1 uncultured Methanosarcinales archaeon | reverse complement strand
CTTAGTAGGGTGTGTGAAGCTGCAGAAAAAAGCATCTGACGACAAAGCGGCAGATGATAAAAAAACAGACGATAAGAAAACAGAGGAAAAAGCTGTAAGTTCTGTTGAAGATGAGGCAGACCAGATTGCCAAAGATGTAGATAAGATAGAAGAGCTCGCAAACATGACAGAGGAAGCAGACAAGATAGAGCCAGCACCTGAAGAGAAACCAACTGCAGACGGCCTTCCAGTAAAGAGAGTTGTGGAAGGAGACCTGGTAAACTTCCCTAACCTAAAAGCAATGGACCCAGATGGAGACACAATCACATACACATTCACAGCACCTCTGGATGCAACCGGAAGGTGGCAGACAAGAGAGGGAGATGCAGGAGAACACGTCATAACAATCACTGCATCTGACGGCAAGAATGAAGTTGCTCAGCAAGTCAAAATCATTGTAGAGACAAAGAACAAAGCCCCTACAATCACACTGAGCTCACCAAAAGAGATCAAAGTAAATGAGGGAGACGCTGTATCAATCGAAGTTGAGGCACGAGATCCAGACGAAGACCCAGTGACACTGACCTTCTCTGGATGGATGGAGGGTGCAACAAGAACAACAACATATGATGATGCAGGAACACACACAGTCATAATAACAGCATCTGACGGCAGCAAAGAGACCACAGAAGAGGTGAAAGTAATAGTAGCCAATGTAAACAGGGCGCCAGAGCTAGGAGAGCTGGTAGACCTAAAAGTGACAGAAGGAGATGAAATCAAAGTAGATGCAGAGACAACTGATGCAGACGGTGATGAAGTGACAATCACATTCAGCGCGCCGCTAGGAGCACAAGACGGCGTGTGGACAACAAAACAAGGAGATTCAGGATCATACGAAGTTGAGGTGACTGCAACAGATGGAGACAAAGAGACAAAGAGGACATTCAAGATAACTGTGCAGTCCCTGAACAAAGCACCTGTAATCAGCCTGGCATCAACAACAATAAATGTAGATGAGGGAGAGACGGTAATGATCGATGCAGACATAACAGATGAAGAGAATGACGAGCTGACAATCACATACTCTGGCTGGATGACATCAGACACATACCAGACAGACTATGATGACGCAGGAACACACGCAGTAACAATCACTGTGACAGACGGAATAAACACAGTCACAGAAGAAGTGTCAGTAATTGTCGCAGACATGAACAGGCCGCCAGTATTTGATCCTGGTGCATTTAATTAAATATTTTTTTTTTCTCTTTTTAAAATGGATGAAATTATCATAACTTTAGCTAATGGAAAGTTTTTCTCACCTGATAATCTAGATTTGGTGGTTCTTATGAACCTGCGTAATTTACCAAGAGGATATCAGTACGCAGGGGTTCCTCCTCATGATAATTACACTGTTTTAGACCATTCTGTTGAGTCTGTTATAATTGGAGCAAAATACTGGGACTGGTGCGAAGAGCAGGGAGAAAATCCTATTCTTGAAGCTTTTCCAAGAAGCCTTATCACCAAATGGGGAAAAGGTGTATACGAGATGGCAAAAGAGAAGTTTGTTCGATTCTGCTTGATGCATGATTGGGCAGAGGCGATAGTGGGTGATTTGAATCCCAGCCTGAAGGACGACACTTACCGGCGCAAAGAAGACATGGTGCAAAAGGCAGTGCTTAATTACCTTGGCTTTGAATCAGAACTGCGCACAGCAGAGAGACAAGATGTAATGAAAAAACACTTGAAGATAGTTGATCTGATATCCAGCTTATGGGAGGTAAAACAGCTCGTAAATAGAGGGTATGATTCTGTCAGAAACATCTATGGATGCAGAAAAGCATTGCTTGAAGAACATGTTCCTTGGCAAGAGATCAAAGGATTTGTGACAGATATGGGTGCGTTTATGGCTCCAGAAGAATATGAGGATAATTAAGTATCTTTTCTAACACAATAATAAATATTAACCAGAGAGAATTCTCTGATTTTATGTTACTTAAATCTCTAAAACTAAAAAACATCCGCAGTTATCTAGAGCAAGAAATGCAATTTCCAGAAGGGACTGTGCTGCTCTCTGGAGACATTGGCACTGGAAAATCAACAATTCTATTGGCAATTGAATTCGCGCTGTTCGGGATTCTGAGAGGTGATTTGTCTGGCAATAGTTTATTGCGTAATGGAACAGAAAAAGGCTCTGTAGAGCTTGAATTTGAGATAAATGAGCAGAAAATAACAGTTCACAGAAAGTTGAAGAGATCTAAAACTGCTGTTGAGCAGGAAGCAGGTTTTATCATCAAAAATAACATGCGCAAGGACGCAACACCGCAGGAACTAAAGACAGAGATCCTGGAATTATTAGGTTATCCAAAGAGCATGCTGACTAAAAGCAAAAGCTTAGTCTATAGATACACTGTTTATACGCCTCAGGAAGACATGAAAAGGATTATTTTAGATAGTCAAGAGTCCAGGCTTGATATCCTTAGAAAAGTGTTTGACATTGACAAATACAAGCGAATAAAAGAGAATACAACTGTGTACAGCAGAGGATTGCGGGAGAAGAGCAAGGAGTTTGCAGGGATGATAGCTGACCTGGAGGAGAAGAAAAAACAGAAAAAAGAGAAAGAGGAGCAGGCAAGAGAGACAATTGCAGGCATAAACGAGCAAAAACCAAAACTAGACCAGGCAAAAAGGGATCTAGAGGCAAGCAAAAAGACACTTGCAGAGACAGAGGAGAAAATAAAATCAGTGCAAGAGAAGAAAAAAGAGCTAGAGGTTGCTGAGGCGCATCGTAAATTAAAGACAGAGCAGAACGGCAGCAATGCTGTAGAGCTTGGAAAACTAAAAGAGGATATTTCCAGGATTCAAGAGGAAGTAGAGGGCAAAGAGACAGAGGACTTGAGTGGAAAAATACAGGAGAAACTGGCAAAGATAAGCCAGATTGAGAATGAGATAAAGGAAATAAATGCAAAACTGACAGCTGTCAAGACAAAAAAACAGATGAGCCAGGAGACAAAAGAGAAAATTTCTAATCTTAATAACTGTCCAACCTGTCTGCAAGAAGTCAGCCCTATTCACAAGACAAACATATCAGAAGCAGAAGACTCAAAGATAAAAATATTCAAGGAACAGATAGAGCAGCATGGTTCACAAGTGGATGCAAAAGAGGAAAACCTGAAAATCCTAAAACAAGAGGCAGATTTATTGCGCGAAAGAGAGAAAGAGATGTCCTTGATAAAACTAAAACAAGCAAATCTGAAAGAGAAAAAGCAAAAAGAGGAGGATTTACTCAGGCAGCAGGAAGAGATAAAGCAAGAGATAGGCAGTATAAACCAGAAAAAAGCAGAATTAAAGGCAGAGATAGAGAAATTATCAGATGTTGAGAGAGAATTTGCAGAAAACAAGAAAGAATTTGACGCAGTGAGCCAGAGAGAGAAAGAACTAGAGCTAGCATGCAACAAATTAATGGATAAAAAAGAGTTTCTTGCTGAAATCATTGAAAATCTAGAGAAAGAAGTTAGTGATAAAGAAAGCACCAAGAAAAAGTTGCTAGAGCTGCAGAAATTTAATGGGTGGTTTGGAGATCATTTCCTGAAATTAATAGATGTTATTGAAAAACAGGTGATGACAAGAGTTTATGGAGAATTCAACGAGCTGTTCAAGAGCTGGTTCAATGTATTAATAGAAGATGAGGCGATACAGGCAAGGCTGGATGACAGATTCACGCCAATAGTGCAGCAAAACGGATATGATATTGAGATTGAGAATTTAAGTGGTGGTGAGAAAACAGCCTGCGCACTAGCTTACAGATTGGCGCTGAACAAGGTCATCAATGATTTGATCACATCTGTGCAGACAAAGCAATTATTGATATTAGATGAGCCAACAGACGGCTTTAGCACAGAGCAGCTGGATAAAATAAGGGATGTTTTAGAGGAACTGAATGCCAAACAAGTGATTATTGTGAGCCACGAGCCAAAAATAGAGACCTTTGTGGATCATGTCATAGAGGTCAGGAAACAAGAGCATGTTAGCAGCACACACCAAAAGCTATAAATACTAGTTTGTGAACTAAATCTTTATAGGGTGATGGTTTTGAGCAAAAAAGCGGTATTATTGATAGTATTTGTTGTCTTGCTTAGTTCTATTGTTTTTGCTGAAGACAGCTTTCTTGCAAAAATAGAGCCGCAGGAGGTTGTGATAAAGCAAGATGAAACCGCTGAATTCGATCTCACCATAACACACACCGCAGATAAGATAAAAACATTTGAGATATATTCAACAAATGTCATCTGGGATGTCAGGATGCAGGATGCATTAAGAGTAGAGCCTTCTACAATGCTTAGTACTAAATTATTTATTCGTCCGCTTAATGTAAATCCAGGCTCTTACTGGGTGCCTCTGATAGTAGAAATGACCGGCACTGACAAAAAAGATGAGAAACACATATTATTAGAGATAGAATCACTGATTCCGCCAGAACAATCCTACCTTCCTGCAGTCAGGGGAGAGGTCTACATGGAAGATGACGTAGACCCACGCGAAGAGCTAAAAATAAGAGTTAATCTAGAGAACCAGAACAGAAGAGACCTGAAGAACGTAAACATCAAAATAAGAAGCAGCACCATCAACAAGGATTATGCCGCGACTCTAGAACCGCTGGAGAAGAAAGAGCTGAGATTCTTTGTGAAACTGCCTCCATTCACTGCTCCGCAAAAAGATTTACTGAAAGTATCTATAATAGTGCCTGAAAAAGACCAGGCATACAGGTTTGACATGGATCCTGTCTCTTTTGAAGTAGTTGATTATTCTGACTTTCAGCAGGAAGTTAAAATAGAGGAAGGATTTCTAAAGACAACTTACCTTGCTACCCTGAAAAACAATGGAAACGAGCCGTATGAGGATGTCTATAAAGTAGAGAGCTCTTTTTTCAAGAATATCTTTGTGACAACAGTGCCAAGAGCTCAGAAGATGAAAGGACAGCTGGTCTGGAATATTGACCTGGCGCCTGGCGAGAGTGAATTGATAATGTACACCTTTAATTATCAGCCTTTGTTGATTGTTGCAATTGCATTGATAATAATATCACTTGCCTATGTAATATTCAGAAGCCCTGTAATCTTGAAAAAGACTGCTACTGTAATCGCGACAAAAGAGGGCGGGATATCAGAGCTGAAAGTCATTGTGGAACTGGTAAACAGAAGCAGAAAACCAATAAAACACATCAGATTAATTGATACTATCCCCAGGATTGCAAACCTTGTGCAGGATTATGATATAGGAACACTGAAGCCTGACAAAGCTGTGAAGCACGAACGGAAAGGAACACTTGTCAAGTGGAGCATAGAAAGCATAGACCCTGGCGAGGAAAGAGTGATTAGTTATAAAATAAAATCTAAGTTGAGTATATTAGGAGGAATGACTCTGCCTTCTGCTGCAGTCAAATTTGACGCCGGCAAGAGGCACAGAACTGCTAATTCTAACAGTCCTGTAGTAGGGTTTATAGGATAAATCTTTCTCGAAAACTTTATAAAGCATATGTAGTTATCCTGCATTGCAATTATACATACCCCGCTTAGCTCAACGGTAGAGCGTTCGGCTGTAGATAAAATCGCTGTTTTGACGTTGCTAACAAGCTTGGATGATAAACAGACAGCTGAGACCGAAAGGTTGCCTGTTCAAATCAGGCAGCGGGGATACTTTTTTTGTGTCAAAAGCTTAATAAAGTTGAAAAAGTATATTCTAATTAATGAAATCTTTAAGAGAAATTATTCTTATAACATTGCTTAGTGCAACGGCTCTTTTGCCTAGCTGCAAGACAGAAGAACCATACATAGACCCATTTATGCCTGTGCCTGTAGGAGCATATATCACAGAAGACGGGGTCCAGACAGAGATAGGAGAGAGACAGGCAGAACTTGAGGAAATAATTCAGGAATATAATGTTAAACATGTTGTAGATATAATATATTATGATGAATTAAATCTTGAGAGATATCATCGGGTGATGCATGCAACATATGGTGTTTCCAGAAAAAGCGCAAACATACCTTGGGATGAAGTATGCGAGAAAAAAGATGAATACAACGCTGTAACAATCATAACTGAATCCCGCGTAGGCATTGGAAAACCTTCTGTAATAATTGTGCCCAGTACAGTATTTGAAAAACACGAAAACAAGCAAGATCTTGTCAGTTTTATAGTAGACCATGAAGGAATGCATGCAAGAGATAATGCAACAGGACTGACACTTAATGGAGAGAAAGTAACTTTAGATCAAGTGGGCAGAGAGCTTTATGAAGATATAATGGAACTAAGGGCGTATAATAATCAATTAGTACAGATAGAGAAAGGAAGAGCAGTATCAGAAGAATGCAGAGAATTGGTGATAAGCGCATATTGTGCATACCATCAGATCCTGCTTGTTAAAGCAATCAATGGAAACAAATATGCACAAGCTGGAATTGCTTTTGGTTCTTATACTCCTGTAATAGATCTTGACAAAAGGAAAAAAGTATTAATCAGAAGAGAGGAGTTTTTTAAAGGGTCTGAGTTTGAAGAGTACAAAGAATGTCCAGAAAATCCTAAATGACAGTAAGGTTTTTAAATCACCTCGTTCTCCACCGTCATATGCCCCAGTAGTGTAGAGGTTATCATGAAGCCCTGTCGAGCAAACTTTAAAAAAGTTTGATTAAAAAGGCGGGCGTAAAGCCCTGTGCAGAAAGGCTTCGACCTGGGTTCGATTCCCAGCTGGGGCGTTTGGGTCCATGGTTAAAGCCCCATTATTTATTCTTTGTAGCCCATAACCAAAAGGTTTAAATAGTTGTAGCCCATAACTGTTATTATGGTATATGTTGAGAAAGTCATGGTCAAGGGAAACACCTACTACAAGCTAGTTCACACTATACGTAAAGAGAAAAAAATAACCCACAAAACCAAATACTTAGGTAAAACCCTTCCGCCCAAAGCAAGATTAGAACAATTAAAAAAAGAATTCTTAAGAGAAATAAGCGGTCAAAAATATAAATACCTCTCAGGAAAAGATGTTGAAAAAATTGAGAAGAAAAAAAGTGAATATAACAAAGAAATCAGAAAATTAAGCCCTTTAGAAAAGAAAAAACAATTAAAAGAGTTTGTAATACGTTTTACCTACGACAGCAGCAAATTATCCGGAGTTAACATAACACTAAGACAGACTTCTTTAATCTTAAAAGAAGGCATAATGCCAAAAAACATTCAAAACCTAAAAACAGCCAAAGAATTAGAAAACCATGAAAAAGGAATAATCGCAATAACAAAATACAAAGGAAGACTAGATTTAAGATTTATAAAAAAAATCCATTTTATACTATTTTCAGGAGTTGATAATGCTATTGCCGGAAAACTACGAGATGAACTTCAAAGAAATGTTAAAATAGCAGGCACAACATATATCCCGCCAAAATGGCAGGAACTAAAAAAAGAACTAATAAACTTTTTAAAATGGTATAAATCTGAGAACAGAAAATTACACGCTTTAGAACTTGCTGCGTTAATTCATCTGAAACTGATATCAATCCAGCCATTTGCAGATGGCAACAGCAGACTATCCAGATTATTAATGAACTGGATACTATGGAAAAAACAATATCCGCTCATAGACATTCCCATAGCAGATTTGGAAAAATATTATGATGTTCTTGACAAATATCAGATTGAAAAAGATGAGAAAGCATTCATAGAATACATTAAAAAGAAATACCTGGAAGAAAAACTAATCTAATATCACGAGTAAAAAAATCATTAACAAAAGACTTTCTAAGCTTACAGCCAATAGTATATGATTCTGCTGGCAAAATATTTTTATATTGGAGAATGCAAAACATTCCAGGAGGATTAAAGTTTAATCTGAGCTGGGAGCATAATTGAAGACTACTCTATATCCAGCATAAATCCGCCAATTCTGTAATCCGGCATTTTTTGACGGGCGGCATTAATCATTTTCTCTAAATATTTATTAATTTGGCTTACTGTGACAGTAGTTAGATTCTGTATGGAAAGTCTTGATAATAATGAATAATTTGGAGAATCATCCTCCCTAAGATCTTTGCCAGTTGTTTTAAAATATTCATCACTTATTTCTTTTTTATTTTCTAATTCTTTTGCCCATTGTGTTCCTCTTAATGGCATTCCTATTGAAATATAAAGTCTTTCAATACAACCATCTATTTTAAGTAATTCTTCTAAAGTTCTTAAATTAGTTTCTAGACTTTCTTGTGATTCCCCAGGCAAACCTAATAAATAAGCAATGGTTGTTTTAATTCCTCCTTGTTCATTCAATGTTTTGATTATTCTTGAAGTTTCTTCCACACTTATTCCTTTTTTATTCATTTGTGACAAAACATTAATATCATAATTTTCAGAACCAAAAAATAAATTGAAAACCCCTATTTTTTGCAGGTTTTTTGTCATTACTTCCAATTCGGATTGGCTTAAAGATGCCAAAGTTGGCAAGTAACCATATGCTCTTATTCTTGCTCTTGCCTCACCAGGTTTTGCGTCTGCAATTAATTGTATTCTTCTTTGACTTATCGGAAATATATCATCACCCATATAGAATATTTCTGCATTATGTGTCCTATTTAGATGCAGTATTTGTTCCCATAATTTTTCGGCTGACAAAGATCTGCCTTTTTCTTCTGAAGACGTGCAATAATAACAGACTTTTTCTTTAATGGCTTTTATGCACCCTCTGAAACTAAAAAGTGCCAAGGGAGGTACAAGCCAAGGATCCAAACTGGCATTTTGAGCTTCTAAATATTCCTTTAATCTTTCATCTACATTTTGAAAATCCTGAAAATCCCACACGGGCATCTTTTTCAGATTAACATAATCTCTGAATGTAAACTCTATTTTGCCATCTTTTCTATACCATAAATTGGGAATAGTTTCTATTGATTGTTTTTCAGCTAATCCTAAAAGAGAATCTTCTCCATCACGAGATACAATAAAATCAACATAAGCATGATTATTCATGATTTCCTTAGGAATCATAGAAGCATTAGGGCCGCCAATCACAATGTTTACATTAGGATTTCTTGTTTTTACTTCTCTTGCTAAACTCATACAATTATTATGATTTGAAAACCAATCTGTCACTCCTAGAATA
>CAZXEZ010000018.1:840-5907 GCA_964640255.1 uncultured Methanosarcinales archaeon | reverse complement strand
GACCCAAGTAGAGAGCACAGCTAAACCTACTTCTGGCGGGCGTATCGGCGAACCATAGGCCTGCCGTTGATTGTCATATTTTTCATCAAGATTTGGCTGAACAAGTGTTATATTCATTTTCTTAAAGAAATAATAGTGATTATGCCTTATAAAGCTTAGGCAATCTTTTATAACCGTACACACTTCATGTCCTCTCATAAGCTATGGGCCATGGCCCGTGGCCTCTTATAGGCTATGGAGTGTGTTTAATTAAGGAGTTCTTATATAATGTAAGTATGGGGTTGGTCTTGCGTCCTTGGTATGATACTCTTGAGGCTAAGGGTGTTATGAGTTATGATAATAATGCTAGATGCTGGAATATTATCAGGGTTAGGAATAATTTTGTTAAGCAGTTTCCTCAGCTCAAGCAAAGAAGAACTAAGTTTAGCTATAAAATGAAGTTTTATGTTTCTTTTGAAGAATTAAAAAAAGTTGTAGAAAAAATGGAAAAGAACAGAAAGCCATTACCTATTTTGTTGTATTTGGTGCAGGAGAAAGTTGAATCTTAAAACTTTTATGGCCAAAAAAATTTATTAAGTAGTAGTGTTTTTAGGCATATATAATAAGAACTTTCAGTAAAGACGTTTGACTAACTGTTCCAGAGCACAGCGCGGACGTTAGGTCAATCAGTTCAAAGCCCAGATTTTTTGGACGGTTGACTCATTGTCCTGTAGCACAGCCGGGGCGTCGAATAAAAAACAAAAACCGCGATTAAGACAAGTTTTCAGTTAAGAAATCAGATATCATTGATTTTATTTTTTCATTCTGTCCTGGGCCTGAATAGCTGTGGTCAGCTCCTTCAATAACTTTTACATCTGTGTGCAGCGCATCTGCAAGATTCTTGCTTTGGCTCATAGGAACACAGACATCTTTTTCACCGTGGATTATCAGGACTGGGCAGGAAATATTTTTGGCCATCTCAAGGGTGTCATATTTCTGAAGATCTTTCCAATATTCAAAGTTCAGGTCATAATCAACTATGTCTTGTGTAGGGCTTACAACCCCTTCTTTTTCCCATTGTTTGATTACTGCATCACCTAGCCTTTCTCTCCAGAATTTTTTTGGTTCAGTGACTGATGACTTTAAAACTAACGCCTTGATACCTGTGTCTTGCGATGCTGCAACAAGAGACACTAATCCTCCAAAGCTGGAGCCAAGCAGTCCAATATTATATTCTCCTTTGGATTTCACAAAGCTGATAACCGCTTTTAGGCTTTCTACTGTCTTGCTGAGGGTAGTATCAGCAGAGACTGCATATCCTTGTGTATGACCATACGCAGGACCATGTCCAAAGTAATCATACCGGACAGTACCTACTCCCACCTTATTTAGCATGCCTTCAAGCTCTAAGTATAACCTGCTATTCTTATTGGATGTAAAGCCATGAGATAGTATTACAACAGATTTAGCATGCTCTGGAATACTAAGAATCGCTTCCACTGGATTGCCAAGATTATCCTTAAGAGTGACATTTGCCATCATTGATAGAAAAGTATAGTCTTATTTAAAGATTGTCTAATCATTTTTTAGCTAATTTGTCTCGGCATCGTTGTTGGTATTCTGGGTCGCTTCTTTTTTCCGCAAACTATTTAAAGAAAGAAACATTCTTATTCATTGGATGGGGGGATAAAATGAATAGAAAACTAGTTGAACCGCTAGAGAAGTTAGTAAGATCTAATTTGATTTTTTTAAGAGGAGAAGAAGGCATTACTGAAACAATCAAGACGCTGTCTTTTGGGAATGTTCATGTTATTGGCCCAGGAGATGATAAAGAGCTAAGATGGTGTTATGATGCAGAGTTCTCAAATCTACTGCACTCTGCAGGTGTCAAAAATGGATTTGCGCAATACCAGCCTCCAGAAAATCCAGTCAGACATATCACACAAGAGAAACTGCCAGAGGGAGTTGTCCTTGTAAAGATTGGTTACTCAGATAATCGCTATGAGATACACAGAACCAGAGAGACATTAGCAGAATATGAAGAAATGGTCAAAGAGGGAATGATTGGCGGCAGGTTCAGCAAAACAAAACTGGAAACCTACTGGAAAAGGATTATGTACATAAGAAAACAAGATCCTGCAGACAAGAAAGAACTTTCAACAAACACTGCTTGATTATTTCGGGGGGGATAAAAATAGCTGAAGAAAAACCTAAAGAAGATCCGCTAAAAAAATTTGTTCTAGAAAAAATGGTTGAGCCATATAGAAAGGGCTCTGACTGGGGTCCTGAGGAAACCAAGAGGGTTATCAGTGCAAATAATGAGACGCATCAATTACATCCAGGAGTTGTGTGCATACAGTGCGGGAGAGGGGCTGGCTATGGTTTTGACCTGGTACAAGAAGGCGCGCAAGAGCACTATGAAAAAATGCTAGACCAAGCAAAGAGGGGTCTCTTGCAGAGCACTGTGCCTGGAAAATTTGATAGACATACTGTCTCTGGTATTGCGGATTCTCTGGCGTATATCATCACACACTTTGATTCACCTAGTTATTATTCTTAACTTCTAAACAACATAAACCTTATAAATCAATTCTATTTTATCTGTTTTACGGGCCCATGGTCTAGCGGCATGACATCTCGTTGACGCAAACGTGTTAGCGTTTGTCCAAAAACGCTTGCGTTTTTGATATCGAGGAGATCCCCGGTTCGAAAGTTTGAAGGATTCGCGTCCTTCGACCGCGAAAGTCCGGGTGGGCCCATTTTTCCATACTTGGACCCCTGCTGTAGAATTCTTTGTTTTATCCACAATAGAATGAGCTAATTTGAAGCTTTTTTCTCTTTCCAATCCCTTAGCTTTTCTTAGTTCTGCCATGGTTTTCGACCGAATTTTGCTTTTCACGCCTGTTCTGTCAATAAGGGGTACTTGAAATATATAAATGTTGCCCGGCAAAGAAGGACTTGCACCCACGATAAGTTACTATTACGGGGGTGCGGAAAAGGGGGTCAAAAAGAGGGTAAAAACCCTCTGATTAATTTTAACTATTAGCAGTTCTTATTAGATAATATGGAAATAATTGTGATTTTAGAAAGGTCAAATAAACATTTTTCCCGTTTTATGGAACTTTTAAAAGCCAAGCCAGATGTAAGGATAAAAGATGTTAGAAAGATTGTTGCTCATTCTTCTTATTATGCTTTTATTATAACAAAAATTTACAATCTCAATGAGGTTCTTAGAGAAATAAATCCTACCCTATACCTTGCAGAACCTTGTTTTAGCGTTACTTCTACAAAAGATGTTTTCACGTCTTTGAAAAGATGCAAACTTATTGAAATAGAAGCAAAAGAACATTTCTTTATCCTAAGATGCAAAAATGAGACAAAAAACTAAACACATCCAGATCCGCGTAACACCTGAGCAATACGAACGAATCAGAAATAAAGCACAGGCCAAAGGCTATAAAACAATCACTTCATTTATTCGTACCCTAATATTAGAAAAAGATCTGTTATTTGAACAGCAGTTTAATGAGATTTATCATATTATTAAGAAGCTAAAGTGAGCACGGCTTTACTAAAAAGGGAATACCTTTCAATTTAATGACATCATCTTTAGGCTTTTCCTGACTATCCAGAAAAACAAGTATCGCTTTCCTCTTATTATGTGTAACAAGATAATAATAAAGAGAATCCCCTCTTTTAAGACAGCTTCCAAGAGCAATCTCTCTAACTAAAGTAAGAAAATATTGTCTTCTCTTTTGCTGTAAGCGAACTTTCCAACCAAGTCCTTGAAATGAAACTTGCATACCTAACCCCCGTTAGGAATCATTAAAACAGAACTAATATATTAAACACACTCCGTAGCCTCTAAGAGGGCACGAAGCGTAGCCTCTGCACATGCTCCGTAGCCTATAAGAGGACACGGGCCATGGCCCGTAGCCCGAAACAGGACACAAAGCGTGTACGTATATAAAGGAAAATAATATTTTATTAATGTTTAACTTTAGCTAACATCAGCCCATTTTCTATTTTTATTTTGATAATGAGGGTATTCGCTTAAATATTTATCTGCAAGCTTGAAGTTATTGTCTTTTGAAAAAATAAATTGTGTAGATGAAAATATTTGTAAATTATTTTCAAATATTACTCTGCCTTCACTCACGTATTCTTTATCCGGAATTAAGTCTATCAATCTAAAATTAATATCCTCGTTAATTTTTGAAATTTTTTCTCGATATGTTGGATCTTTTACTGTTTTGGATTTAGCTAAATCTCTTATTCTCATTTTAGGATCTAGTAAAATCAGTAATAATTTATGAGAAAGAGGGAAATGCAATTGAAAACCTTTGCATTTTAAACCCATATTACTCAGAAAAGGTTCTGGCTCTAATTCGTTATAAAATACAACTGGATTATCTGATGTCCAGAAAGGCGTTTCTGTATTATTAACACATAACTTCCAAGACAATTCTTTTTGTATTATTTCAGATATTTCCTTTACAAGGTCAAATATTGAGCTAATATGTAATCTTTTCAAACTATCTTCAGTAAGTGTAACTTGTCCTTCTTTAAAATCCGGCATTTTAAGTCTGCCGATTTTATTAAATATTCCATCACAGATTTGTTTATAAATCAGTCTGAATTGTTTTGTTCTAAGTAATTGAACAGCAATAAAATAAGATAGAAATTGTTTATCAGTTTCGTTCAATTTATCTAAGTCTTCTGTTTGAATAATTTTTTGTAAAGATTTATTAAATTCGGATTCAATTTTACTAAGAATTGTTTCTATTATTTGAGTATCATCAACATCGTAAAAATAATTCGCGCATGCAATATTTTTAATATTTGCCGGGAAAAAACTTTTATTTTCTTTGTTATACACAAATAAATAATGTTCTTTCTTTTTTCGAATAGCAAATCCTCTTAAATACAACCGGGGAACATAATGCTGTTTCTTTATTTTATTAGACATATAATTTTCGTAAAATATCTAATTTATAAAATTATCTAAAAGTTTATACATAATCTCAATTATGCTCCCAGCTCAGATTAAACTTCAGTCCGCCAGGAATGTTTTGCATTCTCCAGTAC
>CAZXEZ010000018.1:0-830 GCA_964640255.1 uncultured Methanosarcinales archaeon | reverse complement strand
TAGAAAAAAGTTATGTAAATGTTTCTGATAGTATTTATGATTTAAAGGCAATTCCATAATAAAAGTAAAGAATTTTATAGGATATGCTTTTGTATCTATGCAATAATCCCACTGCTTGTAAACATTTTTCAGCATTTCTGGCCAGTCATATTCATACCAGAAATCAACACAGTCGCCTTTTTTCAGAGGATTCTTAAAAATAACTTTAAAATGTTTTTTGGTAGGATCATCAACAATCATTTCGCGAGATTTTATATTCTCAGACAATTTTAGCCGAAAAGTATTTTGCAAAGGCGTATCGCTTGTAATGTCATAAAAAGCATGAGTTAATGGCTTTTTTGTAGGGTTTCTAAGGCACCAATTATACCATATACGGCAAAGACTTTCACCATCTACTTTTATTCTAATGAATACATGCTCGTAATAAGGATTTTTCTTGCTAAAAACTGTTGGTTTTTCTCCGCTAATTATTTCATTAAAACTCTGCAAAGCCTGCCATAGTCTTTCTCCTTTGTCAGTAATCGTGTATTTTCCGTATTCCGTCTTTTGTATTAAACCTTGTTCTATAAAAGATGTAAATACCTTTTTTCTGCTTGATCTAGAGTTACTGAACAACTCATCTAATTCATTTTTAATTTTATTGTCAAGCAAATTAATGTTTCTCCAGCACATTAGCTTGGAAAAAACCTGGATCCTAAAACCAAGACCTTCCTTTAATATTGAACTAGGACATAGAGAGCTAACAAGCTGGTGAAAATCACTAGCGGTTTGGCACAATCTTTGGTGTTCAGCACCTAATTGAATCTTTGATTTACGTGGTATTGGCATAC
>CAZXEZ010000017.1:6844-15079 GCA_964640255.1 uncultured Methanosarcinales archaeon | reverse complement strand
TTGTTAAATTCCCTGAAGCCCGCAGGCTGAAGGCAAAACCGAAGGTTTTGAGTTTGGCCATATACAATAACTCTTTTTCACTCCAAAAATGGCCAAATTGAATTTAATCCTTGTTAGTTGCGTCGGAGTGTAACGGAGACCAAGGGATAGTGCAACGGTTCTGCCGAAGGCAGAAATCCCGCAGAGTTTTTTATTTAATGCCTCTAATAATTCCTTTGAATTCTTTTTTCAATATGCCAAAATAATGGACATCAATTTCTTTACCTTTTTCATAAAAGTATGCCCTGATTATTCCTTCTTTTTTAGCACCAAATTTTTCTAATGCTTTTAATCCTCTCAAATTATCTGATCTTACTCTAAAATAAACTTTATTAAAATCTAGTTTGAATAAATATGATATGAACTCTTTTAACATTAGATAAAAAATACCCTTACCCCAATAGTCAGGGGCTAGATAATATCCCAATTCACAGCGTTTGTTCTTAAAATTGGGGGTTGCCGTTATTGTTCCAATGAAATTATTCTGAAAAATGATTCCATATTCGTACCTTTTCTGATATCTCATATCAGACCAACTCTTCCTAATATCTGTTTTGACAGATTTTAAGGTGTCACGAGATTTCTCAGAATATTTTTTATGCATATCCTTAACTTGACTGAGAATAATCAGGGCATCTGATAATCTTAATTTTCTAAATTCAAAATTATTTTGGACAATATTCTCTTCCATAAGTATTGAAAAAGAATTCAAGTATATAAAAATTAGCATTAAATAAAAAATTGCAACTAATCGTTGTTATACGACCGAACGACCCTTGGGAGTGAGGGAAAGTCGCCCTCAATACACTACTCTCTTTTTACAAGCCAAATGGGGCGATTTCGTATAATTCCTGTTAGTTTCCCCCGAATACATGGCGGGGTTGGATTTTAGTGCAACGTTCGGACGAAGTCCGAAAAATCCAAAGTCGTGAAGGGAAAATTTATATAGAAAGAGCAAACTATAATCTTTATGAGGAAGGACATTGTAGCACTTATACGCGTTTTCAGAGGTTTGAAGCGGAAAAAGTGTATTTTTAGACGGGTGGTGAAATTGTCATTTTGGAGTTTTTATGAGCTGGATTGGGTAATTTTGTCTTTTAAAACGCCAAAAGAGCATAACATTTAAATATTTCTTAAATAAAGGACTATGCGGGGATTAAATATGGCCATAAAGAAGAAATACCGCTGTGCGGCATGTAATTGGAAGTTTTCAAGGAATTTCCAGCCTACACTGTGCCCTTACTGCGGCAGGGAGGCTGTAGAGGAAGAGCCAATACAAGAAGCAAATAACATAGTTAGAGAAGTAGAAGACCTAGGAAAGTAATTTCACTATTTTCTGCAATTCTTTGATAAAAATATCACACTCTTCTTCTGTGTTGTATAGATACATAGAGGCTCTTACAGAACCCAGCATCTTATGGGCATTAAACCAGGAATGGCAGCAGTGAGCACCGCTCCTTACCATCACATTAGCAGCCTCATCAAGCATAATCGCAACATTATGAGTCTCCATGTCAGGAACATTAAAGCTAAAGATGCTTCCCCTCAATGCAGGATCCTTAGGACCTAACAATTCAACAGAATCACCAAGAGCATCTGTAATCTTCTGATTCAGCTTAAGATCATGAGCAGAGACGTTATCTAATCCAACTTTTTTTAAGTAATCTGCAGCAGCTCCAAAACCAATCATTCCAGCATAGTTCTGGAGACCAGCTTCAAATAAGTGCGGCGGCTTCTCAAACTCGCAAGAAGCATAAGTAGATTCTGAGACAGTGCTGCCACCAACAATAAAAGGCTTTAGCTTAGAGAGCGCATCCTGCTTTCCATAAAGCAGACCAATGCCGCTAGGTCCAAGCATCTTGTGGCCAGAACAAGCCATGAAGTCAACATCAAGCTTTCTCACATCAATATTCTTGTGCGGGGCAGACTGGCAGGCATCAAGCATGAACAAGCTGTCATTATCATGAGCCGCCTTGATCATCTCCTTAGCATCAATACTGGTGCCGTCCATATTAGAGGTATGCACCATTGAGACAATCTTGACATCTTTTGTTAGCTTTTCATTCAAGGCATCAACATTATTGAACTCAACAACCTCATGCTTAACACCTTTTTCCTTAAGCAGCTGCCAAGGAACCAAATTAGAATTATGCTCTTTATCTGTTGTAAGGACAACATCCCCTTTTTTCAGGCCAAGAGAATGAGCAACAATATTAATCGCCTCTGTGGCATTTTTTGTGAAAATAATCTCCTCTGCCTTCTTTGCATTAAAAAAAACCTGGAGTGATTTTCTGGCCTTGTCAACTGCCTCGTCAACCTTCCTGCCTAATTTATGCATGCTCCTCTCTCCGCAGGCAGGAAAATCAGTATAGTACTCATTGATACTCTCAATTACCTGCTTAGGCCTCAGGCTCTGACAGGCACTATCAAAATAAACAACAGGCTTTCCAGCTAACTTTTTTTGCAGAATTGGAAAATCTTTCCTTATGTTATTTACATTCATCTTTCAGCACTCTTTTTTTCAACAGGAGTAAACAAGGTCTTCCCAAAATCTTCCTCTATACAAGGAGCATTAACAGGCTCTTCCCCATCAAGGGCATCATAAACACAAAAACCTTCTGCATTAATGCCGTCACAATGGCCATAACGTGCGTAATTATAACCGCCATATGCGCTGTAGGCCAGACTAACAATGAACAAGATAACAAAAATCCCAGACAATAGTTCAAACCTCTTGTAGACAAACCTTGCCAATAAAGGGCTTTTAGTGAGCAGCTTTCCAGTTATCTGGCTCTTTAATCTCTGGTCAAGATTAGTCCTGCATTTCCTGAACGTAACTTTCCTGAAAACACAATCAAAAGCCTCTCCTGCAAGAGGACGGTAGCTAGCAGAAAATATGGCTAAAACACTGAATACCACTAGTGCTATTATGCATATCATTATAACCTAAAAAATGCGACCTGCTTTTAAAACTTATGGAAATAGTGAGGATAAAAGATAAATAAAAAAAAATTAAGCAGTCTCGTTGCCTTCAGATTCTTCTGTTTTTTCTTCTTCCAAGCCGATTATCTCATCTTTCTCCAGGTCTTTGTAGACAATTCCTGGAACTGAGTCTATCTTAGTCAGGACATACCTGCCAGCAACAACAGTTCCGATCTGATCCCATATATTTGTTATGCCTGGGTACTCTTCTGCATCACTAGACATTACTATTGTCGGCACAAACTTGATGTCAAGATCTTCAACAAGCTTCTTGCCTTCTTCACTAGAGATATCAACTTTCTTTTCATTACTGAATTTCATTGCAAGCTGCTGCTCAAACATGTTCTTGAATACTGCAGTATCAACACACGGTTCACAACTCTCATCAGTTATGTGTGTGATCTCAACAACACCTTTCACAGAATCTGTCTCAAGATCAAAATAAGGCGGGTTAACAGTCCTCAGCACCATCATGCCGTCATCCTCTGTGGTTCCAATCGTATCCCAGGCCTGACTGATCTGATCATACTCTGCAGCATCACTAGAAAAGACAAGCGTTGGAACTTTCTTGATATCATATTTCTCAATAAGCTCTTTTCCTTCATCGCTGTCAAATTCAACTGTTTCCTCATCACCAACAGTCAATCCAAACATCTTCAGGTTCTTCATCAAAGCTTCAAGGTCAAAGCAATCTGAACAACCAGAGTTCACTATCTTAATGACTGAAATAACACCTTTTATTTTATCATCCTGCACATCATAGTAAGGCGGAGGCGTCATATCATAAACCAGGTCGCCATTTCTCTTTTCAAAAGGAGGAATTTCTCCCTCAAGCTTTTCTCCTGAAACAATCTTCATGACAAAAGCAGGCAATCTCTTTAGTTCATATTTTTCAATAAGATCCGCGCCTTCTTCAGAATCATGCGCTACAGTCTTGTCAGATTTTACCTTTAGTGTCGGAGCGCCCTTTATCAGCTCAATGATTGCAGAGACATTAATGCATTCCTTGCAATCAGCATTCTCTATCACGTACAGCTCTACTTCTGGAGCACTTACATTTATTGTGAAATTATCCAATACTTTTTTCTCTTCTTTCTTTTCTTTTGTTTCAGGCAATTCTATAACATCGTAATAGAAAAGCCCTGCGATTATCAAGATGATAATCAATCCAATCAGGCAATAACCTACTGTTTTCTTGTCAAGCCTATAAAATTCTTCCTTCTTAGTGTGTGTCTTGTGCTTTTTCATAAATATCCCCCTTATTAACCGAATATACCCAGTAATAAAGAACTCATATTTATGTTTTGTGATAAAGTTTAAATACTATACTTCTAAAATAAAGGGTATGGGCAAGAAAATAATGGAAGACATAAGGAACTGGGCCCTACAGAATGCACTAAAATACAAGGGAAAGGCAAACCAGGGAGCAGTGACAGGCAAGTTACTTAGCAATCACCCTGAACTAAAAAAAGAGCTAAATACGCTTGGCAGGGAAATAAGCAAAATCATTTCTGAAGTAAATAAACTAGGGGCAGATAAACAAAGAAAAGAGCTAGAGAAGAGAGCCCCTGAATTACTGGAGGAAAAGCCAAAAGAGAAAAGAACAGGGCTAAAGCCCTTGAAAGAAGCAAAAGAGGGGAAATTTACAGTCAGGTTTGCACCATCACCATCAGGACCCCTGCATATCGGACATGCATACGGCCTGAGCATTAATTCTGAGTATGCAAGAATGTACAAAGGCAAGTTGATTTTGCGTGTTGAAGACACTGACCCGTCAAATATTTACGAACCAGCATATGAAATGATGCCAATAGATGCAAAATGGCTCACAAAAGACAATGTTGCAGAGGTAATATTTCAGTCAGACAGGCTGGGGCATTATTATGACCACATGGAAAAACTGATTGCAGCAGGAAATGCATACGTCTGCACCTGCGACCCAGACGAATTCAGGGAATTAATAATGAAGAAGAAAGCATGCCCTTGCAGAGAATTATCCATAAAAGAGAATGGCGAGAGATGGGGCAAGATGTTTGGGGAATACAAGCCAGGGGATGCTGTCTGCAGAATAAAAACAGATGTTGCCCATAAGAATCCTGCAATGAGGGACTGGCCTGCAATGAGGATAAATGACCACAAGCATCCACGGCATGGGACAGAGTACAGGGTGTGGCCGCTGATGAACTTCAGCGTGGCAATAGACGACCATTTACTTGGCTTGACTCATGTAATAAATGGAAAAGAGCATACAGACGGAGCAAAAAGACAGAAATATATCTTTGATTATTTCAAATGGAAGCGCCCAACATACATCAACTGGGGAAGGATTAATTTTATCGGCCTGGAAGTGAGCTGCTCCAAGACAAAACAAAAGATTGAGTATGGGGAGTTTGAGGGCTGGGAAGACATCAGGCTTCCTTTTATGCCTGCTTTACGAAGACGCGGGTATCAGCCAGAGGCATTCATCAAATTCGCTGTTGACATGGGAGTCTCTCTGACAGACAAGACAGTCACAAAGGATGATTTTTTCAAGACAGTAGACGCATTTAACAAAGAGGTGATAGATCCAATAGCGAATAGGTACTTCTTTGTTGAAGATCCTGTCGAGCTTACTATTTCCAGAGCGCCTTCACAGGACATTGCGCTGAAATTACACCCAGATAATCTTGAGAAAGGAGTCAGAACGTTCAAATGCAGTGAAAAATTCTATCTTGCAAGAGCAGACCATAAAATCCTGAAAGCAAACAAGCTGTATAGGCTGATGGACTGCCTGAATTTCAAGAAAAAAGGAAGAGAGCTTGTGTTTGAGAGCAAGGACTATGCAGATTACAAAGAAAAAGGGGAAATGATACTGCACTGGCTTCCTGTCTCAAAAGATTTAGTCAATGTTGAGGTACTGATGCCAGACAATACAACAGTCAAAGGGTTAGGAGAATCTGGAATGAGCAAATTAAAGGCTGGAGACATTGTCCAGCTTGAGAGATTCGGGTTCTGCAGATTAGATGAAATAAAGGCTAAAAAGCTCAAATTCTGGTTCACACACAGATAAACGATGGCTAATAACGCGCTACGTCTGATGCTTGTGATTACGTGCATCCCAGATTTATTAGATATAGTGTGTTACTCTGAAGACTTCGCACGGCGCTATTGGTACTGTAATTAGCGTTAACTTTAAATATCAGCAGCCAGAATTCTTGTATACCATGAGTGAGGTGGAATAAAATGTTGATAGTAAAAGCAAAGATAAAAGAAGTAGTAGGCGAAGCAAATGTAGCTGGTGATTTCGCAGAAGCACTTGACAAGAAAGTAGAGCAGTTAATCAAGGACGCTGTAGAAAGAGCAAAAGCAAACAACAGAAGAACAGTGATGGCAAAAGACCTATAATTTTTTTGCCTTTAATTTTAACTTTTTTATTTTAGCTTCTATGACTTTCAGGCGAACCTTAGAGACATTCTTGTCTTTTTTCGCAGATGCATAGAGTTTTTCAAGATTCTTTATAGATTCCTTTAATTCTGACAACTGCTCTCTTTTAGAAGCCATCTTTTTCTTTATCTTTTCATCAAGCTCGACTATCCTTTGCTTTCTGGCTGTTTTTGTATCAAGATACTTGCCAAGCTTTTTCTCAAGCTTGTCAATCTTATTGACCAGTTCCTTGTGATGTTCGTCCTCTGTCTGCTGCGTTGTAAGTATCTTTTTTTCTGTTGCAATCGCTTCAGCAATATCTTTTTCCAGGTCAACAACATGTTTTTTAATAGACGCTGTGCTGATTTTTTTCAGGGCAGAGATCTGAGCTGCCAGCTTTTGCTTTGCAAATTCTCTCTGGTCTATCTTATGCTTTGCCAGACTGAGATAGAGAAGCAGGGTCTTTGTTTTTCCAAGATCAACATCTGGAGAAATCATATTATTCCAAATCTTTTTTTCCTGGGAGGCTTTGGCAGAGGCCTGCCTGGCCTTGGCGGCATTGGAGTACCTCTTGGAGGCAATGCTCCTGGTCTTGGCGGTACTGCTCCAGGCCTGGGAATTCCTGGCGGAGGCATTCCTGGTGCAGGAGGGCCCATTCTCGGCATAGGGGGGGCCATAGTGCTGGCAGGAGGTGCTCTAGGCATTGGCGGCATAGGCTCAAGCTTTGGAGCTGCCTCTTTCTTTTCTTTTACAATATCTGCCAGGGCAACCATGCCCTCTGCAATATCTGCCTGCTGCTCTAATATTCGGTCCATCTTCTCTAGAACCGGCTTTATCTTATCTTTAAAGCCCAGACCAATCTCTTCTGACCTTATCTCATGCCTTGCCTCGTCAAAGATATTAAGTATTTTGTCTAGTTTCTTGTTCAATTCAATAAGAGAAATGCGCAATTTTTTAGTTGGTGTAATCTCAAATTCCTTTAGCTTTCTCAGCTCATCCTTAAGGTCTTCATTTTCCTTATGCGGCTGAAGCTCGTAATCTTCTGTCTCAGTAGAATGTTTAGCTTTTTTGACCATCATATATCACCATCTTTTTTATTATGTCAGAGACTCCCCTTATATACAAGTCTACTGGCTCGTCTCTGAGCATACTTAAAATAATGTTTTAAGTATATACTCCAAAATATACTATGTTTATAAATATTTCGCCAAAAAACAGGTTTTTTTAACGAATTTGGAACTTTCACAAAACTTTTGGTTTTGTGAATTTGGAAATCCAGAAGATTTCCAATTTTTTTCAAAATTCCAATTTTCTAAAAAATCAGCCCATTGGAGGCATTCCAGGCGGCATTCCCCCAGGAGCACCTGCAGGCATTTTACCTCCTGCGATAACATCGTCGATTCTTAGGATCATCTGAGCGACTTCTGAAGCAGAACTGATTGCCTGAGTCTTTATCTGCAGAGGCTCAATAACACCTGCATTCCAGGAATCAACAGTCTTTCCTGTGAAGACATTAATACCTGCCCAGACTTTCTTCTGGTCATGAGCTGCCTTTAGGTCTGTCAAGACATCAATAGGATCAAGACCTGCATTTTCTGCCAGGGTCCTTGGGATTATCTCCAGGGCAGTTGCAAAAGCCAGGACAGCTAACTGCTCTCTCCCTGACAGAGAATTTGCGAATTTCCTTAGTTTTTTAGCAACCTCTATCTCAGGAGCGCCTGCACCACCCACAACTTTCCCAAACTTCAGGGCAGAAGCAACATCACCAATAGCATCTGTCATGGCTCTCTTAACTTCAGCAACAACATGCTC
>CAZXEZ010000017.1:0-6834 GCA_964640255.1 uncultured Methanosarcinales archaeon | reverse complement strand
GACTTAGGATTTTTACAGCCTGTTACAAAGATTAATTCTTCATCGCCTAGCTTTTTTTCCTCAATAAGTCCTGCTTTTCCCAGATCATTTGCGCTTAACTTATCAAAATTAGTGACAATCCGGGCGCCAGTTGCCCTTGCAATAGATTCTATGTCGCTTTTCTTAACTCTTCTTGCAGCCAGTATCCCTTTCTTGGCAAGAAAGTGCTGCGCAACATCATCAATTCCCTTTTGGCAGAAAACAACTCCTGCTCCTGATGCAGCAATCTTTTCCACCATTGAATTAATCATCTTTTCCTCCTGGTCAATAAAAGCCTGCATCTGCATAGGATCTGTGATTGAGATCTTTGCATCAATTTCAGTATCTTTTATCTCAATAGGCGCGTCTAGCAATGCAATCTTGGCATTGCTCACCACTTTCGGCATTCCTGGATGGACAACTTCTTTCTCTATCACTACACCGTCAATAAGCTCTGTGTCTTCAACAGAGCCGCCGACCTTTTTTTCCAGCTTAATATGATCTGTATCAAAAAAGATTTCTGTGTCCTTTTTTTCTATGACTTTTTTTACAGCCTTGATTGCGATATCGCTTAGTTTTTCCTTTGCTGTTTCTGCCCCTTTTCCATAAATAGCTGTCTGGGCAACTTTTTTCAGGACAGATTCGTCTTTTTCAGAGACATTTACAGAAATAGTGTCAAGAATATCCTGCGCTTTTTCAGAGGCCTGCCGATATCCTCTTACGATAACTATCGGATGAACATCCTGCTCTATCAAGGTCTCTGCCTGCTTTAGAAGTTCGCCTGCAATAACAACTGCCGTGGTTGTTCCGTCTCCAATCTCTGCTTCCTGAGTCTTTGCCACCTCAACAATCATCTTTGCAGCAGGGTGCTCAACCTGCATCTCTTCAAGAATCGTCACCCCATCATTTGTTACTGTGATATCCCCCATTCCGTCGACAAGCATCTTGTCCATTCCTTTCGGCCCTAGAGTGGTTCTCACGGTCTCTGCAACAAGCTTTGCTGCCATTATGTTGTTTTTCTGGGCAGTCCTGCCGCTAGTTCTTTGAGTTCCTTCTGGTAATATGAATATAGGTTGTACATCTTTCGACATTATAATCCCTCCAATTTACAAGGAAATCTGAGTGATAGGTTACTTATAAAGGTTACTGAAACTGCAGTTTCAGAACTTCAAAAAATCAGAGATTTTTTGTAAGTTACGAAAAAACAGAGTTTTCCCTAACATCTAAAATCTTTGATTTTTAGTAGGTTATTATCTTGCCTTGTATTCTCGCTCTAGCTTTTCAAGCAGATTCTCGCATTCATAATCAGGACCTCCCTGCTCTATGCCTCCCTGCTCTATGCTCCTTTTTTCAAGCCGGGTTTTTGCCCTCTTCACTTTTCCATCAGCAAAGTCATAAACGATAAAATGCATGCATCCTCCACTGCTCTGTAATTTCATAAGTGCGATGTATAATTCTCCGTGAGCCTCTACAATCACTGCTTCTTCACCATTATATCCTCTAAGAGAAGGAAATTCTTTATTTGTGTTGTGACTTGCTACACCAACTAATTTATCAATAGCTACTCTTGAGAATCTCTGGCCCTCAACAGTGATGTGACGCCTGTTAACTTTTGCATCTTCTATGACTGTTAGTTCTAAAGAAAAAGCAGATGCACTAGTGTCATTTGCCAAAGAATCTCCTGGAGAATCTGCGTGTTCATATGCCTTATGTCTTCCACTTACCATTATGCTCTTACCCCTGAATTTAAAGAAGAAAATGAAAGAAGTATATAAAATTTGTTAATTGCAGATTTATAATAAATAAGAAACATTATCTTCAGAATATTCGGAATCGTCTTCAGCGTGTCTTGACGGCTGGTGTGACCAAAACTGGTAAAGCTCTGCAAACTCTGGGTCTTTTTCTGCAAAAGCACCAACTTCTTCACGAGTCATGCCTTGCATAAAACAGGATTCACGAATAGCATGCAAAGCTGCAGCTTTTGCATCTGCTTCTGTCTCTTTATTATCCAACACTAAAGTTCCAACATTATCTGATTTATTAGTCATTTTTGTCTTCCTCCGCGAATTTCATGATAATACCGTAGTGAAGACAGCGTTCATTTAAAAAGATTGTGACCAAACTTTTTAAAAAATTACAAAAAACCTCTGGTTTTTTGAATCTCCAAAAATGCAAGGCATTTTTGGTAGATTTGATTAAAACAGCGCGACACAATGTCGTGCGTGCGAAAATACTTGTTATCGTCTAATTCGCAGGAGTTGAGTGATTGACCAAAAATGTTATAAAGGAATAGTAATCCACTAGAAATATGAGAATCACGATATCAGGTGACCTGGGAAGCGGAAAATCAGTTGTTGCAGCTGCAGCAGCCAAGAAATACGGCCTGAAGCAGTATTCTTCAGGAGACTTTGTGAGAGAGATGGCTAAAGAGAAAGGCGTGAGCCTCTTAGAGCTGAACAAGATGGCTGAGAAAGACCCTTCAATAGACAAGGCAATAGACGAGAGAACAAAAAAATTAGCAGAGACAGAGGATAATTTCGTTATTGACAGCAGAATAGGATTTCACTTCATCCCAAATGCAATAAAGATACACATGAAAGTAGATCCTGCAGAGGCAGCGAAAAGAATAATCACAAGAAAACAGTCAGGAGAGGAAGGAGAGACAGAGATAGAGGAGACAAAAAAGCATGTGATAGAGAGAAAGAAAAGCGAGCAAGAGAGATACAAGAAGTATTATGGAATAGATGTGGAAGACATGTCACAATATGACATTGTATTTGACACAACACACACAAAACACCAGGAAGGAATAGACGCTATCCTGGATTTATTGGATAAGTTTATTAAAGAACACAATATTCAGTGAAAAACATGGCAGTCAAGAAAGATGATTTCATAGAGATTGAATATACTGGCAGGTTAAAAGACGGCAATGCAGTATTTGATACTACTATTGAACAGACTGCAAAAGATGGCGGGGTGCATAACCCTAATGCAGAATACAGGCCTGTGATAATCTGCCTAGGAGAGGGACAGATAGTTCCTGGCCTTGATGAAGCCCTGCAGGGCAAAGAGATAGGAAAGCATACAGTAGAGCTGCCACCTGAAAAAGCATTTGGGAAAAAAAATGCAAAATTAATCCAGATGGTTCCACTGTCTAAATTCACTCAGAATGAAATAAGACCATTTCCAGGACTGCAGATCAACATTGACAATGCAGTCGGAACTGTGAAGACAGCCTCAAGCGGAAGAGTTCTTGTAGATTTTAATCATCCTCTATCTGGAAAGAATCTTATTTATGAGGTTGAGATAAAAAGGGTTGTGACAGACAAAAAAGAGCAGATTGATTCATTGCTAAAACTTCTATTAGGAATAAAAGATGCAAAAATAGAAATCAAGGATAATAAGGCAAAAGTAGAGCTAAAGGCGCAATTGCCTCCACAAATTGCAGAGGAATTGAAGAAAAAAATAAAAACATTAGTGAAAGTTGATGATGCGGAGTTTGAAAAAGAAGAGGCTAACGCAAAGCTAAAAGAAGTGAAAGCAGAAGAAAAGCCAGCAGAGAACGCAAAGCCAAAAGAGGAGCCAAAAGAAGAAAATAATGCAAAGCTAGAAGAGCCGAAAGAGACTCCAAAAGAGACTCCAAAAGAAGATTCTTCTCCAGCACAATAAAGTATATATACTAGTTAGTTCTAATTCTGGAAAACGGGTTTGGGAGAAAAATGGATTTTATAAAACCAGTAAATTCTAATGAGGGCGCGCCTACAATAGCACCACAACCTCAACAGCAAATAATGCAGCCTTCTGCACCGGCAAAATCAGTTCAAGATGCAGAGCTAGAGGAACTTCTGGCACAGCAGAGAGCAAGCATCAAGGTATTTGGAGCTGGTGGGGGGGGGAATAACACAATCAACAGGATTACAGAGGTAGGCATACATGGCGCAGCAACAATTGCAATAAACACAGATGCACAGGATTTGTTGTATACTACTGCTGACAAGAAAATTCTGATAGGAAGAGAGGTAACAAAAGGGCTAGGAGCTGGATCAGACCCTAAAATAGGAGAGGAAGCTGCACGGGAAAGCGAACATGAAATAAAAAAAGCAATGGATGGAGCAGACATGATATTTATAACCTGCGGATTAGGCGGGGGGACGGGAACTGGCAGTGCTCCGATAATAGCTGAAATAGCCAAAAAAACCGGTGCTTTAACAGTTGGAATCGTTACAATGCCTTTCACAATGGAGGGCAACAGGCGTTATGATAATGCAGTGATTGGTTTAGAGAGACTAGAGCATGTTGTTGATACATTAATCGTGATACCAAATGATAAATTGCTGGAGCTTGCACCTGATTTACCGCTGCACACAGCATTCAAGGTTGCAGATGAGATTCTGACAAATGCAGTGAAAGGAATAGCAGAGCTAGTTACAAGAGCAGGATTGGTTAACCTAGATTTTGCAGACATTCGTGCAGTGATGTCAAACGGAGGAGTTGCCCTGATTGGGGTGGGTGAGAGCGACTCTGAAAACAGAGCTGTTGAGGCAGTAGAGAAAGCAATAAGCAATCCACTATTAGATGTTGATATCACTGGAGCATCAGGAGCACTGATAAATGTATGCGGCGGAAAAGACATGAAACTAAATGAGGCAAGAAAAGTTGTAGAGACAATATCACAAAAACTTTCTGAGGATGCCCGTATCATCTGGGGAGCACAGATATATGATGATCTAGGCGGGAATCTGCGAACCATGCTGATTGTTACAGGAGTTAAGTCACCACAAATCTTCGGCCCAGCAAGAAAGATGTCAACAGAACACAGAAAAGAAATAGAAGAAGAATTGGGCATTGAGTTTGTTGATTAAAAAGTTAACTTTTTATACTTATCCTTATTTTTTCTAGGTATCATGGAAGAACACAAAGAAGAACAGCCAGAGATGCAGGAAGAAGTCAATAAAATAGATGAATCTCCTACTGGCGGTGAGCTGCCAAAGAAAATAGAGCAGCAGCCTACACAGATGTTCATAGCAAAGAAGAGAGACGAAGCAAAACATAAAGAGGAGAAAAAAGTCGGCCGGAAAGAGAAGATAAAAGACTTCTTAAGAGAGTGTAAAAGGGTGCTGAAGATCACAAAAAAGCCAGACTCATTTGAATTCAAGACAATAGTCAAGATATCTGGCCTGGGAATCGTAATCATAGGGCTGATAGGGTTTGCGATTCACTTTATTAAGGAATTACTGCTATAAACCGCAACTCACAAAAATCAATGATTTTTGAACTTACGTTTTCATGCTGAAAAACGTAAGCAACACAAAATCGAAAATTATGTGAGGTTTCAAAAATCAGAATTTCCGAAACCTTTTTAAATATAATGATTATCTTACTCAATAAAATCTTCTTTTCAGAAATAAAAGAGGTAGGGTAACCTAAAATGTCAGAAGAACAAAAAACTGAACAAAAATCACACATATTCGCGCTAAGAACAACTGCGAACCGAGAAGACCAGGTCCTGGACTTTGTGAGCGCAAATGTACAGAAAAAGGGATTAGAGGTCTTTGCAGTCATCAGGCCGCACGGCATGAGAGGGTATATATTCATAGAGGCCCTAGACAGGATACACGCAGAACAGGCAGCATTCAATGTCCCATATGCAAGAGGAATCCTGCCAAAAGAGATAGACTACAAGGAAATCGAGCACATGCTTGAGCAGGTAAGAAGAGACATCAATATCCAAAAGAATGATATTGTAGAGATAATCTCAGGACCATTCAAGAGAGAGCAGGCAAAAATCACAAGAATAGACAAGGCAAAAGAGGAAGTCGTGGTTGAACTGCTGGAGGCAGCAGTCCCGATCCCAATAACAGTAAAGATGGACTCTGTGAAAGTAATAAGGCGTGACTCAGAAGAATCTGAAGAGGAAGAAGAAACGTAAACCTTATAAATTACCATCAAACAGGATAATAAAATGGCAGATCAAGTAATAGAAGCATTGATTGAGGGCGGCAAAGCAACAGCTGCCCCTCCCCTTGGCCCTGCCTTAGGGCCTGCAGGAGTGAACATAGGCCAGGTAGTTGCAGAAATAAACAAGAAAACCGCAGATTTCAAAGGAATGAAGGTTCCTGTCAAAGTTACTGTCAAGGCTGATAAATCCTTCACTATCACTGTCGGTACGCCGCCTGTTTCTGCCTTAGTCAAGAAAGAGGCAGGGGTAGAGAAATGCGCTTCTAATCCTTTAACAGACAAAGTTGCAGATATCAAGATTGAACAGGTTATCAAGATCGCAAAAATGAAAGAAGATGCCTTGCTCGGCAAAAACATGGTGTCAAAAGTAAAAGAGATAATCGGCTCATGCGACAGCATGGGAATCATGGTAGAGGGCAAGCAGGCAAGAGAGGTAATCGCTGACATCAACAAAGGGGAATTTGTAGAGAAGATCAAGGCAGGAAAGACAGAGCTAAGCGCAGAAGAGCTAAAGAAACTGGAAGAAGAGAAGAAGCAACTGCAGGAAGATCTAGAGAAGAAGAGAAAAACATACGAGACAACAGCAAAAGACATAATCTCAAAGATGGAAGGCAAAGCAAGAGGAGAAATCAAGACAAAACTAATAGAGGCAAAGATTCCATCAGTCATAATCGAAGAACTGCTGCCAGTAGAAACAAAAGAAGGTGCTGCAAAAGGCAAGGAAGCTGCAGCAGGCAGTGCAAAACCTGCAGCCGGCGGAAAAGCGCCAGCCAAAAAATAAAGGGGCAGCGCAGAAACAAAAAGTTCTGCTGGTTCGCGTTCACAAGTTCACGCGAGCAGCGCAGAAACAAAGTT
>CAZXEZ010000016.1:0-15570 GCA_964640255.1 uncultured Methanosarcinales archaeon | reverse complement strand
GTACAAAACAACAGAAACATCAACTGCGTGGTGTGTGTTTAATATCTTATCGCCTGCATCTGCAGAACTTAAAATGCTTGATGCTAAACTAAACCCGAACTTGTTGTTGACATATTGCTTTACCTGAAGCTTGCTTATCAATTGCATGAATGCTTTTTGTTTCTTTTCTAGGTATTCTGTTCTTGTTTTTTCAAATTTTTCCGACCATAAAACCCCTCTTGATAAGTTGCTCACCAATTCTTTTTTGTTTGTTCCTGATGAGATCAAGTCTGCAAGCTTGATTGCTCTTTCATCCTCTCTTATCCAGAATTCTATGTCTCTTGCGATTTGTTTTAGGTTTAAAGCAACAGAATCAACAGGAAGGAATTTTTTTGCAACAAGATCTGCTGAACACAGCATCTGTTCTGGTTTTGAGGAATTTTTTAGTTTTCCTGAGAAATCAACAGTATGCACATATTTTTTCATTAATTCAAGCATCTCTGCTGTGTAAGGGTGATGGCTGTTCCAGTAAACTATTTTATTATGTTTTGATATCTCTTTTAGTTTTTGCTCGAAATTCTCTATCTGGTCTGGGGGGAAATCAAGAACAAATATCAGGTTTCCTCTAAGTGATGCTATCTCTTGGAATTTCTCCTCTATATTGATATAATTTAGAAACCCTCCTACCCTGCATTGTGAGTTTCTTAGTCGTGCATACCTTAGAACAATCGCTGCTGCTGAAATCCCGTCTAATTGTTCAGAGCAGTATATCACATACATAACTCATTTATGGTGTTGGAAATATATTAATTTTTTGGCATACCTTTATATACGCTTAAATAGACCCTAAATCCTGATTTTTTTGCTACTATCTCAACATTTCCAAAGATTTCCTGCATTTTCTTTCCAAGCATCTTTCCTCCCTTTTGATGCCTTGCAACTACCTGCAGTTTTCCTTCTTTAATCAGGTGTTGTTTTGCTTCTTCTATTATCTGATAGCAGATTTTTCTTCCTGCTGCCATAGGAGGATTTACCAGTATCACATCGAATTTTTCTTCTTTGTATGGCGTGTACAAATCTCCTGATTTGATTGTCAGTTTTACTTTATTTAGCAGAGCATTCTTTTTTGCTAAGCGTATTGCTCTTTTGTTTATGTCTGTCAAGAATACATCAGTTTTAGGAAATAGTTTTTTTATCGCTATTCCAACAGGACCGTATCCTGCGCAAAGGTCTAACACTTTATCTTTTTCCTGCACTATTGCTTTATTGATTAGCAGTTCTGTTGCAGAATCCACTCTTTTGGGAGAGAATACTCCTGATCCGGTATAGAATTCAAATTCTTTCTGTCTTAATATTGCTTTTATTTTTCTTAAGTTTAGTTCGCTTGTTGGTTTTTCAGTATAATAGTGCTGTTCCATATTTTTAGTTAGGAGTTATTATTTTATACCATAAATAGAGTAATTTATCCACTGATCTCATTAACTCGAATTCTTTGCCTTGGAGCGTGATGCAATTGCCCTGTAGTATTATTTGTGTTGGTTCTTCTGCAATCATGTATATGACTGCCTTGTCTGTATCATCACAGGTTACAATTGGCAGATCTTCACAGGTTTCATTATGATCTTGTGTGCATGCAGGTATTACTTTCTTGCTAAATGCCCTTGCTATGCTCTGGCTTAGGTCTGCTGCTGCCAATGCTAAATATTTGAAAGACTCTTCTTCTGAGTAAGGGTCAAATGTTATATACACCTCGCTCTGCTTGAATTCTTCCCCTAATTCCCCTAAAACAGTGACGTTTTCTACTTCATATGGGTTATATCTTGCTGATATAGATACTAATTTTTCCTCGTTTTGCCACTGCGCATACCAGGTATCTGCAATTTCTGTGAACTCAAAACCATTATAAGTGACAGTAGGGTATTCTGCGGTATCATTGTAAAAATATTTTACCCCAAAAAATGCTGCAAAAAATATCACTATGAATCCTACAATTATGATGATTGCAAATTTTCTCAGCTTTGCAGTCTCTTTTCTTTCTTTTTCTAATTCTTCTTTTTTTTTAGCTTCGCGTTCTTCTTCCATTATTTCATCACGCCGAATGTTATGTATAATAATTTTGTGTAATATGCATTTAGTATCGATTCTGTCTCTGCAGTTAGTGTTATGCAATTGTTGCTTGCTGTTATCTCTGCTGTTTTTCCTCTCTTGACATATAAAACAGGCATCACTTTTGTTGCATTGCTGCAGGTTATCTGTGGCAGTGCATAATCTGTTGCATTTGTCAGGCCTTTTGCAATAAATGGCTTTCCTATTTTTTCAGTTTTTTGTTCCATGTCAAACTCTATCTCTGCTATTGCTTCTGCAAAGTCAGAATCTGGGTCATATGTAATGAACATTGCTTCTGCATCGGATAATATTGCTTTTGTATCGTCTGAGATGTTTATTTTCTCCAGGTCTCCTGGATAATAATTAAAGTAAATTTTTTCATCATTTATTACAGTCATGAATCCTTGTCCTGTCTTTTTGAATTCATGGCCGTTGTATTCATCTAGTTTTTCTGACTGGTTTGTCTGGTATGACATCATGAAGCCGAATGCGCTCAATACCATTATCGCCACTATAAATATAGACATCAGCACTTTTTTGTTGATTAATTTTTTTCTTGCCATTGTGATTTTTTGTGAGTTATCTTTTCTTTATATTATTTTCCATTGAGTTAAGGTATTGCCTTAATTTCTCTTTTAATTTCTCTTTAAGCTCTGCATCAAGATCCAGACCCTCAACTTCTTTGTCCCAGTCGATATTAGGCAGCTTTGTGAGCGTCCCCTTGAATGTTCTTCCTGCTTTCTTGGCTCCTTCTTCAATGACTTCTGCTTGCTCTGTGCCGAACAGTTTTGTTGCAGGGAATTTTGTTATTGCGTTCGCTCCTGCCCTGAAGAGCATTTCTGCTTCTTTATATCTTCTTGCTGTTGTTCCTGCTATTATCTCTATTTTTGGGAACTCTATTCTTGTTTTTGCTATCCAGCCTGCGTAATATTCACTTGTAGGCCCTTCTTTGTTCTCAAATATTGTTCCTTTTACTGGTTTTAATGCATAGAATGTTATTCTGTCGAGTTTATGTTTTTCTATAAATTTATGCAGAAGTTCTATGCTTGTTTCTCCTAAGCCTATTATTATTGCGATACTTATCTTAAATCCCATCTCTTTTGCAGTCTTTAGCATCTTTGAATATGGTTGTATTGGTTTGTCAGGGCACAGTTCATTGTGAAGGTTTTTCTCAACTGTTTCTATTGAAGCGCAGATTCCTTCTACACACGGTTTTAGCTGTTCTAGTTGTTCTTTTGTGAATGCTCCTAGGTTTACCCACACTTTTCTCCCTAAAATCTTGTTTACGTTCTGTATTATCTCAAGCAGTTCCTCAAATGGATATATGCCATATCCTCCTGTCAGGAATTCAATATTCCATCCTAGGTTTTTTGCTAGGATTGCCTCTACAAGTATTGAGGCCATGCTTCTTTTTGCAGTTTTGGCATGCTTTACCTTATGATGTATTGTTGACCTGAAACAGAACTTGCACGTGCCTCTCTCACAATACCAGCTAAGAAAGATACACCTTCCATAGTAAACTTCTTTCCCCCAGTTCTCTAGGAATATTTTGTTTGCTTGCTCTATCGCGTCCATTTTCAAAGCCTCCGGAGGGATTTGCACCCTCGACCTGCGCTTCTCTTGGGTAATGCATACGAGAGCGCCGCTATTCTGACTAAGCTACGGAGGCATTACAGATGTTTTAAAATCTCCTCTTTGGTCTTCAGTTTTTTCTGGCACTCAAAGCAGATTGTGTGTTTTTTGCCTTTCTCGTCCTTTACATACGTGCCTAATGGCTTGTTTAGGAAAGTCTCTCCTATTTTCTTTTTGCATATCTCGCATTTCATGGACTAAAAAAGAAAGAAAGAGTATTTAAAGCTTTGTTAACTTTTACGTATGTATAGAAAAAGCAAAAGTTAACCTGCTTGAATTTTATCAGTAGAATATATAAAAATAAAATTAAAACTTCTCTTAATCTTTTTTCAGCATTGTCACAATAACTATTCCTGCTATTGCCACCACTGCTGCTAGCGTGACTATATTGCTGGATATTCCTGTTGCTAGTGCTGTTGCTGCTCCTCCTGTTGGTCCGCTTGAGTTAAAGAATATTGTTAGCCCGACTAGTAAGACTGCGGTTAGTGCTGCGATTAATCCTAGTTTTCTCATGGCATTCACCTCTATTCTATACTTTAATTATTCTGTATTTAAATCTTTCTACTTCTTAACTTTTCCCTGTTTATTAGACCTTCTATAAAAGTTAAAGCTACGAAACTTTGCCTATTTTGCTCTATAAACGCAAAGTTGAGTATGTGATAACATTTATAAACCGGCTTTATTTCAGGAGTACTTATGCCGAGAATAGCTGTTGTTCAGAAGCAGAAGTGCAACCCGAATGGATGCGGGGGTTATCTTTGCATGCGTCTCTGTCCTATCAATAGGAAAGGTGAAGAGTGCATTGCTAAAGATGAAAATGGCAAGATCAAGATAGATGAAAAACTCTGCACTGGCTGCGGCATCTGCCCTAACAGGTGCCCTTTTGAGGCTATCTCTATTGTTAATCTTCCTGAAGAGCTTGCCAAGCAGCCTATTCACCAGTATGGACCTAATGGTTTTCATTTGTATAACCTTCCTATCCCTATTTTTGGAAAAGTTGTTGGTATTCTTGGTAAGAATGGTATTGGGAAATCCACTGCAATACAGATTCTTGCAGGAATTCTAAAGCCAAATCTTGGCAAGGCAGAAGAAGCTAGTTATGATGATTTGATTGCTTTTTTCAAGGGTTCTGAAGCTCAGATTTTTTTTGAGAAGATTAAGAAAGGAAAGATTGTTGTGAGCTACAAGCCTCAGCAGGTTGACATGATTCCTAAGAATTTCTCTGGCAAGGTCAAGGAGTTATTGCAAAAGGCAGATGAGACTGCTCATTTTGATGAAGTTGTTGAAGCTCTTGACCTGAAGAATGTTCTTGATAATGAGATTGGAAACATCTCTGGCGGAGAATTGCAGAGGGTTGCTATTGCTGCAACTGTTCTTAAGAAAGCTAACTTTTATGTTTTTGACGAGCCATCTTCTTATTTAGATATCAAGCAGAGGATTAGAGTAAGTAAATTCATAAAGAAATTAGCCACAGAAGACACTGCTGTCCTGGTTGTTGAGCATGACTTGATTATTCTTGATTACATGACTGACTTGGTTCATATCATGTTTGGTAAGCCTGGCGTTTATGGTATCGTCTCCCTGCCTAAAGTAACTCGTGCAGGCATTAACACGTATCTTGAGGGTTATCTTAAAGAGCAGAACATTCGTTTTAGGGATTATTCCCTGAAATTCTATTCAAAACCTCCTGTTGCAGAGCAGTCTAAGATAATTCTTAGCTCTTGGCAGGATCTGACCAAAAAATTAGGAAATTTTGATTTGATTGCAAAAGATGGTCAGATAAACAAAAAGCTTGCAGTTGGTATTCTTGGTGAGAATGGTATTGGTAAGACAACTTTTGTTAAATTATTGGCAGGCGTCATTGAGCCTGACTCTGGCGAGATTAAAGAAAAAATTACTGTTAGTTACAAGCCGCAGTATCTGGAGACCTCTTCTGATACTTTTGTTGCTACTTTGCTTAAGGATGCTGTTGAAAAGTATGATACTCAGATAATTCGTCCTCTTAATATCAAGCCGTTGTTGTTAAAGCCTCTGAATGAATTAAGCGGTGGAGAGTTGCAGAGAGTATCTATTGCACATTGTTTATCTAAAAAAGCGAATTTATATCTTTTAGACGAGCCTTCTGCTTATCTTGATGTTGAACAGAGATTGATTGTTTCAAAAGTCATTCGTGATATTACAGAACAAAGAGGCTGCTCTATTTTGGTTGTTGATCATGATTTGGTATTTATTGATTATCTATCAGATGAATTGATTGTCTTTGAGGGTATTCCTGCAAAAAAAGGTGATGCAAAAGGCCCTTTCACAATGGAAAACGGCATGAACCTGTTCTTGAAAGACCTGAATATCACCATGAGAAGAGACAAGGAAAGCAATAGACCAAGAATTAACAAGCCTGGCTCTAGAATGGATCGCGAGCAGAAAGAAGAAAATAAGTTGTATTACACATAATTTTTCTTTAAGAGTTTTAATTGTTTTATTTTTCCGTCTTTTATTTATGAACTACCACAGGTTTCGCTTCCTTTAGCCGCTCAACCGCGTGGCGTTTTGGTTGAGTTTAGCCAGCGTAGTTTATTAGTGTTTTTTGTTGTTTTCCAGAGCATGACTATTACAGACTCATTTTTTCTTTTTACAGAACAAGAATAAAAAATTTACTCAGTTCGGGTTTCTATATGCAATTCACTGCGGGTTTCGAGAAATCTATCATTATTCACTCTTTTTTAACTGATTCAAACAATTATGTGTATATACCTGCTTCTTTTAAAAGTTTTAAAAGACTAGACTTTAGTTTTAGAAATTCTTCTGTAAATATTTAGAAAATCCTTTAGAAATTACTCCCATTATTACATCGTATTTATCATCAGGCATTGCAGTGAGATCTAATTCTGAAAAATATGTGCCATTCATACGCTCAAAATTAAAACTGCCTACTTTACGATTTTGATTATCTAAAAATTCACAACTTGAATCTGCTTTTTTTGCCCTTAATAATCCACCACGAGCACCCCCTGTAGGTACTATTTTTATATCAATCTGAGGCATTATTTCTACGATAGTTCCAACTAACTTATCTATATTTTTCTCTCTCTCTACGAATAATCTGTGTTTTTTATTAACCATATAATTCATATTGTTTTTGAAGTTTTTAAAGTTTTCGCAATATTTCAAATAGTTCATTCATATCAGTAAAGTTCCATGAATCAATAATTCTACCTTTACCATCATACTCTATCAAACATCTCTCAGTAATCGAACCTTTTATTCTATAAAAGAATAATCTGATTTTGGTATATCCAAAAAACCAACCTCTATTGACATATATTTGTTTAAATAAGTCTAGTGAATGTTTCCTTTCAAGCAGTTGTGTAACCACATCTTTAGGTTTGTTAGATTTGCCTTCAAATACAAATATGGTCTTCCTTTTTTGCCCTATTGCATCTACTTCTAATGTGTGCCCCCAAAAAAGAGTGTGTTCTAGTTTTATTCCTATATCTATATTTTTATAAGAATTAGTTCTAATTAAAATTTCTCCAAATTTTCTTTCATATTTTCTCATTTAAAATGCATTTTCTCTATTTTTCAATCCTTTTATACGATAGTCTTTGTAATAATTCTTAGTCTCTGGAAAAGCCCATCTTTCTAACCACCCGTATGCAAAATCCAGTTTCCTGGAATTATATACCTTAGTCTTCCTATCTTGTTTAGTTTTTCAGGCCTTTCTGCCTTTTTTAACTCTTCTTTAATCATCTGTTTTGCTTTTTTCCTGCCCGTTATCTCATACTAGTACTTGTTTTCATGCCAATACTGGAATAAGATCTTTCGAATTCTTAATCCTGAGCAGAAATCTCCTGACGCCATTATTGCATCAAAGTCTTTGAAGTATATTTTAGGCGTGTAACCCTGCAAATCTCCCAATATTACGAATTTCATGCCCTCCCTTTGCTCTCTCCTTTTACTATTCCTGCTGCAATCAAGTGTGCAACTCTTATTGGTTCTGGTATGTAAGAATGCGTGCAAGTTAGTTTTAGCATCTCTTTTGCATCTGATAAGCTTGTTCCAATATACTGTATGTATATTTTTCCGACTTTTGTTGGCTTTGGCAGGTCTTCTATAATCTTTTTCTGTTTTTTCATCTTTAGCCTGTCAAGAACCTTGAATATTTTCTTTAAATCAGGAAAACTTCTTATCACGACTATTACAGGAACCTTTGTTTTTTTGTTCAGTTTCTTTATATCAATTACATTGAATCCTCCTACTGCAATGCCGTTCAGGAATATTGCTCTTAGTTGCGGCTTGAATTTGCTTTTGTTTATCATTCTCGCTATTTTGTCTGTAGAATCAGTGCCGTCAATTTTTGCTTTTGTTGACATCAAACCGTCCATGAAGTTTCCCCCGCGATAAAGAGTGCCAACAACTAAAGCTTCTTTGTCCTTGAATTTATTAAAAGGTCCGTCGTCAATGCCTATGATTCTTATTTCTTTCCTTAGCATTTTATCTGTTTTAGGTATGTCTTGGTGTTTGCTTTTGAGAAGTTTGCCATTGGGCTGTCTGTTCCTGGCCGCATTAAATCATACACGTATTTTCCTGATTTTTTGTTTCTCCACCAGTACTTTCCATATTTGCTTTCTACGTGTGCATGCATTTTTGCTGCATTTGTGTCTGCCAGCATATAGCTTGGCACGTATAGTATTCTTTCTGGCAAAATGTGATGCAATAACCAATATTTACCTGGGATTTTTAGTCCCATGCTTTTTTGTATTTCTTTTGCATATTCTTTGCTGCGCTTATTGAATGCCAGGTTTTTTCCCCAGAATTTTATTTTAAACAAGGAGTTTCCTGTGTAGAACGCTACTGCTAGTTTGTTTATGAATTGTGTTTTTTCAATGAACTCATCTGCGTAATCATTTGACAGCTTTAGCTCTTTTGTGAGGTAGTTTTTGTTTAGTAGTATGTTTTCAAAGAATATTGAGAATGTCTCTGCCAGGCCCGTTGATATATCGTATCTTTTCCAGTACGGCAGTTTTGGGTCTATGCTTGAATCGTGTATTGCGTGCCCAAATTCATGAAAGATTGAGCTTGTTGTATTTAATGGGTTTTCTGCTTTGAAAGATACACAGACTTCTCCAGGTATTTTTATTCCCATGCAGAATGGTGATGGGTCTTTATGCGGTCTTGTTGCGCTGTCTACTTGTATCTTACTTGGGTCTAGGCCCATCATTCGCATTGTTTTCTTTATTTGTGCTAGCGGTTTTACTCTTTTGAATCCTTTTATCATGTCTTTAAACACAATGTTTCGCATAAAGTATAGGTCGTCATAATATCTTGGTTCTCTGTCTAGGTATTTTTGTGTGTAATAATTGAATTCTTTTTTATAGGATTTTTTTACACTTGTTCTTAGCTGTATTAGAACTTGTTTTAATTTTTTTAAGCTGATGTGGTGTTCTTTTATATATTCTTTTAATGGGTCTACATCATATTTTGAGAATTCTTGTTTGCAGATATCAAACGATTTTTTGATTGTTGGCGCGATTACTGGTGTTTTTTTGATGAATTCATCGTATACTTGTTTTCTTGCTGTATCATCTGCTTTTATCACAAAGCTTCTCCAGCTTGTCCAGCAAACTTTTTTGCCTTGGTATTTATGTTTGCTTGAGCATATCTTTTTTTTCCTTAGCTCATCTAGTTTTAGGGACAATTTGTATGTTTTTGCTCCTGCTATGCTTCCTACTGCGTCAACGTATAACTCTTCTGGCTTTTTGAATTGTTTTAGGAAGACTTTTGCATGTTTGTGGCTGGTCTCTTCTAGTTTTTTTATCTTTTCTTTGCTGTATTTTTTGCCGACTAGAAGTTTTAACCACTCTCTTGCAGACTGTATTCTTGTATCTTCTGCTTGGTCACACCATTTTTTTAATTCTTTGTTCATTTTAGCCTCCTTATGAATGCCAGGAATGCTGTATGTCCTATCTCAGCTGATTGCGGTCTTACTCTTTTCCCTTCTATAATCCATTTTCTTTTTATGATTTCTATTGTGCTGTCAAATAAAAATGATTCGTTTTTTCTTATCTCTTCCACAAACTGGCTTGCCTGTGTTATTGTTGGCGTGTATGCAACAAGCCATCCGCCTATCTTTAGTGCTTTTTGCACTGCTTTTATTGCCTGCCATGGTTCTGGAAGGTCTAGTGTGATTAAGTCAACATTTTTTTCTGTAATTCCTTTTGTCACATCTTTATTTTTTACAGTTATGTTATTGATTCCTAATGATTTTATGTTTTCCTTTGCCACCTCAACATGATCGTCTCTTATTTCATATGTTACCACTTTTTTGCAGACATTTGCTAGTGCACAGGCTAGTGCTCCTGCACCTGTTCCTGCATCAACTACAATATCATTTTTTCCTAATCCTGTCTCTGCTATTATTGCCCCAAAATCTTTAGGTATGATTGTCTGCGGTGCTCTTCTTAGTTTTCTGAAGTCATCTGCAAATTGAGATGTGAATATCACGAATTCCTTGTCTCTGTTTGTTTTTATTTTGCTTCCATCTTTTTTCTTCAGGTCTTTCTTAGAGATAATGCCATATTTTGTGTGAAAATCCTTGCTCATGTCTGTTACATAATATCTCAAAGCTTTTCTTGTGGTTACTTCTCTCTTTAGCTCTGGTATGTACTCTTTTTTCCCTTTGCTTACTAGAATTTTAGGCATGTATACTTGTTTTTAAAGCAGATATAAAAAGGTTATGATATCTTTGCTTCTCCATATATTATTTCTGCTGATTTAGAATAAATTACTATTTTTTTGTATTTGTTTAGATCAACATCTTCTGGAAGGTTGTATGTCTGACTGCCAGTGATTGTTGTTAGCTTGGCAACTTCATAGCCATCAGCTATGTTTTGGTCAACCAAGTAAATATATAATCCTGCCCCTGGTTCTGTCACAAAGCTCTGGAACTGTATTACTATCCTGCCCTCTGCTGTTCTTATTATCTCTGCATGGCCTGTTGTTGTTTTCTCCACTTTTTGAAATATCGCTGTTGCCAGTTTTTGCGGTCCTGTGCCTTGTAATCCTATCCCCATATCTATTTGTTCTTTTTCTGGTGGTGCCTTGATTTTAAGTTCAGCTCCGTTGTAAATGAATCTTAACAACTGAACTTTTGATTGTTCCTTAAGGGTGTCTACTCCCTCTAGCATAAGTTCTTTTGTGTGCTCCCCATTTATCACAAATCTTGCCCTGTTTGAGACACTCAAGAGTTTTACAGTGTATTTTCTATCGCCTATGTACACTGTTTTCGTCTCTCCTACATTTAATATTACATTCACTTCTGTCTCTTCAGGCTCTTCTGCAATTATGTGCGTTTCTGTTTTTTGCACAGGTTTTTTTGCTTGAACTATTTTTTCTTCTACTTGCTTTATCTCTTTCTCAACAATCTTGGTCTCATTAGAAATTTCATCTACTTGTACAGCACATCCTACTATAAGAATCACCAATAAAAATAGCAGTATGGTTTTCTTCATTTTTAAAAAGCGGAGGGAGGGACTCGAACCCTCGATTAATCGGGTTGCAGCCGATCGCCTTAGCCGCTTGGCCACCTCCGCGCAAACCTCGATAGTAGAGAATATATACGTCGTTTAAAAATGTTTTTGTTTCTATTGAGAAAGCTTTATAAATCGTATAACTTATTTTAATCTCTATGGGCCCGTAGCCTAGCCTGGATACTGCGAAATTCGGCATCGAATTTTGCCGGATTTGCTGTAGGGCAAATAAGGCGACAGCCTTCTACCCTTTTTGGGAAGAGAGCTGTAGATCGAGGGACTCTGTAAGTTTTAGCTTACAAAGCTCGAATTCGAATCCCTCCGGGCCCGTATTTTATTTATAAACCAGAATTACAATGATAAAAGAATACAGAAAAAAGATAAACGAAATCGATTCTCAGATTATTTCGTTATTGGAAAAAAGAGAAATTTTAGTGAACAAAGTAAAAGAAATAAAATTAGAGCAAAATATTCCTTTAGAAGACAAAGAAATAGAAGAACAAGTCTTGAAAAAAGCAGGCAAATTCAAAAAAGTGTTTATAGAAATTCTTAAATGATTCTGCTGCTTAAAAAAAAGAGAAACTTATTTATATCACTTCTCAAATAAATCTTAAAATATAGGAGGCAATCAAAATGGTAGAAATGGACCCAAAAAAAGCAAGATACTTAGTCGGCTCAATTGCAACGATGAGAGACTCTTTTGAAAAATTGCATGAGAGTGTTGAAGGGATTATTGAGGCTGTTGCTCAATTGAATTATGATACAAATCCGGATGATTTAAAGAAATTGCAAGGGCTGGCAAACGCAGATGTTATTAAAAACATATCAGAAGAATGCAATGACATAATTCTTCAATGCAAACAAACCGCAGAAACAGTATTTAATAAAAAAATCTAAGGCAGCCACTTCTTAGGATCATTCAACTTCTCAGGTAAATAATTAGAAATAACATAATTAAGTCCATGCTGCGCAAGTGCCTGCTGCTCTGCTCTTTTCTTTAATTTCAAGCTCAGATTCAGCGCCTTTTGCCATTCTTTATGCGCCTGTACAAATGGATCATTTTTGATTCCATCTTTTATTCTTTTGATATCCACTTCCTTTAAAGGATGTGATGGAAGTTTGTAATCAAGAATATCCTGCGCAGTTATTCCAATGAACTTAGCCTGCGGTACACAGAAATACTCATTCAAGTGTGCTGCGTTACCGCTTCCAACTTTCAGTGTACGATAAATATTCAGCCAACCATATGGGTCTCCGTCTGTAAATACAAACACAGGCAATTTTTTCTCATCTGCCAGTCTTCTGATAAACCTTCTGCATGCTCTTGTAGGGACTCCGCCCATTGATATTATAATACAGTTTGCTTTTTTCCAGTATGTGTGTCTGTTCAACCGTTCAAACATACCTTTAGTCTCTATTGCAAGTATGAATTTTGCTTTGGTGTCAAATTTTAAATGTTCTACTGATGTTGGGATTGAATATGCTCCTGATCCAAATTTTGTGCAGTCTATTTTTATCTCTTTGCCGTCTTCTGTTTTATCAATGACTGTCAAGGCTCCTGCAACATCTCCGCCGTGCTCGTCTGCTATGAATCCTATTTGTTCTCTATTCACCCCAAATGTCGCCTCTATGTCGTCCATTACTGTATCTGATTCTGGTTGTTCTATGAATTTCGCATCTCCCCAATTCTTAGATACGTAGTATGCCTCTCTTTTTGTTGCTATGTCATCTGTTTCAATCAAGCTTTTAGAAAGACCCATCATCTTTAGTGTTTGTGCAAATGTTTTTACTGTTGATGCAGTCAGTGTTCTTGTTTTTTCATTGCCTAGTAATTCAAAATATCCTTGTTTAGGGTCGAATTTGACATTTGCGAGGCTTCTTACAGGCGAAGATATCTCTGGCTGTTTTTTCTTCAGTATTTTTTTGTAAATATCAGTAGCTAAATCCCGTATTTGGTCTAAAACTGGTCTTTTCTCACTCATTTTCTTGCCCCATTTTTGCAAACTCTTCGTCATATTCCAAGTTTTCCATCTCTACTTTCTTTAGCTTGCCTCTATGTTTCTCTAACAATTCTTTCAATAATTGCTCTATTTTTGCTTCATCAGCTTGTTTCAAAGCAAGTAATTCCTTAAGTGCTTCTGCAACATGCGGGATATATTTCTCTATATAGCTTCTTTTCTGGCTCTCTGCATGCATTCTTTTCTTCTTATTTACATACATGCCTAATTTCCTGCCGCATTCCTGCAGAGCCAGTTTGATCTCTTTGATTATCTCTGGATAATGAGCTAATGCCTCTTTTGCTTCTGAAGTAAATGGAGGCCACACAGATGCCAAGTGTACAACCAGTGTTACTGGTCCTTGCGGCAATGAGCCGTTGCTTTGACTTAATCCATAGCTTCTCCAGCTTGTCTGTGTAACTGCCTTTAATATTGCCCCTGCGCTCTGCTGATAAAGCAGCGGAACTCTGTTTGCAAATCTCATTAATCTTATTGAGCCGTCTTTTGGCTGCTCCCCGCCATATGCAATTGCGCACTCAATAACAAAAGGATTTCCTCTGTAGACAGACGGTGATCTTGTTACTGCAGTATAAAATTCTGCATTTATCTCTTTCTTCAATCCCTTTTCAAGCAGTTCTGAGCCTATTGGCACTATGCAGTCTGTTGATGGTGATATTATTTTAGTATTCTTTATTCCCTCCATAAGTTTTTCTGCCTGTGCATGGTTTATGTCTCTTGGTTTTGTGTTAGGCGGTAATGCTGCTTTTTCACAGATCTCTTTTGCAGTTCCTGCCCCCACTCTGCAGAATTCTTTTGTCAAGAATGCCTGTAATGTGCGGGCTTCTGTATTCTTGATCATCTTTATCAGTATGCCTAACTCAATTCCATAAGGATGTGGTTTGATCTCTTTTGGCTCTTGAGGCAGTTTGTCTGTTGCTCTTGGAAAGACAAATTGTTCTGCTTTAGGATTAGTATATATGATTGTGGCATGCGGATTGACAATTGCAGTCTCTTTGATGTAAGTGTCAACACTCTGGTCTCCTTTTTGATAGCTTGCCTCTATGTCAAGCTCTATTCTTGTCCCTCTCTGTTTTTTCCACTCAATCTGTTCTGATTTTATTATCTCTGGCTTGTTGTTTTTAGTGTCTATCTTCAATTCAAAAAGCATTGTGTCGTGATTTTCATCTATTCTCGATTTTATTTTTGCAGGTCTTCCTGTAGTTAATTGAGAATAAAGTACTGCTGCGCTTATTCCAATACCTTGCTGGCCGCGCGCTTGTTTTAAAGTATGAAACTTGCTTCCGTAGAGTAATTTGGCAAAAATAAAAGGCACTTGTTTTTTTACAATTCCAGGGCCATTGTCCTCAACAATTACTCTGAATCTGTCATTGCCCATATCTAGAATCTGGACATTTACCTCTGGCAGTATCCTTGCCTCTTCACAGGCATCTATTGCATTATCTACTGCTTCCTTCACAACAGTAAGCAAGGCTTTTCTTTTGTTGTCAAACCCTAGCAAATGTCTGTTTCTCTCGAAAAATTCAGCAACACTCACTGCTTTCTGTTTTTTTGCTAGTTCCATTGCTACTGGTTCTTTTGCCATTATCGTAATTCTCCTCTTCTTTTTTCAAGCCATCTGTACACAGGGGTGTGCAGGCTTCCGCTCAATAGCGATTCAATTGCTCTTCTTGCCAGCACCAGGGCGTCAAATGGCCCGATTATTCCTATTGTCTTTCCATAGACGCAGATGTTGGTTCCTGTCAGCTCTTCTAGTGTTGCTCTGGATTTTCCTTCCTGTCCTATGACTCTTCCTTTAAGTCTTTCTGCATCTTTTTTTGTCTTGGCATAATCATTTATGTTTATCATGTCAAATCCATAATCAACTTTTAATAATAATTTTGCAACATCTGGATTAAATCCGCGCCCGATTGCCCGCACAATCTCGCGTGCAGCATAAACTTTCAGTGCCTCTTTTCCAGTCAGTGTGACATCTCCCTCTTTTGAATCAACTGCTATCTGCACTCCGAGTGTCTTCTCTAGCTGTTTTTTTTCTTCGCCTTTCTTTCCTATCAGCACTGCAACTCTCTCTTTAGGTAGCTTTAATATATATTCAAATTCTTCTGTCTCAGTTTTTTTAGGCATATTTTAGAGAAAATGCGCTGGTTTTTTAAATCTGGTGGTTAGCGCATTATTTTTTGCTTGATATCTTCACTTTCTGCTTTTACGCCTCTTTTTTTGAAAAAAGTACATATGTTATTTATATCTCTTTTTAAATAATTCATGGCATTTGGATCTTCTAGTGGTGTTGATTGTGACATATCAATAAAGAC
>CAZXEZ010000015.1:0-15612 GCA_964640255.1 uncultured Methanosarcinales archaeon | reverse complement strand
GGTGGTTTGAGTGATTAGCAAAATAAAAAAGGTCTTAAGCTTGTTCCTGACAGTCTGGTTTAAGGCTAAAAAAGATATTAAATTAGGCCTATACGGTCCGCCTAATTCTGGCAAGACTACTTTGGCTAATCGGATTTGTAAAGATTGGTTAGGAGAAGAGATGGGTTCTACTAGCAATGTTCCTCATGAGACAAGGGAGATTAACGTCAAGGAGCAGATAACTCTTAAGTCAAAGGACGGCAAGAAGGAATTGCTGTTTAATCTTGTTGATACCCCTGGTATTGCGACCAGGATTGATTATGAGGATTTTCTAAAAGCAGGCATGACTGAGAAAAAAGCAAAGAAGCGTGCAAAAGAGGCAACAAAAGGTGTTATTGAGGCCATTAAGTGGCTTGATGAGATGGACACTGTTTTGGTTGTTCTTGATTCAACAAAAGATCCTTATTCACAGGTAAATATCACGATAATTGGCAACCTTGCTGCACGAGACATTCCAGTATTGGTTGTGGCAAATAAGTGTGATTTAAAGAAAGCCAATTTAAAGAAAGTGCAGGCAGCATTTCCGCAATACCCTATCGTGGGCATATCTGCAAAATACGGAAGAAAGGTCAAGGACCTGTACGAGAACATATTTGAGTTGACAAAATAGGTGAAAAAAAGATGGTAACACTTCAATTTATGCCGTATACAGAGATAGCAGACCTGAGTTCAATAGGCAGGATAAGAAAGCTTCTGAACATTGCAAAACAGAACAAGATAGTTCTTTTGCAGGGAAGGCTTAAGAAGGATGAGGAAGTAGAATTAATAAAGGCAACGATGGAAGAGATAAACAAGGAGTTCAAAGGGATAGAGCTGGCTGTTATCAACCCAAAGCAGGAGGATGCAGGCGGCATTGATAAGATAAAGAATGACTTTATGGAATTGCTTCTTGGAGATAGGTCTGGAATGACAATTATAGGGCCTGCAAATGTTGTAAAGTCGATAAAGAAAGATCCTAATAAGATAGAGCTTCTCACCAAAGAAAGCAGGAAAAAGAAGAGGAAGAAATAATGCCTCACCAATGTGTTAGATGTGATACACTATATGATGATGGTGCTCAGGAGATTCTAAAAGGCTGTCCTTGCGGGGGCAAGCTGTTTTTCTACATCAAGAAAGAGAGATTAGAGAAGGCAAAAGCAGAAGATAAGATTCAGCTCTCTCCTGTCCAGAAAGAGCAGATAGAGAAGGATGTTTATGACATGACTGGCATTGATGATATGGACAGGCCTGTTGTTCTTGATATAGAATCTATCAAGGTTCTCAAGCCAGGCAAGTTTGAGCTTGACCTTGTCAAGCTGTTCAAAGGGGATCCTTTGATTTTCAAGCTGGCTTCTGGAAAATACATTATTGACGTTGCAGAGACCTTTAGGCAGATGCGTAGGAAGAAGTGAACCCTGCGAATTAGAATATTTAGTCAATTTCGCACGTGCAGCCTTGAGCTGCACTGTTTTGATCAAACTTTTTTTCAAAAGTTTGGCAGAGACCTTTAGGCAGATGCGTAGGAAAAAGTAAGGCATAACAACAAAAGATTTATATATGAGAAATAAATTTATATACATAGGACATTCATAAAAAAACTTTGAGGTGATTATAATATGGCTGAACCTAAGAACATGGCTTTGATTATTCTGGGCGTTGTTGCGATTATAGCAGTTGTTGGATTAGTTCTGTTATTCAATAGAACAAGCACAACTGGTGGAATAATTACTATGGCAGGATGTGATTCTCCATCTACACCGGTTCTTGCAGAGCCAGGAATAAATCCTCGCTTTCTAGATATGTGGGTAGAGGCAGGATACACTTGTATAAAGGCTCCTGGGCAAGATGATTTTGGTATGCAGACATGGTGTTGTACACCGCCAGCAGGTGTTCCAGTAGATCCGCACTATGAACCAGGATACGCACCAATTACTCCAATATCATATGATATTGAAGAAAGACCAGGATACCCCGGTTACAGAGGAACATTCACATAAATTTTATTTTTTTAACTTTTTACCATGGTGAGATATTCTACACTTACGTTTTTCTTTGTCTCTATAGTTGCAATATTCAGTCTCTCCCTGTTTTTTGATGCAGTTTACACAGGAAGCGCGATCTCATTAAAGGATTGTGCAAGATATGCATATGAGTATGATCTTATTTTCAGTGATACTATCTTTAAGGCGCAGGGTAAAGAAGGTTATTTTAGGGATGCAGGTGCAACTCTTTTTAATCCTTGTACAGGTGTGGAAGAAGCTAGTATTTTTGAGGCATTTGTTCAGGCCCCTCCTCTTTCAGGTTATGGTCGTTTTGCACTCTCTTCTGGCGCCATATTCGCTTTTCAGGGTGCTCCTGAGGCAGGCAAGGGAAATATCCTGTACTGGATTTGCTCTCCAGATGAGACTGGTTTTCAGCGTGCACGAGTTGTAGCTTATGATAAAGAGCTCTGCAATTCTTTTGAAGATACTTTTATTTTTAGAGATGGTATAACTCCTAGGGGAACACTGTAAATTATTCTTTATCTAGCACTATTCTTGCTATGTTGCTTGTCAGTGTTGTTCCTGTTTTTATGTTCTCAACAAGCTCTACCATCTCTGCTGCTGTGTTTTTTGTTATCAAGCCAGTACATTGCTTTACTAATGCAATTCTCTGTCTTGCAACTTCATCTGCCAGTGCTTTGTCGTCTGAGTGTAGGGCTTTCATCACTGTTGTATACTGTTTGTCTAATTCTGCAAGGATTGGTTTTATTTTTGCCAGCTCTTTTTTGTCTATTTTCCCTGCAAGGGTGCACATGTGCTTGACACAGTCTGCAAGGTTCTCTAGATTCATTGACAAGTACCAGCTTGGCAGGATCTGTGTTTTTTCTATCCCAATATCCTCTGATAATTTATTGTCTGTCACTGCGCTTTTCAGCAGTCTGGATAATAAGAAATATAGTCTATTGACATCATAATCCCGGAATACTATTGTTTCATAATTGAATTTTTTGTCTTCTATGCCTTCTGCTATGTCTTTCAGCATCGTCCTCACTATCATGTCCATTCTTTTGACTGTCTTCTCAACAGAGATCTCTTTTAGGTTTAGCAGGTCTTTTGCAATTATGCTTTTTGCTGTCTGCTCTGATATCTCTAGTGCTACAAAGTCATGCAGCATTTTTCTGATCTGTTTTACTTTTTCAGCTAAGCTCTCCCCAAATATTGTGATTGTGTTGTAATTGTTCACATAAGCAGATGTTATCTCTCTCTGTATTGTGTCCAGCTCTTTTTTGTCTATGTTGATTGTGATCTCTTTTGGCTCTGCCTCTTGCTCCTGTCCCTGCTCTGGCATTATCACCAGCTCTCTGTCAGATTTCTCGATAAGATATACATTATGCCCTTTCTCAAGATTGTTCTTCTCAAGCCACTTCTTTGGTAGAGAAACAGTGTGGCTGGCTGGTCCTGCCTTCACAAGTCTTCTGATATGCATTAAAATCACCTCATTTTGTAAATATTAAACGTATGTGTAGTATAGTAAGTACGTTAGGTATATATAAATCTTGCGACATTATATTGTTTAAGATGAATAAAACCTGAGGGCAGGTACCTGTGACGCAGGGCGTATCTCACAGGGTCTGAACACAGGCCAGGGCTGAACGCCAAACGCTAAAAAGCTAAATGCCTTGTCCGCTTTTCCCCTTTTATCCTTTATTCATTTATTCATAATCACTTGGCGATATTGAGAAACAGTGGAGATTTGTTTAAGGCAAAGAAAAACACTAATAGGCGAAATGCACAGCTCATAACGGAGCGGTTTTGCAGGCTATCTTGGCCGCTCCATCAAAAATATTTACAAAAATGACGCTCACTCAACCCCCCTCGAAACTCAAAAGGCGCGTACTCGCGAATTCTTCAGTTCGGCGCGCCGCCTTTTTTTTTTATAGCTCTCCTTTGTTCTTTCTGAACAAGCCTGCTTTTGTGGAGTTGGTTTTTAACCAAATCAGAAGATGAGATTCAAAAACCAGGCGCTGGTTAATAGATTCAAGAAATTCATGACTTCTATTAAGCCAAGTGATCGTGTCGCAGTCATTCACCACACAGATCCAGACGGTGTCTGTTCTGGTGTTATTATTGCTAAAGTTGTTGAAAAAGTCAGGGGAAAGAAGATTGATTTAAGGATTAATCAAAAGGGAAATGTCCACGTCATAACACCTAAAACTTTTAATTTATTAAAGTCCAAAAAAATCAATAAATTTATCCTGACTGACTTAGGTGCAGATGAAAATCCTAAGTACCTGAAAAAGGTTGAAAAGTTTGCAGATGTTTTACTGATTGATCATCATAAGATTTATAATAATCTATCTTCTAAAAAGACAGTATTCATCAAGCCGCAGTTATTCTGCAGGATTGATCCTGCACGTTATGCAACTGCAAAGATGTGCTATGATCTTGGAGGCCTTGTCACAGACGTATCTGATCTTGACTGGCTTGCTGCAGTAGGTTCTGTCGGCGATATAGCAACAAAGCCTTGGACTGCCTGGCTAAATCGCATTTTCAAAAAATACAAGATTAAAAAGCATAAGGATTTGTTTAAGACTAAATTCGGAGATTGTGCTATTCTGATTAGTTCTGCAGAATCATTTGATGTTAAAAATGTTAAACTCGCTTTTGATGTTTTGTACAAGGCAAAGTCCTATAAAGATGTCTTAAAATCAAAACTAAAGAATTTCAGGAAAAAGATTGATGATGAACTTCAGAAGTATCTGAAGCAGCTCAAGAAAAACGCTTTTTTTGAGAAAGATATAATCTATTATGAAATTAAACCAGAGTATCACACAAAATCACCATTATGCACTATTCTTGGACAAAAATATCCTCATAATTCTGTCTTAGTGGTGGACATATGCAGAAATCCTGTTGGTATTAGCGGCAGGCGCAGTGATGTCAAGATAAAGATCAACAAGGCACTGGAAGATGCTTGTAAAGGCATTCCAGGAGCCTCTGCAGGAGGGCACGCAGTCTCTGCAGGAGCCACAGTCCAAAGAAAATACTATCAGAAATTCAAAAAACGCTTATTCAATATTTTAAATAAAAAAAGGAGGTGAAACAGAAATGGCTAAAAGCAAGAAAATGTCATCAAAGAGCATCGTTGTTATGATGTTAGGCATATTAATAATAGTGGCTATAGTTGGATTGGCAGTGACTATGAAATCACAAGGCACTGGCAAAGCAGTCTACACTGCTCCGCAGTTGTGCCCTAAGGGTATGACAAGTCATGCTGCAGATTCACCATTATTAGAAGCTAAGCAAAAAGCAGGCCAGAAATGTATTAAAGCTGCATATCCTGGCTGGTATTGCTGTGCAACACCTATGAGTTAATCATATCGTTTGCATCACATAAAACTATTTAAGATAGTTTTATTAACATTTTTGTATGGCTTATGAAGGTGTAGTGCTGCAGTTTTTGGACCTATTGAACTCTGCAATGAGCATCGACCAGGTCCTTCAGCGCAGTTGCGACTTCTTTTATACAGAGTTTAGGCTCTCTGACTGCTCGATTATCTATAACAGCAGCAAGAAAAGGCAGAATAATGCCAATCCTGAGTTATTGGCTGTTGAGGAGATAATAAAAAGTCAGGTTCTTGAATCAAATTCTTTCCTTTTTGTCAAGGATCCAAAATCAGACATTACGCTCTCTGATTGTGAGGGTGCTAAATCCATAGATTCCCCTATTCTTGCTTTTCCTATTAATCATGAGCAAAAGGCGGTTGGTGTATGTTTTTTCTATGCTGCCTCTGATTTGAGTCATCAAGTTGAGATTGTTTCATTATTATTGTCAAAGATGTCTGTTGCCTGTTCAAGAGCAAAGCATTTTGAGGATGCTCAGTACTGTGCCATCACAGATCTTCTCACAGGCCTCTACAACAAGGCTTATTTTCTTGAGGCAATAAAGACCGAGATTACCAGAGGCAAAAGAAATCAAAAACCGCTCTCTTTGGTCATGTTTGATTTTGATAATTTCAAGGAATTAAATGACACAAAAGGCCATATTGAAGGGGATAGGATACTAAAAGAGACTGGCAGGATGCTTAAGGAGCAGATTCGTTCAATGGATATACCCTGCAGGTATGGGGGGGAGGAGTTCACTATTATCCTGCCAGAGACATCTCAGGATTATGCTTTTGCAATCGCAGAGAGACTGCGCAAGTCTGTTGAAGAGTTTTTCCAGGGTCAGACAACAATCTCTTTAGGCATTGTCACCTGCATGAATTCAGGTATTGATGCAAACAGCATGATTAAGCAGGTAGATGCTGCGCTCTACAAGGCAAAAAGTCTTGGAAAAAACAGGACTGTTAATTTTGTTGTTATTGACAAGAGCATCGCCCCTATTGACGTCCAGGAAGCCTCATCTTGAGGTTATTATCTCTACCACATCCCTGTGCTTCAGGATGTGTTCTTTTCCTACTGTTCTTTTTGTCTTTACATCGATTGCACGGATAAATTTATCCCCTATGTCTGTGTGGATTCTGTAGGCAAAGTCTAGTGCTGTTGAGCCCTCTGGCAGCAAGAAACAGTCTGGCAGTATGTTTCCGTGCTGGTCAGCCAGCTTGTTTATCCCTCCTGGAAATATCGCGATGTATTTCAAGAGCTTGAATACTGTTGCATCCATTGCCTGCTGCACGCCAGTCGTTCCATATTTGTCTAAGATGTTTTTTCTTATGAACTCTAGTGCTTTTTGCTGTTTTTCGCTTAATTTTCCAGTCACTTCAAAATCTTTCTCTCCAGGAATGTATTTGATTAATTCTTTTTTTGCAGCTTCTTTTAGCGCCAGCTCTGACTCTGCAGAGCAGGGGATGATTATGTGGTCTGGGAATTCTTTTTTGATTCTCTCAAGATTGTCTTTTGCAGTTGGCACGTCCATCTTGTTTGCTGCGATTATCATTGGTTTTGTTATCTTTCTTAGCTCGACTGCAATGTCATTCAGGTCTTTCTCAGCCCACTGTACTGGTTTGCTTGGATCTAGGTTGAATTTTTTGATTACAGATTCGACCATCTTTTCATCCACGTTTAACCCTGATACTTGTTTTGCCAGCGCCTCTGACACTGTCCTGCCCTCTTGCTGTACCTGTCTTGCAAATTTCTCCCACCCTTTTTTTAGGATGGATAAGTACCACATGTCTAGTTCTGTCTCAAGAAATCTTACATCAAATGCAGGGTCATAGCTTCCAGGCTCTACAGGCTCTCCTTTCTCATTTGTGCTTCCAGAGATGTCTACAATGTGTATTAATGCATGTGCCTGCCTTAGGTCATCCAGGAATTTGTTTCCCATTCCTTTTCCTTCGTGCGCTCCTGGCACAAGTCCTGCCACATCTAATACCTCTACTGGAACAAATCGTACATGGTCTATGCAGTATCCTGTTCTTGGATTGCATTTTACATCAAAGTCCTTGTCGACACAGTCTACTTTCACAAAGCCAAATCCCTTGTTTGGGTCTATTGTTGCAAAAGGATAGTTCGCGATAAGTACCTCTGCCAAAGTCAAGGCCTTGAAAAACGTGCTTTTTCCTACATTTGCTTTTCCCACTATGCCGATTAACATGTTTTGTTTTATTTGTCAAGACGTATAAAAATCTTTGCATTGCTTGGCTTTTGTGTTTTCAGGTTAACATATCGTGCAAAATTGGAAATTTTTAAAAAAGATTTCCAAATTCACAAAACTAATAGTTTTGTGAAAAGCCAAGCTCATAAACTTTTTGCCTATTTTCATTCATAAACTGCAAAAGTTTAGTGTTGGTTAACTTTTGCGTTTTATATGCACAATAGAGGTAAAAGTTAACCTGTTTGACTTTTTGTCTATTTTACTATATCACTGCAAAAGTCAGGTATTGGCGAAAACCTTATAAATATGGGAATTAAAAAGGGTTTTAATGGTTTCAATTAAACACAGATATACTGGTGTTGAGTACAAGACAGTCACTAAGTTTTCTATTAAGTTTAAGGATGTCTTTATTCTTAAGGATATCTATGTCCTGATGTATGAGTGGCTTATTGAGCACGGTTTTGCCACTCGTGTTGATGAAGACTTTCCTGAAAAGTATTATTTAGATAGAACAGCTCCTGGAGGAAAAGATGTCTGGCTTAGGTGGCGTCCTAAAAGATACCCGCTTCCTGGCAATAATTTCTGGAGATTTGACTTAGATATAGACCTGCACGTCCTCCGTCTTCAGGATGTTGAGTTGGTTGTCCAGAACAAGAAATTAAAGGCAAACAAGGGAGAGGTTGAGATCCAAGTTGCTGCAAACATGATTTTTGATGCAGCAGGAGATTGGAAGAAGAATACCCTTCTCAAGCCTTTTAGAAGTTTTTATTTTAAGCGATTCATGAGCAAGAAAAAAGATATGCTCGAAAAGGAGTTTTATAATGAGGCATATGAGTTCAGGGATGCGCTTAATAATTACCTGAAACTAGAGACATATCTGCCGAGCAAGATGGCTGGCATGGAATTCTGGCCAAAACGCACCCCAGATTAAGTAGAAACTTTTATATATTCTTATTCTAATTTTTTAATTAATGACTACCATAAACACGCCTCAAATAAATATAAAGTATAAAGGCATTTTTGATATGGCGGATATCTTGCAGGGCATTAAGAGCTATTTTGAGTCTGATTATTTCAAGGTTCATTACCCCAAGCACAAGATAAAGCAGCCTGCTGGGGGCTGGGAGCATGAGATCACAATCTATGGCGAGCGCAAGATGAATGAATATGTCAAGTTCACTATTAAATTGTTTATTCGCCTTTATGATATCAAAGACATAGAGATTGTCAAAGAAGGTAAGAAGATCAAGACCAACAACGGAAGGATTACAGTTGATATCAGCGGCGTGATTGATCTGGATTTTGAGAATCGCTTTGGGGGCTCTAAATTCTTGCAGGCTCTGCAGGATTTTTACCATAAATACATCATTAAGCAGGACATTGGCGATGTCTGGGAAGACGATATCATGCTCAAGATGGTTAATTTAGGAAAATTAATAAGGGAGAAGTGTCAACACGAGATTATCACGTAGAAAATGGCTGAAAGAACAACTGTTGTAGAAAAAGAAACAATAAAATATGAAGGCCTGTTATCTGTTAAAGAGCTCTATCAGCTTATTGAGGATTGGGAAAAATCAAAAGGCTACTTCCCTGTTGAGAATTTTATTGAAGAGAGTGTTGAGAAAGAGGGAAAAGTCATAACAGCAAAGCTTGAGCCTTTCAAGAAGCTCACTGATTATGCCAAGGCAATTATCAAGATTGATATCATGATCTCTGGCTGCAAAGAGGTTGAGGTCACAAGGGCTGGCAAGAAGCAGAAACTGAACAAAGGAACAGTTGTTATTGAGATTATGTCTATCCTGGAGACAGATTACGAGCACAGGTGGGAGATGAAGCCCTGGTTATATGTCCTGAGGACTGTTTTTGAGAAGTATATTTACATGCCGTTTTTAAGCGGCTTTAAGAATGCTGTTCGCGAGGATACAGATCATTTGAAAGAGCAGATTAAAGCATTTTTAAATCTCTATAAGAAGTAAGGAAAAGCTTTATAAATCGTTTAATAATCCAATTCTTATGCCTCCTTAGCTTAGGTAGCTAGCCTTTAAGAAAGGCTATCTCTCGGAACGAAGTTCCGTGAGAACTCCCAAAAACCTTTGGTTTTTGCGAGTGAATCCAAACAAGTGCTACATGAGGTAGCACGGGCGAAGGAGACTTACAAAAGGCAATTCGCAATTAACAATTGCCTCCGTAGCTTAGTAGCTATAGCGGCGGACTTGTATCATTTTGTAAAGACATCCGCAGGTCGAGGGTGCAACTCCCTCCGGAGGCTTACGTTAGTAAGACGACGGAGGACCAGCCAAAAACTCTCTGAGTTTTTGAGCGCTGCCCCCCGGAGGATTTTTTACTAAAAAAAAAGGCGATAACATGAAAAAAGAATATGAAAAAATAAGAAAAAAATTAAATCTGCCTGATTTTGATCTTCTTAACAATGAGTTTGAGATCATCAAAATAGAGCCAGATGGATTATTGTTAAGAGAGATTAAGAGAAAGATTAATGAAAAGCTCTCTAGTGCTTGTGAATTGCTCGCAAAGCTGATTCAGCCAGAGACAACTTCTTTAGTTGATCTTTATGAATACCGGTGTTTTGATGATGCTGCAAAAAAGAAAATATTTGAGTTATTCAGTAATGTCATGTATCTGAAGCGAAAGATTAATGAATCAGAACTATTGTTAGATGATAAGATAGATGCTGCAATAATAAAGCAGGCAGCAGAGACCTGGCCTAAGATGAGGCAGCAGATGATTCCTTTTATTAAGGAACTAGAGGTCTGCTGGGAAACAACCCCAGAATCAGATAAGGAATTAAAGGAGTATTTAGGATGAATATAATCATTTTGGGTCCCCCTGGCTCTGGAAAGGGAACACAGGCTGAGAAGATTGCAGATAGGTATGGCATTCCTCATATCTCTACTGGTGATATATTTCGCGCTGCAAAGGAAAAAGAAACAGATATTGGCAAGCAAATCAAGGAAAGAATGGTAAAAGGCGTTCTTATTTCTGATGAAATAACTATTAAGCTTGTTGAGATGCGTTTGAAAGAGACTGACTGCACAGAAGGGTTTATTCTTGATGGTTTTCCCAGGACCATTGAGCAGGCAGAGGCGCTTGATTCAATGATAGAGCTTGGTTTTGTTGTTGTTCTGGATGTTCCTGATGATGTGATTATTGAGAGGATTTCAAAGAGAAGGATTTGTGCTAGATGCAAGAGCCCTGCAAATAAAGGGGGTAAGTGCGAGAAATGCGGTGGAGAGCTTATCCAGCGTTCTGATGACACGCCTGAAGGAATTAAAAAGCGCTTGGCAGTCTATAAAGAGCAGACACAGCCTTTGCTGGAATACTACAAGCCAAGAGACATTACTCACATTATTGATGGCAACAGGCCTGTTGAAGAAATCTTTAAGGATATTATCAAGGTCTTAGGTGAACAATTGCCTTAAGAATTCTGTTGCATAGCTTCCTTTTGAGAGCTTGAATTTTATCTTTACTTTTTTCTTTCGTGAAACTTCGTTTCGTGAATTTGGAACCTCTGGTTCCAATTTTTCCTTGTTTAGTTCGTCTTCCTCTAATTCACCAATCTTTAGATCTTTTGCCTGCCCTGTTATCTTTCTTACACTCCCCTCTGCACTTAGCTCTGGAATCTCTTTGATTATGAAATCTCTTGGTTTTATCCCTTCCTCTGCCAGGAAATCTGCTAAGACTGGATTATCGACTATTGTTCCAAAGCCCACTAAAGGCAATTCTCCTGTTTTCTCTATCTTTTCAACCACTTTGTTCCATATCCAGCTCTGGTATGCATGGATGTATATCTTTAATAATTTTAAAGGTAATGTTTTTAGTGCTCCCACAAAGTTTGTTGGGTTTTTTTGTATGTAATCTCTCACCTTGATTTGTTCAGGTCCTTTGTCTTCAAGCATTAGCTTTATTGCTTTCTCAAAATCTTTCTGGACGATTGCTTTTCCTACTGGCACATTTGCTTTCCCAAATCTTTGTTTCCCAAAATAATTCACGAATTCTGTTTTTGGTTTTGGTTTTTTGTCAATATTTCTTACGATTATCTCAAATTCATTTCCCTCTAGGTCTCCTAAGCTTATGGGCTCATTTCCTTTTCCTAGAAACTTTAGTTCAATATCTCTTAGTTTTATTTTTTCTAGTTTTTCTCTCTCAATCTCTGGTATAGAGCAGGTTTGTTCTGTTATTGCTAGTTTGTCTTTATTTCCTGCAAAACCTAGTCTTTTAGGGTTTAAGTGCAGTGCATTTGCTACGTGCTCTAGGGCTCTTATTGTGTTGTAGTTCTTTTTCTTTAGCAAGAAATATGTGTATTTTCCTTTTTCTCCTGGTTTTATGATACTTATCTCTCTTACAAGGAAATCTTCTGGTTTTTGCTTTATTTTGTACATTTTAAACGCACCCGGAGGGACTTTCGCTGGCCAAAGGGAAGCGATCCCTTTGAGCCCATTCGAACCCTCGACCCCTTGCTGGCTCCCTTGAGGATTAGGAGGCAAGTGCTCTATTTGCTCTACGCAAATCCGGCAAAATTCTCCGAATTTTGCAGTATCCAAGCTGAGCTACGGGTGCATTTTTAGAATTAGTTATGTATTGTTTTTAAAGTTTACCACTTTCTTTTTGTTTTAAAGACTTCCTGGAATATTGAGGAGATCCAGTTTGCTGTGGTAAAGTATGGTATGAACAAGAAATAACCCACAGCACCGATTAAATTTCTTGTTATTTTTTCATTGAATCTCTTGTGAGCATGTAATATCAGGTAAAAGCCAAGTACTGTTGCCAGGATTATTGGTATCATTATTCTCAGGTTCTGTCCCAGCATTATCTGTTGTAGTGTTGGCATCTCCAGCAGTCTTGTCCAGAAATACCCTTTTATTGTTGCGCTTCTTACTGTGAACTCAATCATTCTCTCAAGGAAATTATACGCGATTATGCTTACGTTTATTAACAGTAATACCACTACCAAGACATTTACAGGCATCTGAAATGTTCCAAAAATGCCGTGTTTTCTTGAGAACATCATTGATCTATAGTTCCACATATTGTAGATATATCCTCTTGCCCACCTTATTCTCTGTTTCCAGAGTTTGTTTAGGTTATGTGGAGCTAATGTGTGTGTTGTGCTTTTTGTCTCCATCTCTATTCTGTATCCCTTTGATTTTAGGCGCATTGCTATCTCTAGATCTTCTGTCAGGTTGTTCCTGTCTTTGGTAAAGCCGCCTACTTTTCTCAGGGTTTCTGTTCTATATACTGACAACACTCCTGGTGTTATTGCTAAAGTTCCTAGCACTGCCATTAATTTTCTTATGAAATTACTCATGATATATTCAAAGAATTGTATTCTTTCAAGTGTCTTGTTTGGGCTGTCTACTCTCACTCTGCTTATTACAGCGCCGATACTAGAATCTTCAAAATGAGGCACCACTAACTGTATGGCATCTTTTTCTATTCTGCTGTCTGCATCTATGACTGCAAAGAATTCTCCTGTTGCTCTCTCAATAGCTGCATTTACTGCGCTTGATTTTCCGCCATTTTGCTTATTGATTAAGATTATATTGAATCCTTTGTTTTTCTTGATTATCTCCTGAGATACTTTTGCAGTATTGTCTCTGCTGCCGTCATTTACTATGATTATCTCTATCTTCTCTTTTGGGTAGTCTGATTGTAATATAGAATTAACAGTCTTCTCTATTGTTCTTGCTTCATTATATGCAGGTATACCTATTGTGACCTTTGGATACCTCTTTAGTTTGGCCTTCTTTGGTTCCTCTGCGTGTAGTACACTGATCCATATGATTGCCAGCCATAATGTGAAGAACAATATGGCCCATAATACATGCTGTAACATAGTGTTTAATGGCTGATTTGGGTTTATAAAGGTTTCGTATTTCCAGAGGAAATCGAAACGTCAACAAATCTTCTGATTTGTTGTAAGTTGCGGTTTTTTTAGAGCCTAACCTTTTTAAATAACGCCGTATTATTGGTCTGTATGGCTGGGAAGGATATTTATACTGCATTGACACTTGGTATGGGTGTGGTTATTTTTCTAGTCATGATTCTGATGTCTTTTATCTGGGGCAATACTGGTTTTGTTCCTGACCTGATTGCATTTATTGTTCTTTCACTGTTCTTTTACTTTACTTATGAGAAATGGAACTTGAATCTTCCAATATATACTCTATTGATTTTAGGTTTTATTCCTCATGCTTTAGGTTTTATGGGTTTTTATGGCTCTACTCCTATTTGGATTCAGTGGGATCACCTTACTCATATTATGCCTATTTTTGCATTTTCTTTGTTATTTTTTAATTTTCTGTACCAGTGGATGGACAGGAAGTTTTTTACTCAAAAGACGATATTCTTGATTATTGTAGTTCTGCTTGCAGCATCTGGTATTGGTGTTGTCATTGAGCTTGTTGAGTTCTCTGGATTCCTGGTCTATGGCTTTGGAGAAGGCGCTCTTGCATTTGGAACAGGTGATGCCGGCCCAGGACAATTAGTCACATCTGTCGAAGAAATAGAAGCCTATGGAGTCGGGTGGTTCAACACAATGTATGATTTAGTGTGGAACTCTATAGGAGCAATATCAGCTATTCTGATTATGATTATCATCCATTATGTAATTCTAAAACCTAGAAAGAATTTGTTTGATAATTATTGAATATGGGACCATTTACTGTGGGACTGGGAGAGAGTTGGCGAAATGATTGAGCAATTTGATGTAGATACTTGGTATAATCCTGCAAAGGATCAGTTCATCTTTTCAGAGAATTTATCTTTATCCGGAAAACCAATTAGTTTAACAGTCGAAGTTTCAGATGCGTGCAACTTGGAGTGTCCTTATTGTCTTTCCGAGAGTGAGATTAAAAAACCTGCAGAATTATCTGATTCATTAGTTACTAGATTAAAAGAACTGGCGCCGTTTAAATTGATTCTTGGGGGCGGGGAGCCATTTATTTTACCCAATATCCTTAATTTACTTAGAACAATGCGTGCAGCAAATTGTTCAATATATGTTGCAACCAACGGCATCCATATTCCTGATGAAGCACTTGCTTATACTGACTGCTTGGATATTCACATCGATGGTACAAATGAAGAAACATACCTCAGAAGCATGGGAAGAAATCGATTTAAACAAGTTATGAGTAATATCGAAAAGGCTGTTGCTTCAGGCGTACAAGTTCGATTGAATTGTGTTGTTAATAACACTAATTATGATGACATATTCACATTTCCTGCGTTTTGTAGAGAAAAAGGCATAACTAATTTACAATTAATTCGACTTCTTCCAATAGGCAGAGCAAAAGAAACTGGTTTATTTGTTGATGAAACCTGTATTAAAAGATTGCAAGAGGGACTAAAAGAACATTCTGATTTATCAATTCATTTTATGTATGCAGATCTTAATAGAACAAAAGAAAATTGGTTCAAAGCATACCCTGTTTTTGATAATTGCGGTAATTTGTTAATATTGCCAGAACATACACCTTCCCAAAAAACAATATTTGATATTGCGATTAATGAAGTTTTTGATCAATATAAGCAGTTTCTTTATGATAGCCCAAGGTCCATACGAAAAGAGTAATATCTACTTGAATACCTTGCTCATCCAACCATCTTTCTCAACATCTCAGAAATCTTCTTCCCAGCAGCTTTTCCTCTTAATTTCTTCATTGCTTCTCCAATTAAAGCATTAAACTGTAATCCTTTATTCGCAGCAACAATCTTTTTCAGTTCTTTTTCTAAATCAGCATCAGACATCATGTGATATTTCTCAACTACTTCAGAAACAGGCATGTTCTCTTTCAAAATATCAAGAACATTTTCTTAGGTCTGAAGCAGAATATCTAGAACCTAAAGGATTCATGTCTGTGGGTGATGCAAGACAGAGACTCCCTTACGAAGTTATGCCTAGATTTGAGCGAATTAAAGAGTTCTCTGAACAAATTATTGAGGGTTCAGATTTAAAGATTATAGACTTCAAAGAAGATTCAGCAGTAATCTGGATAG